>JAVHQO010000001.1:0-5378 GCA_036171175.1 Gallionella sp.
CTTTCGCGCTGATGTATTTATTCGGCTTCACCCTGAATGTGGTGACGCTGTTGGCATTGAGCTTGGTGGTCGGGGTGTTGGTGGATGACGCGATTGTCGAAGTCGAAAATATCATGCGCCATTTGGAGATGGGCAAAACACCGTATCAAGCGGCGATGGAGGCAGCGGACGAAATTGGTATGGCGGTGATTGCGACGACGTTTACTTTGGTCGCAGTGTTTTTGCCGACTGCATTTATGAGCGGCGTGCCAGGTAAATTTTTCGTCCATTTTGGTTGGACAGCAGCCGTCGCGGTGCTGTTCTCGTTGGTGGTGGCGCGTTTGCTTACGCCGATGATGTCGGCGTATTTATTGCGTCCGCGCGCGCCGCATAAAACGCCGCGTTGGTTGGATATTTATGCGTCTTGGGCGGCTTGGTGTTTGGCGCATCGCAAGACGACGTTGCTGGCGACGGCGATATTTTTCTTTGGCTCATTTGGCTTGGCGGGGCAGTTGGCGACGGCGTTCCAGCCCACCGATGATTTGTCGCAAACCCTAGTCACGATTACCTTGCCGCCGGGCAGCAAGTTTGAGCAGACCTACGCGCTAGC
The DNA here is from genome assembly GCA_036171175.1 of Gallionella sp. GTDB lineage: Bacteria > Pseudomonadota > Gammaproteobacteria > Burkholderiales > Gallionellaceae > Gallionella. The sequence goes on from JAVHQO010000001.1 coordinate 590, forward strand.
GGAACAAGCACGCGCCATCGTGATTAAAAATCCTAATGTGGTGCTGGTCTATACCGCCATCGGCGGCGGCTCGTCGGGTGGTAATCCGTTCGAGCCTGCGGGTGCGGTCGAGTCGCGCAAAGCCACACTGTCAGTGGAGCTAAAAGCCCGTCATCAACGTCCACGCAAAGAAATTATTGAGAACGATTTGCGCGAACAACTCACCGCCTTAGCGGGTGTGCGCGTAAAGGTTGGATTAGATACGGGTGGCGGAAAATATCAGTTGGTGTTGACCAGTGAAAACAGCCAGTTGTTAGCGGATACCGCGCTGCAAGTGGGGCAAGAGTTGCGCACCATTCCCAACATCGGCAACGTGGTATCGAACTCCAGCATCTTGCGCAGCGAAATTGTGGTGCGTCCTGATTTTGCCAAAGCCGCGCAAATGGGCGTGACTTCTAGCGCGATTGCCGAGACATTGCGTGTCGCTACCAATGGCGATTTCGACCAGTCTTTAGCCAAGCTAAATTTGCCTGATAGACAGCTGCCCATCGTGGTGAAACTGCGCGATGACGCCCGTCAAGATTTGCAATTATTGGCGCGTTTAGTTGTGCCAGGGACGCGTGGTCCGGTGATGTTGGGCAACGTGGCAACTTTGAGTTTTGAAAGCGGTCCCGCGCAAATCGACCGCTACGACAGACAGCGCAATATCACCTTCGCCATTGAGTTGGCGGGCGAGCCGCTAGGCAAAGTACAAGCTGCCGCGCTGGCTTTACCGGCGATTAAAAACATGGATGCGGGCGTGCAAATCGCGCCGATAGGCGATGCCGAAGCAATGAAAGAATTGTTTGCCAGCTTTGGTTTGGCGATGCTCACGGGCGTGTTGTGTATCTACATTGTGCTGGTGCTGCTGTTCAAAGATTTTATGCAGCCCGCCACGATTTTGATGGCGTTGGTGTTGTCGATTCCGGGCGCGTTTTTGGCCTTGTATTTAACCCGCACCGCTATTTCCATGCCCGCCATGATCGGCATCGTGATGCTGATGGGCATCGCCACTAAGAACTCGATTCTATTAGTCGAATACGCCATCGTGTCGCGCCGCGATCGCAGTATGAATCGCTACGACGCGCTGCTTGATGCCTGTAAAAAACGCGCCCGCCCGATTGTGATGACGACGTTAGCGATGGGCGCGGGCATGTTGCCCGTGGCGATGGATTTGGGCATGGGCGACGGCAGTTTCCGCTCCCCGATGGCGATTGTGGTTATCGGTGGACTCATCACCTCAACCTTTTTGAGTTTGCTGGTGATCCCCGTGGTGTTCACCTATGTCGATGATTTAATCGTGTGGGCGACTAAGCAAATAGGGAGATTCAAACATGGCTGAAAATGTTTGGGATGAGCGTTATGCGGGCGATGAGTATCGTTTTGGCACACAGCCCAATGTTTTTCTCGCTGCCCAGCAAGGGCTGTTGCGCAAAGGGATGCGCTGCTTGGCACTTGCGGATGGTGAAGGGCGCAACAGTGTTTGGTTAGCCGAGCAAGGGTTGGACGTTGTCGCCGTGGATAGCTCGAAAGTGGCACTGGCAAAAGCTAAAAAACTGGCACAGCAGCGCGGTGTGACAGTGCAGTTTGAGCAGGCTGATTTATTTCATTGGGACGCGCCAGAAAATCAATTTGATGTGCTGGTAGCTATTTTTATTCAGTTCACCTCTTGGCAAATCAGCGAGGCAATGTTTGTAAAAATGCAGCGTAGTCTGAAGCCGAATGGACTGTTGCTGCTACAAGGCTACACGGTGCGCCAACTTGAATTTCATGCGGCTGGGCATACTGGCGGGCCGAGGCAAATTGAAAATCTTTATACCGAACCTTTGCTGCGCGCGGCTTTTGCAGATATGCAAATTTTGCAATTGCACGAGCACGACGAATGGCTAGCAGAGGGCGTGGGACACAGCGGTATGTCAGCATTGATAGATGTGGTAGCGCGTAAAATTTAGCGCACCCTTAAATAATCCGCAGCGACAAATCCAAAGCGTGAACATCCTTAGTTAGCGCACCAATCGAAATCCTATCTACGCCCGTCATGGCAACGTCGCGCAAGGTCGCTAGCGTGATGCCGCCAGAGGCTTCGAGTTCGGCGCGTTGCGCGTTGAGTGCCACCGCCGCGACTAGCGTTTCGAGGTCAAAGTTATCCAGCAAAATTAGCTTCGCGCCAGCCGCTAACGCTTCTTCCAGTTGTTCTAAATTTTCTACTTCGATTTGTACTGACACACCAATCGGTGCAAGTTGGAAGGCTTGCACTAACACTGGTGTGATGCCGCCCGCAGCGGCGATGTGATTTTCTTTAATCAAAATCCCGTCGAATAAGCCGACGCGTTGGTTGTATCCGCCTCCCACGGTTACCGCGTATTTTTGCGCTGCACGCAGCCCCGGTAATGTTTTGCGCGTGTCCATAATTTTGACCTTAATGCCCGCCACCACATCGACATATTTGCGCGTCTTCGTCGCTGTGCCAGACAGGGTTTGCAGCCAGTTCAGCGCGCTGCGTTCGGCGGTCAATAGGCTGCGCGATGCGCCGCTAATTTCGCATAAAGTTTGCCCCGGTTTAATGGCATCGCCGTCCTGCGCTAGCCAGCTCACCGCGCAGTTTTTATCGACTTGCGCAAAGCATTCATCGAACCATGCCGTGCCGCACAACACGCCCGCATCACGCGTAATTACGCGTGATGCGGCGAGGCGATTCTCAGCCAATAATTGCACGGTTAAATCACCGCTGCCGAGGTCTTCATTTAGCGAATTTTTAACCTCGAATTCAATATGCTGCTTTGACATAGCTCAACCCAAAAAAAATTGGCGAGGAGTATAAGGGATGGAATGCCATCTTGAAATTGTTAAACAGTCGCCCCATTTACTCAGCAGTTAAATTCTTGAAGGAGTTCGCCATGCGTTTCGATAAATTCACCACCCAGTTGCAACAAGCCTTGTCCGATGCGCAAAGTCTGGCGGTTGGTTCGGACAATCAATTCATCGAGCCGCAGCATTTGCTGTTGGCTTTGCTGAACGATGCGAATAGCGGTGCAAATTCGCTGCTAGCGCGCGCTGGCGGCAATACTGGCGCGCTGAAAACAGCGTTGACGGATGCCGTGTCACGCTTGCCTAAAGTCGAGGGACACGACGGCGAAGTGCAGGTTGGACGTGACTTGTCGAACTTGTTCAATATCACCGACAAAGACGCTCAAAAACGCGGCGACCAATTTATCGCCAGTGAATTATTTTTGCTGGCATTGACCAGCGACAAAGGCGAGTGCGGTCGTTTGCTGAAACAACATGGCGTGGCACGCGCGCCCTTGGAAGCCGCGATTAACGCGGTGCGCGGTGGCGCGTCGGTGGGCTCATCGGATGCCGAAGGTCAGCGCGAATCGCTGAAAAAATACACGGTGGATTTAACCGAACGCGCGCGCAGGGGTAAGCTCGATCCGGTCATCGGTCGCGATGACGAAATCCGCCGCGCCATACAAGTGCTGCAACGTCGCACTAAAAATAATCCGGTGTTAATCGGTGAGCCGGGTGTGGGTAAAACCGCTATCGTCGAAGGCTTGGCACAGCGCATCGTGGAAGGCGAAGTGCCGGAATCGCTCAAGGGTAAAAAAGTCCTGAGTTTGGATATGGCAGCATTGTTGGCGGGCGCGAAATATCGCGGCGATTTTGAAGAGCGGCTAAAAAATGTGCTCAAAGAATTGGCTCTTGATGAAGGTCAAAGCATCGTGTTTATCGACGAATTGCACACCATGGTGGGCGCGGGTAAAGCCGAGGGCGCGATGGACGCGGGCAATATGCTCAAACCCGCTTTGGCGCGTGGCGAACTGCATTGCATCGGTGCGACCACACTGGATGAATATCGAAAATATGTGGAAAAAGATGCCGCCTTGGAACGCCGTTTCCAAAAGGTGTCGGTGGATGAACCTAGCGTGGAATCGACCATCGCGATTTTGCGCGGTCTGAAAGATAAATACGAAGCGCACCACACCGGTGTGACCATCACTGATCCTGCGATTATTGCGGCAGCGGAGCTGTCGCATCGTTATATCAGCGACCGATTTTTGCCCGATAAAGCAATTGATTTAATCGACGAAGCGGCGGCGCGCATGAAGATGGAAAACGAGTCCACGCCCGAAGTCATCGACAAGCTCGACCGTCGCATTATTCAGCTCAAAATCGAGCGCGAGGCGATGAAAAAAGAGAAAGACGAAGCCTCGAAAAAACGCATTCAGCTTATTGAAGATGAGCTGCTGAAATTGCAACGCGAAGCCAACGATTTGAAAGAAATTCTCAAGGCAGAAAAGAGCGCGGCACAAGGCGCGGCGGATGTGAAAAAAGAAATTGAGGCGGTTAAAAGCGACATCGCCAAATTGCAACGCGAAGGAAAATTGGAACAAGTGGCCGAGTTGCAATACAGCAAATTACCGCAGCTAGAAGCGAAATTAAAAGCGGCGGCAGAAGTCGAAGAGCAAAGCGATCAATCTCTCCATCGCTTGCTGCGTACCAATGTGGGCGCGGAAGAAATTGCCGAAGTGGTGAGCCGCGCGACGGGTATTCCGGTGGCGAAAATGATGACGGGCGAGCGCGACAAATTGCTCAAGATGGAAGATAAATTACACGAGCGCGTGGTCGGTCAAGATGAAGCCGTGCGCTTGGTGTCGGATGCGATACGCCGTTCGCGTTCTGGTTTATCTGATCCGAATCGTCCCTATGGTTCGTTCCTGTTTTTGGGCCCGACTGGTGTGGGTAAAACCGAGCTGTGCAAAGCCTTGGCGGG
>JAVHQO010000002.1:0-22559 GCA_036171175.1 Gallionella sp.
GCAACTTTCTCGTGCGGTCAATATCTGCCATAATAACCGCACTATTTGCGGAGATTGCTATGTTTATATGGGAGCAACCTAATTGGCCTGTCTGGCAGTTTGAGGAAGGAACGCTGGCAATGTCACTGGCAAATGTGCGCCACGCGCAGGGGCGTTTGTTGGGCAGAATGCAGGCATTAGGGTTTGCCTTGCGCGATCAAGCAACGCTGGCGGCACTCACCGCCGACGTGCTCAACACCAGTGAAATTGAAGGTTTGCCGCTCAATCCCGATGCGGTGCGTTCGTCACTTGCCCGACGCTTAGGCGTGGAAATTGGCGCGCTGACACACGCGGATAGGCATGTCGAAGGCATCGTCGAAACTGTGTTGGATGCCACCCATCAATTTGATAAACCGCTCACGCGCAAACGCTTATTTGGCTGGCACGCAGCGTTGTTTCCTAGCGGGTATAGCGGTTTAAGCAAAATCCGCACAGCGGCTTGGCGCGATGATGCAGACGGTGCAATGCAGGTGGTATCTGGCCCGATTGGTCGCCAAAAAGTGCATTACCAAGCTCCACCTGCGAATTGCCTGAGTGCGGAAATGACTGTGTTTTTAACTTGGTTTAATGGCGAGCAAGCACTCGATCCGGTTATCAAAGCAGGGCTGGCGCATTTATGGTTTGTGACGATACATCCCTTTGATAATGGCAACGGGCGCATTGCGCGAGCGATTGGTGATATGGGTTTGGCGCGCTCCGAAAAAACCGCGCAACGGTTTTATAGTTTGTCGGCGCAGATTCAACGTGAACGCCGCGACTACTACGATTTATTAGAAAAAACTCAACGCGGCGAGATGAATGTGACGGCTTGGCTCGCTTGGTTTTTAGCCTGTTTAGGGCGTGCAATAGACGAGGCGGACGAGCTGCTTAAACAGGTGTTGGTGAAGGCGCAATTTTGGGAGCGATGCGCGGACGTGCCGCTAAATGCGCGGCAAATCAAACTTCTCAATAAGATGCTCGATGGCTTCGACGGCAAGCTCACCAGTGCAAAGTGGGCAAACATCGCAAAATGTTCACCGGATTCAGCATTGCGCGACATCAACGATTTAATCGCACGCGACTTACTGAAAAAATCCGATTCAGGTGGGCGCAGCAGTAGTTATGAATTGCTGCTGAAATAAATAAAGAGTGTCATCGCATTAGCACTGTTTTACAGCGACATGAAATGACGCATTATTGCAGTACGCTGCTAAAATGACATCTACTCTACCGACCACTTCTGCTGCTAAAACCATGGCTCAACTCAACCCAGATACGCTGCGTCGACAATGGCTCATGCTGCATAAAATCCCCCGTTATCCGCAGAAAATCACCGCGCGCGATTTACACGAAAGGCTGCTGGCGGAAGGGTTTGATGTCGGAAAACGCACCATTGAGCGGGACTTCCATACCCTGTCGGCGTTATTCCCGCTAGTGTTGGATGATAGGGATAAGCCCTACGGTTGGAGCTGGAAAAAAGATGCGCCCCTATTTAGCTTGCCTGGCTTGAGCAATGCCGAGGCATTAACACTGGCGATGGTGGAACAACATCTCAATAGTTTGTTACCGAGTTCGACTTTGCAACAATTGCAACCCTATTTTGCAGCAGCAAAACAAACGCTAGACAACACCAGTAAAACCACGCGTCAGCATTCTTGGCTCAATAAAGTACGTACCGTCCCGCCCTCGCAACCTTTGTTGCCGCCTGCAATTAAACCTGCGGTGCAAGAAGTCGTGTACGCGGCTCTGCTAGCCGATCAGCAACTCGATATTAAATATAGCAAGCGCGGGCAAGACAAAGTGGCGAACTATCGCATCCATCCGCTGGCAGTGGTACAGCGCGGTCACCTAACGTATCTGTGTTGTCGCTTTGGTGATTACGAGGATTTGCGCACGTTGGCAATACATCGTATTCAATCCGCAACCCTGCTCGACGAGGCGGCTGTTGTGCCCAAGGGATTTGCGATTGATAACGTAATTGCAGCGGGGAAATTTGGTTTTAGAGATGGCGAGATGATTACCTTGCAAGCCATTTTTTATAACGGTGCGGGCGACCATCTTTTTGAAACGCCGCTAACGCGCGAACAGCAATTAAGCGAACAAGCCGACGACTCCTTAAAACTGGTCACCCAAGTACCCAATACCTTGCAATTAGGCTGGTGGTTATTGGGGTTTGGCGACAATGTGGAAGTGCTACACCCAGTCGCCTTACGCCGTCAGATGAGCGAGACCATCGCCAAGATGCAAGCGCGCTATCAAAAATAATTCACTGCACGCGTAACATTTACTGCGTCGCAATATGTCGCAGCTCACGCTTACAATTTTCTCCCTAGTCGTCCATCAATCGGAGAAAAAAATGAACAGATCAGCCCTAACAAAAATCACCCTGCAACCCAAAGAAATTTATGCCCGCGTCATCAAAGTCGTCGGTATTGGTGCGGTTGGTGCGACAGCCATCGCACTGCTCAGCCAGAAAAGTAAATCTGAACTTTACTGCGTCACGGTTTCCCATGTCGGAGATGGTCAAGCAAAACATGCTGAAAAGGCTTTTCAATTACTCGTCCACGACACCAATATGCTGTTTATCGTGGCGCAAGCAGACGATGTTGCAGCAATCAAGTTGGCAGCATTTGCACGCACTTTAGGGATTTTAACGGTGGCGGTTTTAGCAGAAGATGTCGCGGCGGTTCAATCAAGCGTTGATGCTGACAGCGTTGTAACGGCGGAGGCTAAGCATTTACCAGCGGCGTTGCAGCAAGTGGTTCATGGGCTAGTCGATAGCGAGCGGCAAGCAGGTTTGCTCAATCTAGACAGCGATGAGATACACCGCTTTCTGAAAAACCAAGGTGCAATTCAAATCGGCACAGGCATATCGGTATGGGGGACACGCGCTCAACAGGCAACCGAGCAAGCACTGCGACGTGAAATGTCGGATGCCCGCACGGTACTCATCACGGTCACTTCGACCAGCGCATTGAAACTGAGCGAATTAGACAGTGTGCTCAATACCGTTACGCAAAAACTGCCGCATGCCTTGTTACTGGTAAGTTCCGTGTTCGATGAAGGTATGGGAGACGCGTTGCGCGTTACGCTGATTAGCGGCACACGTTAGCAGGAGCCTTAGTCAGTGCGGCATCAATACTCTACTGGCACAGCCACAATCGCCGCCGACCTTGCGATGCCTGACAGCAATCGTTCTGGGGCGACGCGGCGACCTGTCTGTAATGCCACGCCGACGAAGCCTTGCGCGCCATACAGGGCGATGCGTCCGTCGGGCAAGCCTGTTTCTAAACTCAGTCGTTGACCTTGCGCCATGCGTTTGATTTGTACCTCGTCTAGCTCTAAGCGCGGCATGGTAGGCAATAAACTATCAACGGGCTGCAAGGTCGCGAGCAGTTGTGCTTCACTCATTGCAGCCAGTTGTTCAAGCGTATAGGCGTTAATTAAATCGAAATGAGCAATCGCGGTACGGCGCAGCGCAATTAAATGTCCGCCACAACCTAAGGCGGCGGCGATGTCTTCGCCCAAGGTGCGGATGTAAGTGCCTTTGCTGCATCGCACCGACAGCTCTAATTCATTGCCGTCAAAACGCAGCAACACTAATTCGTGTATCACGATGTCGCGCAGTTCGCGTTCTATCGTAATGCCCGCACGGATGTATTCGTAGAGCGGTTTGCCTTGATGTTTGAGCGCGCTGTGCATGGGCGGCAACTGTTGTTGTGCACCACGAAATTGCGCCAGCACAGCTTCGACTTCTGCCAAAGTTGAGGTGACTGCGCGCGTCTCCAGCACCTCCCCTTCGGCATCGCCTGTGGTCGTGGTCACGCCCAGTCGCACCGTGGTGCGATAGGTTTTATCTGCGTCGAGTAAGGCGTTGGAAAATTTGGTGGCTTCGCCAAAACAAATTGGCAGCAGCCCTGTGGCGAGCGGGTCGAGCGTGCCAGTGTGTCCCGCTTTTTCCGCTTGAAACACGCGGCGCACTTTTTGCAAAGCGTCGTTAGAGCTGAGCTCTAATGGCTTATCGAATAACAAAACACCGTCCAGAGGACGGTATCTTTTAGCGGGCTTAGTCGTTGGATTCGGCTTCATTGCTATCCGAATTAAGTTTATCCGAAGCGACCGCTTTATCAATCAGTTGCGATAAATGACTGCCGCGCTCCACCGATGCGTCGAACACGAAATGCAGTTGCGGCATGATGCGCAGCTTCAAACTACGCGACAACTGGCTGCGTAAAAAACCACTGGCTCTATCCAAACCTTGTTGCGCTTCGGCGTGTTTACCATCTAAGCGGGTGAAGAAAATTTTCGCGTGAGAATAATCCCCCGCCACTTCTACATCCGTGATGGTGACCAGCTTGACGCGTGGATCGTTAATTTCCAAACGTATCAGCTCCGCCACTTCACGTTGCATTTGCTGAGCAACGCGGTCGGTGCGTGCATAGTTCGCCATTACAGTAAGGTCCGCGCAACTTCAATGATTTCGTAGGCTTCCAACTTATCGCCCACTTCCAAATCATTAAAGCCCTTCAATGACAGACCGCACTCGAAGTTATTTTTCACTTCGCGCACGTCATCTTTGAAGCGTTTCAAAGAATCCAATTCGCCATCATGGATGACTACGTTTTTGCGCAATACGCGTACTTTCGCGCCACGTTTAATCACGCCTTCCAGCACCATACAACCCGCAATCGTACCGACTTTAGACACGGTAAAGACTTGGCGAATTTCCACCATCCCCATAATGCTTTCGCGTTTTTCTGGGGCCAACATACCTGACAACGCCGCTTTAATTTCATCAACCATCGCGTAGATGATGTTGTAGTAACGAATGTCCACGCCAGCCGATTCCGCCAACTTACGCGCAGCCGCATCGGCACGCGTGTTAAAGCCAATCACAATCGCTTTAGAAGCCAACGCCAAGTTAATGTCGGACTCGCTAATCGCGCCCACCCCACCATGAATCAAATTCACTCTCACTTCACTGGTCGAAAGTTTTTGCAACGATTGCGCAATCGCTTCGGCCGAACCTTGCACGTCTGATTTCACAATCAAAGACAGGGTGCTGATTTCGCCTTCCGCCATTTGCTCGAACATATTTTCCAGCTTGGCGGCTTGTTGTTGCGCCAGTTTCACGCCGCGATATTTACCTTGGCGGAACAGCGCGATTTCGCGCGCACGTTTTTCGTCCGCCATCACCATCAAGCCTTCGCCTGCGGCTGGCACTTCTGACAAACCTTGAATTTCCACCGGAATCGACGGGCCCGCTGCGGTAATCGTTTTGCCGTTTTCGTCCAACATGGCGCGCACGCGGCCGAAGACAGAACCGACCAACACCGCGTCGCCGCGCTTCAAAGTACCCGACTGAATCAACACGGTGGCAACTGGACCTTTACCTTTATCTAAACGTGCTTCAATCACCAAACCCTTAGCGTGACTAATACGTGGCGCTTTGAGTTCCAACACTTCGGCTTGCAGCAAAATACCTTCTAACAACGAGTCGATACCGACACCTGTTTTTGACGAGACTTCTACAAACATCGCATCGCCACCCCAATCTTCTGGCACGACACCTTCAGCAACCAATTCTTGTTTAACGCGTTCGATGTTGGAGTCTTGTTTATCGACTTTAGTAATTGCCACAATCAACGGCACTTCAGCCGCTTTCGCATGAGCAATCGCTTCTTTGGTTTGCGGCATCACGCCGTCATCGGCTGCCACCACCAACACCACAATGTCGGTCGCCTTCGCGCCACGCGCACGCATCGCAGTAAACGCTTCGTGACCTGGGGTATCAAGGAAAGTCACCATACCGCGCGGCGTGTCAACGTGGTACGCGCCGATATGCTGGGTAATTCCGCCCGCTTCGCCTGACGCGACACGGCTACGGCGAATGTAATCGAGCAAAGAAGTCTTACCGTGATCAACGTGACCCATCACGGTGACTACAGGGGCGCGCCCTTCCAGCGGCGCATCTTTGTGCTCTTCGTCATCCGCCAAATAGGCATCGGGATCATCTAATTTGGCGGGCTTGGCAATGTGTCCCATTTCTTCCACCACGATCATCGCGGTATCTTGATCCAACACTTGATTGATGGTGACCATAGAACCCATCTTCATCAAGGCTTTCACCACTTCCACGCCTTTAACCGACATCTTTTGCGCCAGCTCTGCCACCGAAATCGTTTCAGGCACAGCCACTTCATGCACCACCGCTTCGGTCGGCATCACAAACGATTCGCCTGCCGCTTCGGGCGAGACATGTTTGCTATGTTTGTCGTGACGCTTGCCGCGTGTAGGCGTACCCCACGCACCCGTGCGACTGCCGACATCTTTACCTTGCGGGCGTTTATTCGCAGCAGGCGCATCGGGGCGACCAGCAAATTTGTTAACGGGTTTCGCGGGCGCATTAGCAGCGGGACGTGCGGCAGGACGTGCAACTTTGTCGCCGGGCTTAGCGGCAGCTTTATGCAGCGTGCCTTCTTTCGCTTCAACAACTTTTGCGACAACAGGCGCAACCTCAACTGGACGACGCGCCACACGGCGCAACACAGGTGCGCCAATGACGAATTGTGGCGCAGCGTTTTCTGGCACGACTGCTGTTGCCAGTACAGGCGCAGCAGCAACAGGCGCGCTGGCGATTACAACTGGCACGTCCGCTTTTTCAACTACGGGCGCAACGACTTTTTTCGTCTCTTTCGCAACAACAACTTCGGCAGCTACTGCACTGACAACGTCCACTTTAACTTCGACCTGCGCTGCGGCTTCAATCACGGTTTCAACCACGAGTGCTGATGGCTTTGGCGGCTCTTCAGTCTTAGGCTTGTTACGCGCTTTTTTGCTTTGCAACTCGACGGCTTGACGCTGCGCTAACTCAGCTTGCAACTTGGCTTCTTGCTCACGCAACGCGCGTTGTTGCTCGTCTAAGACTACTGAAGCTACTGGAGCTAAAACCACCGCAGCGGCGGCAACAGGCATGGCGACCACCTCAGGTGCGGCAATTACGCGACGTTTACGCGTCTCAACCACAATGCTGCGTGCGCGACCTGTGCTGTTATCAGCTTGTTTAATTTCACTGGTTTCACGACGCGCTAAAGTCAATTTCTTTGCGCCACTATCGGTACCGTGCGATTTTTTCAGATGTCCCAACAACTGTGTTTTATCTGCTTCAGAAACCGCGTCAGCATCGTTTTGCTTAGGAATCCCTGCGGATTGAAGCTGCTCGAGCAGCAAAGCAACTGGTAAGCCCAGTTCAGCTGCAAATTGCGCTACGTTTAATTTTCCCATTTCGTTCCTTATAACTACTTATTCTGAAGTGACACAACCATTGCAAAACATCTGAGCGACACACTGATTACCGCCGATCAACGCCAGTCCGCTTAGGCGAACCAAGGTGCGCGCGCTTGCATAATCAGCGCGTTGGCACGCTCCGCATCCATGCCGCACAACTCAACCAATTCATCCACTGCCAAATCCGCAACATCTTCTGTGGTCACAATACCTTTAGCCGCCAGCGTGCGCGCCGTATCGACATCCATCCCTTCCAACTTGGAAAGATCTTCAATGCCGTGTTCCACTTTTTCTTCATTGACAATTGCGGCGGTCAAAATCGCGTTACGCGCGCGACTACGCAGCTCTTCCACAGTGCCTTCATCAAAGCCTTCAATCGCCAACATTTCTGCTTCTGGAACGTAAGCGACTTCTTCCAAAGTATTGAAACCTTCTTCCACCAAGATGTCCGCAACTTCTTCATCCACATCCAATTTAGCGATGAACAATTCGCGCACTTTAGAAAACTCTTGCGCGTGTTTTTCGCTCGATTGTTCGACCGTCATAATGTTTAGCGTCCAACCGGTCAGCTCTGAAGCCAAGCGCACGTTTTGACCGCCACGACCAATGGCTTGCGCCAGATTTTCTTCTTCAACCACCACATCCATACTGTGCTTGTCTTCATCCACCACGATGCTAGTGACTTCGGCAGGTGCCAAAGCATTGATAACGAAGGTTGCGGCATCGTCTGACCACAAAATAATATCGACGCGCTCGCCTGCCAATTCATTGGTCACGCCTTGCACGCGCGAACCACGCATCCCGATACAGGTGCCTTGCGGGTCAATGCGCGCATCATTCGAGCGCACCGCAATTTTGGCGCGCGAACCCGTGTCGCGCGCGGCACTCATAATCTCAATCACGCCTTCTTCGATTTCAGGCACTTCCAACTCAAATAACTTAACCAACAACTCATTTGAAGTGCGCGACAAAATCACTTGCGGGCCACGCGGCGTGCGATCAACGCGCAACAAAAACGCCTTGATGCGATCGCCGACGCGCACATTTTCTTTAGGAATAATTTGATCGCGTGGCAACAACGCTTCGATTTTGCCGAACTCTACAATGACATTGCCGCGCTCTACGCGCTTGACTGTGCCCGACACCAAATGCTCTTTGCGATCCATAAAGTCAGCCAAAATCTGCTCGCGTTCTGCGTCACGAATGCGCTGGAAAATCACTTGCTTGGCGGCTTGCGCACCAATGCGACCGAAGTCGATTGACTCCAACGGCTCTTCGATAAATTCGCCGAGCTGAATATCCGCATCGTGCTTTTGCGCTTCAACCAATTTTATATGTAGCTCAGGCGTTTCGAAGGTTTCGTCGTCCATCACTTCCCAACAACGGAACGAAGTGAATTCGCCTGTGTTGCGATCAATCGCCACGCGCACATCCGCTTCTTGCTCATCAAAACGCTTTTTAGTGGCGGACGCTAACGCTGATTCCAACGCGCCAAATACCACTTCTTTATCCACGTTTTTCTCACGCGACAAGGCATCTACTAACATCAACACTTCTTTACTCATACCGTTCTCCAGCTCAATAACTTAATTCTATTGTTGCGATGCGCCGTGCGCGCGTCGCGATTAAAAAACAGGCACTAAACGCGCCTTGTCCACATTCGATAATTCAATAGCAACGACTACACCATCCACATCCAATTGCAACACACCCGCATCCAACGCACCAATCAAACCGACAAAATTCTTTTGTCCGTTGATCGGCATACGCAATTTGAACTTGGCTTTTTCGCCCGCGAAACGCACAAAGTCAGCGTCCTTTTTCAACGGCCTATCCATGCCTGGCGACGAGACTTCTAAGCGGCTGTAGTCGATGTTTTCCACCAAAAACAAGCGCGTTAATTGATTACTGACAATTTGGCAGTCGTTTACATCAATGCCTTCTGGCTTGTCTAAATACACTGTCAGCATCCCGCCACCGCCGCGCTCCACATCGACTAATTCGTAGCCCAAGCCCGTCACTGTCGTTTCAATCACTTTCAAAACATGCATATTTCTGTCCCACAAATTCTGTCCTACAAATAAAAAACGGGCCGAAGCCCATCTAAAAACGCCGCGCACTATAGCAAAGTTTGTCCTTAAAAGATACGAACTTAGCCATTTTTAGCAAACAAACTGATAATTTTCAGTAAACTAGCCGCCTTGACCTCATTCCCATTCGCTCGCAATGCCGTTTTCCTTCCGCCCTGCTGCACCACTTGCCGCCCGCCATCGCCCGTCAGGATGCAATCACGAGCTACACCACCGTGATATGTGCTTTGCTGACTATGTCACGGCGAGCCGCGCCATGTTGCAAAGGGCACATCAACAACTGGGCAGCGCACCTAACGAACAGCTTATCAACGGCAATGCCCCTTTTGAACTCAAGCCGGCTCTGGGCAATAGCAAATTTACGGGCAAAAATAACGCCTATCAACGCGGCATCGTGCTCACCCACGGACTGACCGACTCGCCCTATTTCATGCGCGCCTTAGGCGAATTTTTTGCCGCGCAAGGCTTTGTGGTGATGGCGATTTTGTTACCTGGGCACGGCACGCAGCCGGGCGACTTACTCACCGTGCATCGCGATGAGTGGGCGCAAACCTTGGCGTATGCAGTGGACTGTTTGGCGCAACAAGTCGATGAAGTGTATTTAGGCGGCTTGTCCACTGGGGCGACTTTGAGCATTCAGCACAGCTTACAAGACGCACGCATACGCGGCTTGTTTTTATTTTCACCCGCGCTAAAAATCACCCCGCGCGCGGCATTTGCCAAATTTCATTTGCTCATTAGCTGGCTTGCACCGCGTAGCGCGTGGGTCGAAATTCAGCCCGATCGCGACTTGTATAAATACGAATCACTCACTAAAAATGCCGTTGCACAAACTTACGCGCTGACCCAAAACGTGCAGCAGCAATTACGCCAGAAAACACTCAACTTACCTATTTTTAGCGCGTTTAGTAATGACGATGCCACCGTGAATAACACGGCCACTTTGGCATTTATGGCGCAGGCAAATCATGCCAACAACCACACTGTTTTGTATGCCACGCAGGCCTTAAAGCTCGCGCAAAAAAATATCGACTGCGTGCTGATGCACGATACCGCCCAGCATATTTTGAGCTCCGCGCACACCGCCATCGTGCTGCCCGATGACGATGCTCACTATGGTGCGGCAGGCAATTACGCCAACTGTGCGCACTATTTTCCTGACCATCCCACCAACTATGCGAGCTGTGTCCGCAACGCGCCTACGATAAATCGTGGCGAAATCAATCCAGAAAATTTGCAGCAAGGCATGATGAAAAGACTAATGACTAATCCCAAATTTGCGCAATTAAAAATTTCACTGCGGAAGTTTATTGAAAGTTTGCCTTAAGACCTCGGCTGTAGTGTGTTGCACTAGCTGATTTACCGCAACGAGCGACTAGGACATTTTTGCTTTATCACCAAGGCAACTCGGTCGATAAAAAATCTTCCTAGGCAAGCCCATCAAGCCGTGCCGCCCACCGTCAAGCCATCTATGCGCACCGTCGGTTGACCTACGCCTACGGGCACGCTTTGTCCTTCTTTACCACACGTTCCCACACCGCTATCGAGTGCCATATCGTTGCCTATCATCGCCACGCGGGTGAGTGCGTCGGGGCCGTTGCCAATGAGCGTTGCGCCTTTAACGGGATAAGTAATTTTGCCATCCTCAATCATGTACGCCTCGGTGGTTGAGAACACGAATTTACCGCTGGTAATATCAACTTGTCCGCCGCCAAAATTCGCCGCGAATAAACCGTGTTTTACCGACGCGATAATTTCTGCTTGGCTTTTGTCGCCATTCATCATCATGGTATTGGTCATGCGCGGCATGGGAATGTGCGCATACGATTCGCGCCGCGCGTTGCCCGTCAATGCCACGCCCATCAGTCGCGCATTCAGGCTGTCTTGCAAATAGCCTTTGAGAATGCCGTCTTCAATCAGCGTGGTGCATTGCGTGGCGTTGCCTTCGTCGTCCATTTGTAGCGAGCCGCGCCGATTGATAATCGTGCCATCATCCACCACGGTCACGCCTTTAGCCGCTACGCGCTCACCGATGCGCCCCGAAAATGCCGAGCTGCCTTTGCGATTAAAGTCACCTTCCAAGCCATGTCCAATCGCTTCATGCAGCAAAATACCAGGCCAGCCATTGCCCAACACCACCGTCATATTGCCAGCGGGCGCGGGCTGCGCATCCAAATTCACCACCGCTTGATGTACTGCTTCTGCGGCATATTTTTTCAGCAGCGCATCATCAAAATAATCATAGCCAAAACGACCGCCGCCGCCCGCCGAACCTTGTTCACGTTTGCCATTGCTCTCAACGATGACTTGCAAGGACAAGCGCACTAGCGGGCGAATATCGGCATTCATCAAGCCATCGTTACGCGCCACCAGCACCACTTCATATTCACCCGCCAGGCTTGCCATCACTTGCACCACGCGGTTGTCCATGCCGCGCGCGTAGCCTTCCAAGCGTTCTAGCAAGGCAACTTTGTCGGCATCTTTTAAGCTGGCAATCGGGTCATGCGGCAAATAAATATCGCGGCGCGTACCTTGTTTTAATTGCGCCACAGTTTGCGTGCCGCCTTGCCGCGCAATCGCACGCGTTGCCGTCGCGGCACTCTCCAGCGCGTTCAAACTAATGTCATCAGAATACGCAAAAGCGGTTTTTTCGCCGCTCACCGCACGCACGCCTACGCCTTGGTCGATGCTAAAACTGCCTGATTTCACGATGCCTTCTTCTAACGACCAACTTTCCGCACGACTGTATTGAAAATACAAATCTGCATAGTCGAGGCGATGCGCCATCATCTTGCCGAACACCTGCTCGATGCGAGCCGCATCTAAAGCGTAAGGTGTGAGCAAGGTTTGCGTAGCGGTAGAAAACAAAGTGGAAGTAGTCAAAGGATTCTCTTAGCAGTTATATAAAGTTCGGTGCGACAGCGCAGGCAACGACGCGCGCAGACTGGCTTGATAAGCGGGATTGATTTCGGCAACCACAACGCCTGAGCCGCGCGGCAAACGATCTAACACGCGCCCCCACGGATCGACCACCATACTATTGCCATGTGTTTCGCGACCATTAACGTGGTAACCACCTTGAGCAGCAGCAATCACGTAAGCGAGATTTTCTATCGCACGCGCGCGCACCAACACTTCCCAGTGCATCTTGCCCGTGGTTTCGGTGAAGGCAGAAGGCAGCACAATAATGTCCAAATTTTTCATGGCGCGGAATAATTCTGGGAAGCGCAAGTCGTAACAAATCGCTAGACCAATCCGCCCAAACGGACTATCTACCACCACCACCTGATTACCCGCCTCGATGGTTTTGGCTTCGTGATAATTTTCGTTACCCAGCTCTAAATTAAACAAATGAATTTTGTCGTAGCGCGCCACACGCTCGCCGTGCTCGTCATACACCAAACAACTATTGAGCACTTTATCGGGCGTACTCGCACTCAATGGAATCGAGCCGCCGACCAACCAAATTTTGTGCTGACGCGCCGTGTCGCTTAAAAATTGTTGTATCACGCCCGTACCTAATGGCTCTTGTACTTTGAGCTTATCCAACTCGTTCATGCCCATGATGGCAAAAAATTCAGGCAACACCACCAAGCGCGCACCCTTTGCCACCGCCTGCGCAATCAGCCGCCCCGCTTCGCCTAAATTGCCAGCCACATTAGGCCCTGAAGCCATTTGTATGGCCGCGACTTTGTAAGCGTTAACTTGCGCGGCAATACGTTGTTGGGTGTTATTGATGTTGGACATGATTAACTTTCTCAAATAATACTTAAGGTTTTAACACGACAGGAGGAGCGACTTTTTGCAGCACGGGTGGGACTGCACTTGGCAACACAGGAACCACTTTTTCACCCACTTTAACAAAACTAGGCGCAGCCCAAGTCCCCGTCATATTGTATTCAAACGACACCAGCTTATCGAGCACATTGCCTAATAATTTATCAATCACAAACGCCGACACGCCGACCACAGGACCTGCGGCAAAGGCAGTCAAAATCGACACCCCGCTGCCCACGCTAGGCAAAATTTCAACGCGTAAATTTTGCGTTTCTTGATTCAAATCGACCGCACCACGCATGAAAACCTTGGCGGCAGAACCATCAATCACAAAATTATTAGTAGTCAAATTTCCCTTGTCGATATTGGCATCGCCGCTGATTTTATCAAACTGAAATCCTTCGCTAAACACATCAGTAAAGTCCAAGCCGATATGTTTGGGCAAGGCCTGCAAACTTAACACACTCAATAATTTTGCCACTTTGTAATCGGCTTTAATAAACTGCCCTTTGCCCGTATCCAAACGCAATGCGCCTTGCAAACTTGCCAAGTTAAACGCCTGCGGTGCACCTGTCCAAGCAAGATTTGCCGTCAATTTTCCGCTGCCATCTTTGAGCGTGCCAGGAAAACCTGAGCGTTCCAAAATTTTTCCCGTATCCGCCAAAGTCAATTGCAGCTTGATGTTGGTAGCAGGTAACTCGCCACCCAACCACGCGCCTTCGCCACTCAAATTACCGTCTGGATTACTCAACAACAAGCGACGTAATCGCCAATTCTCGCCCTCTGGATGACCGATGATTTCTAGCTGGCCTAAACTTTTCCCTGAAAATTTTAGGTCGTCTATGGTCACATCTAAAGCGGGCAAATGACTTGGATCTATAGGTGCGGTAGTCGTGCTACTCGCAGGCACAGCACTTTGCGCAACGCTATCCTGAACTACCTCACGATCTTGCCAGTGCAATTTTTGCAAATGCGCGCGCAACTTAGCCGAATTATCGGCATTTTTAGGCTGCCAAACCACCTCACCCGTCGCCACGCTGCTGCTTAATTGCGCGGCAATGTCGGCTCCACGCGGCTGCGCTGTAACGTGTAAATCATGCAAGCTGTAGCCATAGCCCGTGAGCTTGCCGACCTGCACATCCGCACCAGCAAATACCACGCTAGGCGTATTTGAGTCAGGGCTAGGCGCAGCCAACAAACCTTCCCAACCCTGTACTGAGAGCTCTGGAATATCGCCCACCAACCACACGCCATCGGCATTTGGCCAAGCGGCACGATTAGCAAAATTTACGGCAGCGCGCTGTAGTACCGTATGCCCGTCTTGCTTGCTCAAGCGCGCACGCGCGCTGAACAAAGTGCCGAGTGCCACGCTAATGTTTTGCTGCGCAGGGATGACTTTCGCTTTAATTCTTTGACTCGGACTGGCGTGGATTTGCACCTCCAAGGGCAAGGCAGTTTCAGCCGTTTTCGTCAGCGGCACAGGCAAGCTGGAAGACAGCCCTTGTAACGGCGACTGGATGTTGACCTGCACACCCTCGCTGCTGCTACTCAGTTGCGCATCCCACGCCGCACGACCTTGCAGAAATTGCAACGCAGGCTGCGCATAATTCGCGCGCAACCCTGCTATCTCGACCGTGCCATTGAACTTGCCCAGAACGTTGCCTTGCGGGGTGCTATGCACCTCAAGGTTAGCCGCCCCGCCTAAAATTTCGGCGCGCATTTGCTCGGTGTTAAAACCATGCTCGCTAAATTTCAACTCGCCCGTGGCATGGCACAACATCGGTATCGCACCGCCTAGATCCAGTTGGTTATTGTTGAGGCGATAACTGCCTTTTACTTCAGCCAGTTTTTCGCCTAAAGACGGCAAACGCAGCTGCACATTTAAGCTGCTGTCACCTAGCGCGTGGATGTCGTCCGTAAAGCCATACGCAAAATCGCGTACTGGACTTTGCGCCGCATATGCTAAAAATTTTTGCGTCGGCGCAGCAGCTTGCACAGCAACTTCCAAGGCTAATTTTGACTGAGTGAAGTCAGGAATCTTTACCGCGACTTTACTCACCGCCACGCCGACACTGCGCGCACTGTCGGCGGTAACTTCCAGCACCTTGCCATGCAAATGTAACTGCCCTTGAATGTTATCTACCACAGGCCATTCAGGAGCAAAACGCAGCGCGCCATTGTGTATCGCGGCACTCACGTCAAATTTGCCCAAGCTCGCATCGACAAACGGAAAGTCACGCAAATTACCTAAAATTCGGATCTGCACCGCATCGCTAGTGCCAGCTTGCAAGGCGTTATGTAGCCAGTCATTGGCGGTGCGGTTCAGTGCAATCAGCGGGATGTAATGGGCGGCCTGAGCGATGTTGGCGCGTTGCACATTTACCGTTAAATCCAACACCCCCGGCGTGTCTTTTTCGGTGCGATACGAACCAAAAGTCTGCCCTTCTAAATCGGCATTACTGGCCTGTACCTCGCTAAATTTAACCTCCAGCTCGCCGTCTTGATGCGCCCAACTGGCATTACCTTGCAAGCGTTCAAAGGTGACCGCTTGCAAGGTAATGCTAGGCGCATCAACGCGTACTTTTTTCGCATCAATTTGCAAGCTACCCCTATCTTGATCACCCGATATTTCGCCACTTAAGCCGCTAAATCCTGGCACTTTGCCGACTTGTTGCAACGCCATATTGTGCATTTGCGCTTGCACCTTAAAGGTGTGTGCCGCCGCGCCATCGCCCTGCCATTGCAGTGCCAAATTCGCCACTTTGCCACGCGGCGCATACGCATCGAGTTGCTGGCGCATCTCCTTAGGAATCGGCACAAAGTTCGCCAAATTACCCAATGTTTCCAGTTGCAACAAATTGGCACGCAGTTCACCTGAAGCTGGCTGCGTCGAAGTTTGATTGGCGATACGCAAATATAAATCGGTGTTCGGCACGCTCACCCCGCTCGCCAAACGCAAATTCAACCCTTGCGTGGTGACTTCAAAACCGTTGTCAAGTTGCTGCCAAATCACCCGTCCATTCAAACTGCGCAAACTCATTTCAGGCACGTCAGCCGCCAATTGCGTGGCAACATCGCGCACTGCCAAATCGACTTGTAGCTTCGCCAACTTACCCCTCTCCACATCTAGCCAAGCACGCAAAGCACCATGCCCGCTACTCAGCTCTGGCGGCAAATCCAACCAAGTCCGCCAAGCGGTCAAATCGGCATATTGCAACTGCGTAAACAGCTGCCCACGCCACGGTGTTAAATCCGCAAAACTCGCCCCATTAAAGTCACCTCGAATATCTAATGGACTTGCTAATTCGCTAGGGACGCTGCCGCGTAGCGCAATACGATGGTGATTAAAAAAACTTTCCATACGCAGATTGACGTGCTGCATGACCAAAGGCGGTGCACCGCGTTGCTCATCCACCCACACGATTAAAGCATCACGCGCCACTAAACGTGACTGATGCAACAACCAATCCACCGCACGACTATCACCGCTGGTGTGACGCTCTACCGCTAATCCGCCCACATAAATTTGCCCAAGGGCATCACGGCGTATCAATAATTCTGGCTGTTCAATCTCCAAACTCGCCAAACGTAACTCAGCGGTAAACAAAGACAACCAAGACACACTCACGGCGACTTTTGGCAATACCAACGCTGGCTGCTGCGCATCGAACACCGTCAATTTAATCAGATGCAAACGCGGACGCAGCCCTTGCCAATCCGCTGAAATTTTCTCGATGGTGATAGGACGCGCCATGACGATGGATAGTTGCGTGGTAATTCGCGTGTGATATTGCTCGATATTGGGCAATAGCCAATATCGCAACAACAACATGCTCCCAACCATCAGCAGCAGCGTGCTCACCGCCAAAATAATGACGATGCGTGTGAGCCAATTAAAGCTGTGCCATAAAAGACGAGCTGGACGGGAATTCAACATAAAATACTGCGCGTAAATAAAAAATCTATAGACTTAAAGGTTGCGCATTCTAAAGTAAGCCTCGCCCTATGAACACACAAAAGCCACACACCTTAGCCTTTTCCAGCGGTTTAGCATTAACCCTGCAATGCAGCCGCTATGTGCAACGTATTTTGCAAGCCGATGCCCTGCTTTTAAGTTGGTTAGAAAACAACTACAACACGCCGTGTAACGCTGACGAAATCCACGCCTTACTGGCGCAATCACAGTTAAATTTACAAGACGAGGCGCAGCTCGCCAAAGCAGTGCGTTATGTGCGCAAGCAGGTGATGGTAAAACTGATTTTCCGCGACCTAAACACCCTCGCCGATTTGCACGAAGTGATGCACTGCATGACCGCGCTCGCCGAAATTTGTGTGCGCTTAGCGCAACACTGTTTGATGACCGCGCTGCAAGCACAATTTGGTCAGCCCATCGGTGCGAGCGGCGGCACAGCACAACAAATGTTGGTGATAGGCATGGGCAAACTAGGCGGCGGCGAACTCAATGTCTCCTCCGACATCGACTTAATTTTTGTTTATAGCGAAGATGGCGAAACCCAAGCGATGGCAGGACAAAGCAACATTCGCAGCTTGAGTAATCACGAATTTTTCACCCGCCTAGGACGACGTTTAATTAACCTGATACACGAACCCACCGTAGATGGTTATGTGTTCCGTGTCGATATGCGCTTGCGTCCTTACGGCGACAGTGGTCCTTTGGTCATGAGCTTTGCGGCACTAGAGGAATATCTGGTCAGCCAAGGTCGTGAGTGGGAGCGTTATGCGTGGATTAAAGCGCGCGTGATTGCGCCTGAACAACACGCCAGTACGCCAGAATTGATGCAGTTAGCACAACCGTTTGTGTTCCGAAAATATCTCGACTTCGGCGCGATAGATTCAATGCGTAAATTACACGCACAAATCCGTCAAGAAGTGGCGCGCCGCGATCGGCAGAACAACATCAAACTAGGCCCCGGCGGCATCCGTGAAATCGAATTTACCGCGCAAGTTTTTCAACTGATACGCGGCGGACGCGCGGCAAAATTACGCATCCGTCCGACCCTAGACGTATTGCAACAACTCGCTATTGATGGCGAAATTACGGCGGAGACCGTACGCGATTTAACCGTCGCATATATTTTTTTACGCAACTTAGAACACCGTTTGCAATACCTAGATGACCAGCAAACTCAAGATATTCCTGAGCATGAGGACGATAGAGCTCGACTCGCCATCGGCATGGGCTATACAAATTACGCCGCGCTATTGCAACAGCTCGACGTGCATCGCGCCCTTGTCAGCGCGCAATTCGCCGCAATTTTTCGCACAGAAACAACTGCGCCTAGCGACATATTTGTGTGGGATGACACGATAGATGAAGCCGCACTCACACAACATTTACAAAGCCTAGCTTATGCAGACAGCAGTGCTGCGGCACAACATTTATTGCAATTTCGCGCCAGTAATCGCTACCAACAATTACCCGAAGCGAGCCGTGTACGCATGGCACAACTGATACCACAATTTATCCGCGCATCGGCGCAGCAAGCGAACCCAGATGTCACCTTGCTACGCTTACAAAACTTAATCGACAACATCGCGCGGCGTGCTTCCTATTTAGCATTTTTAGCTGAATATCCGCACGCCCTAACGCGCTTGAGCCAGCTCGTTTCCGCCAGTAGTTGGGCGGCCGACTATCTTGCCTCGCACCCCGCGCTACTTGACGAATTATTAGCTGCACGCGAGCTTTATCAAGCACCTGATTGGGCGAAAATTGATGCGCACATCGCGGCACAACTACACGACTGCGGTGACGATTTAGAACGACAAATGGACGCGCTACGGCACGCGCAACAAGAACAAATTTTTCATCTGTTAGCCATGGATTTACAAGGCTTATTGCCCCTCGAAATTTTGAGCGACCACTTAAGCGCGTTAGCCGATTTAATGCTGCGCCAAGTACTCAATGTGTGCTGGCAAAACACGCGTAAAAAACATACTGAAACACCGCACTTTGCCATTATCGCCTATGGAAAATTAGGCGGCAAAGAGCTGGGTTATGAATCCGATTTGGATTTGATTTTTATCTATGACGATACCCATGCGGATGCGCCAGAAAACTATGCACGCTTGGCGCAACGCATCAACACGGTGCTCGGCAGCTATACAGCAGCGGGGCGTTTATACGAAACTGATTTACGCTTACGCCCCAACGGTGCAAGTGGCTTGTTGGTGTCGAGCTTAAGCGCGTTTGCCGACTATCAAGCTAATGACGCATGGGTTTGGGAACATCAAGCCTTAACCCGCGCAAGATTTTGCGCAGGAGATCACACGGTAGGCGAGGCTTTTGAAGCATTGCGCAGCACGCTGTTGCAAGCACCGCGTGATGAAGAAAAACTACGCGCTGAAATTGTCGCAATGCGCCAAAAAATGCACGATGGGCATCCCAACAACAGCGAATTATTCGACCTCAAACACGATGCGGGAGGGATGGTTGATATTGAATTTATGGTGCAGTTTTTAGTGCTAGCTCATGCGCATCGTTATCCTCAACTGACTGCCAATATCGGCAACTTAGCCTTGTTGAAATTGGCGGGTGAATTAGCTTTAATTCCACAAGATCTCGCCAGCCAAGTTAGCGCGCAATATCGCGCCTTGCGCCGCACCCAACATGCGATACGACTGAATGGTGTATCGCCTTGCCGTATCGCAGCCGACAGCCTAGAAAAAAGCCCCACGCTAACGCTGTGGGGCTTTTTGTTCGATACGCCCAAGTAAGGCTTATAACGCAGCAGCAGGATTCACAAAAACAGGATTTGAACCTGAACGCGTCACGGGGTTACGTCCATCCAAACGCGAAGTAAGGCGGTACATTGCCATTTCGCCTTTGCCTTTCACATTAACAGTCGCACGAGGTTCAAAAGCAAAGTCATCACGCAAACGGTTATAAGTCACTTTGTCCACTTGTATCACGCCGAAAGTCGCTTCATCTGTTAAGCGACTCGCGATATTCACTGTGTCGCCCCACAAGTCATAAATAAAGCGTTTCGTACCAATCACGCCTGCCACCACAGGGCCGGTGGCGATACCCGTATGCACACTCAAATGGTACTTAGCGAAAGCAGGATTTTTTTCGACAAAATCACGCATCTCAAAAGCCATATCGGCGATGTCGGCGGTGTAACGCGTTGTATCGCCGGCAAAGCCACCGACCACCATATAGGCATCACCCATCGTTTTAATTTTTTCAACTTGATATTTTTCGCTCAGTTGATCGAAGCCCGAAAAAATTTCATTTAATAGTGTCACCATTTGGTTCGGTGACAAAGTTTCAGTAAGCTGCGTGAAGTTGACTAAATCGACAAACATCACCGTGACATCGGCATAGCCGTCGGCAATCAAACCTTGATCATTTTTTAAGCGTTGCGCGATATTGCTAGGCAACACATTTAACAAGACTCGTTCTGACTTTTCTTGCTCCTCTTCTAATAGTTGATGTTGCGCATCAAGTTGACTTTTAATCTTTTCCATTTCCACTACAAAGTGGCGCACTAAAAAATAAATAATTGATGACATGGCCAAAAAATTCAGCGCGAAAAATACGCCAATCACCTTCATCGACATTTCTTTAGGAATCGCTTCACCCAAAAAATAATCGAACACACCCGAAATAATTGTCATCACGGTGTAGGCAAAAAACCACGGCACGGATTCGCGCCAAGTTGACACCACCAGCGCGCCGATAGGTGCAAGCAACGCCCACAACATCACGCCACTAGAGGTCACCGAACTGCCGATACTCCATTGCATAATGAAGGGCGCAAACAAAAACAAACTCAATTGAATAAAGCGAAAGGTCTCAAATTTTTTAGTTTTAAGATAAAAAACTAAAGAACCTACCGAGATAAGCTGATAGATCAGCGTCACGTTAGACGAAAAATTGAGCCCCATCAGCCAATAAATCGCTAACCACAACACCACCGCTAAATTCATAAACGCACACGCAAAAATCAACAGGCTTTTACGCAATTTTTCTTCGGGAGTGTCTATCATTTCTTTGGTAATAGAAGGCAGTATTTTCATAGTATGTTATGTAATTGTAATTATTGCTTCATCACAACAATCAGCAAGATGTGTGCATCATACCGAAAAAAAATAGCCACAAATATCTCAAAATATCTAGTTAATTCGAGTAATGCTTCATTAAGTCAACAGAAACGGCTAAAATCGCGCCCTTAAATTTTAAGACCCCTCAATCTTTTACAAAAGGATGCACCCTATGTCTATGTCTGACCGCGATGGTTTTATTTGGCACGATGGAAAACTCGTTCCTTGGCGCGATGCAACTACCCACGTTTTAACGCATACCTTGCACTACGGCATGGGCGTTTTTGAAGGCGTGCGTGCGTATGAAGCAGCCAAAGGCACAGCCATTTTTCGTTTGAAAGAACATACCGATCGCTTGTTTAATTCAGCGCGTATTTTTCAAATGAATATGCCTTACGACAAAGAAACCGTCATGGAAGCGCATCGCGAAGTGGTGCGCTCTAACCAACTAAAATCGTGCTATATCCGTCCAATTTGTTTCTATGGCTCGGAAGGCATGGGTATCGCTGCCAAAGGTTTGTCCACGCATGTAGCTGTTGCCGCTTGGCCGTGGGGCGCGTATCTGGGCGAGGAAGGTATGCAAAAAGGCATACGCATCAAGATTTCTAGCTTCACCCGCCATCACGTCAACGTGAATATGTGTCGCGCCAAATCGGTCACCACTTACAGCAACTCTATCCTCGCCCATCAAGAAGTTGCCAACGATGGCTACGATGAAGCCTTGCTGTTAGATGTGGAGGGATTTGTTGCTGAAGGTGCGGGTGAAAATATTTTTATCGTGAAACAAGGCAAGCTCTACACCCCTGATTTAACCTCGTGTTTAGAAGGTATTACGCGCGATTCTATTATTATTTTAGCCAAGGAAATGGGGCTGGAAGTGATAGAAAAACGCATCACCCGTGACGAAATTTATTGCGCGGATGAGGCATTTTTTACTGGCACGGCGGCCGAAGTCACGCCGATACGCGAACTTGATCGCCGCACCATCGGCATCGGCTCACGCGGTCCGATTACCGCCAAACTACAAGCGGCTTTTTTTGAGTGCGTCGCGGGTAGGCATCCGCTGCATCAAGATTGGGTTGATTACGTTTAGGTCTGATATTTTTTAGGAGTTGTAATGAGTGAATCAGCAATTACCGCGCGTTACATCGAAGTAACCGCGCACGACTTACCCTTATCGTGTCCCACGCCTGCGATGAGTGTGTGGAATACGCACCCCAAGGTCGGCATTCCGCTGGCACACGGCGGCGAAGCACGCTGCCCGTATTGCGGCACGCTGTATAAATTCACCGGCGAACTCCCCAAAGGTCATCACTAAAAAAT
>JAVHQO010000003.1:0-5356 GCA_036171175.1 Gallionella sp.
GTGCAGGCATCAAAAACGCTGATTACGTGAAACTTACGTTAAAGACCGGCTAAGCCCAAACCCTCGAAATTTCCCGGCGGGTTATTTTTGAGCTGTCGGAAAACAACTGTTTTCCGACAGGTTGCGCCGGCCACTCAAAATTTCATGCAAGCTGCCCTTAAAACTATACGGAAAACAATGTCGTAATGCTGTAGCATACGAAAACACTGAAATAAGGGTTTTCCGTCTATGTTGGTAGGTTACATGCGGGTTTCATCCGATTCAGACAG
This sequence comes from Gallionella sp., assembly GCA_036171175.1. GTDB lineage: Bacteria > Pseudomonadota > Gammaproteobacteria > Burkholderiales > Gallionellaceae > Gallionella. The sequence goes on from JAVHQO010000003.1 coordinate 270, forward strand.
GCAGACAACCAATTTGCAGCGGGATGCCTTGTTGGCGGCTGGCATCGATAGTCGTCACCTCTTTGAAGACCACGCATCCGGTGCCGTCGATGATCGGCATGGCTTGGCGCAAGCCCTCGCGTTTGTGAAAGCAGGGGATGTCTTGGTTGTCTGGAAACTGGATCGACTGGGGCGCTCTCTGCCGCATCTGTTGATCATCGTAAACGCCCTCAAAGAAAAGCAGGTAGCGTTCCGGTCGCTGACAGAGGGAATGGACACCACCACGCCTTCAGGCGAGTTGTTGTTTCATGTCTTCGGCGCACTGGCCCAGTATGAGCGGGCGTTAACCAGGGAACGTGTTGTGGCTGGCCTGGCCGCCGCCAAACGGCGGGGCCGCATTGGCGGGCGCCCGCTAGCCATCGTTGGTGAAAAACAGGATGCCATTCTTGCGGCGTTGCGTGGTGGCATGTCAAAGGCGGCGGTGTGCCGCAACTTTGGCGTTAAACGCACCACCTTGATTGAAACCTTGGCCCGCATTGGGTGGCCTGGTGCCCCCGGCAAATAACTGGCCTGCTACGTGCGGAACAACCCAGGCAAGCGCCTCACAATCCTATCGGACGCTGAGAAAGTCGCGCTCTATGGACTTCCTGACTTTGACGACTTTCAGCGTGTTGAGTTTTTTTCCATGACCGGTGCCGAGCGCATCATTGCCTTACAGCGCAGGGGTTTGGAAGAGCAGATTTACTGCCTACTGCAAATCGGTTATTTCAAGGCCAAGCAGGCGTTTTTTCACTTTTCTTTGGGAGAGGCCCCGCCAAGCGACATCACTTTCTTGCTTCAGCGGTATTTTCCTGGGAAGGAACTGGCACCAAACGCCAAATCACTAAGCAAGCGCCTGTACTACGCGCAGCGCGACGACATTTCCAACCTGTTTGGCTATCGGCTGTGCTCTGATACCGATCTGCCAGTATTACTTGACAAGGCAATGCTGCTGACAAGGACGGACGTGACGCCGAGCTTTTTGCTGGCTGAACTGATGGTGTTCTTGATTGGTCAACGCATTGTGCGACCGGGCTACACCACGCTGCAAGAGTTGATTTCAAATGCACTCACCGCCGAACGCGACCGCCTGGACCAACTGGTCGAAGCTGCTTTGACCGAAGCGTCGCGCGAGGTGCTTCAACAATTGCTGGTACGAGATGACAGTTTGTCAGAATTGGCCGCGCTCAAACAAGATGCCAAGAGCTTTCGCTACCGCCAGATGGGTCTGGAACGTCAAAAGCGACTCACCCTGGCACCCTTGTACGCCATCGCCAGAGCCCTGCTGCCAAGCCTTGATATCTCGCAACTCAACATCGCCTACTACGCCAGTCTGGCCAACTTTTACACCATCTACGATTTACGGCGATTCAAGCCCGGGCAGACCCATCTGTATTTGCTGTGCTACGCTTGGCAGCGTTACCGGCAACTCACCGACAACATCGTGGAAGCCTTTGGCTACCACACCCGTCATCTCGAAGACGACACCAAGGCGGTTGCCACCAAACAGGCAGCTCAAATACACAACGAACGCCAGCAAGCCACGCCACGGGTGGGCGAACTACTCCTGCTGTATGTGGATGAATCGCTCACCGACGTGACCCCTTTCGGCACGGTGCGCGGCAAGGCATTCAGCATCATGCCCGAGGAGAAGCTGCGCTCGACCGGCAAGCTCCTGACAGAGACGCCTGTCAGTCAGATGGATTTGCGTTGGCAGGCGGTGGACAAGCAAAGCGGGCTTTGCACAAAAAATCTGCGCCCGTTGGCCATGGCCTTGGAATTCGCCAGTAGTAGTGCCAGTGGCAAGGTCTGGCTGGCCGCGCTGCAATGGATGAAAGAGGTCTTTGCCGGCCAAAAGCGACTTGCCAAGCAGCCGCTGGATGACATTCCGCAGCGCACGATACCCACCCGGTTGAGAAATTTCCTGCTGAGTTTTGACCAGGAGGGCAAGCCCGTTGGCCTGCGCTCCGATCGCTACGAGTTTTGGGTTTACCGGCAACTGCGCAAGCGCCTCGATGCGGGGGACATCTATCTTGACGACAGTGTGCAGCACCGGCGTTTTGCCGATGACCTGGTATCCATGGAGGACAAGGCCGAAGCCCTCAAGGCACTGGACATCCCCTGGTTGCGTCAGCCGGTTGACCAAACGCTGGATGCCTTGTTTGTCGAGCTTGATACTCAGTGGCGGGCATTCGATTCGGAACTTCGCAGTGGCAAGCTCAAACACCTGGAGTTTGACCCAGTCAAACAGACTTTGACATGGCTTCGGCCCAAGGCCGACAAAGACAAGCAACTGCAGCAAGGCTTCTATGGCAAGCTGCAGGCGCGCGACGTTGCCGACGTATTCCGGTTTGTGAATGAACGGTGCAACTTTCTCTCGGCCATGACACCCTTGCAGCCACGGTACGCCAAGAAAGTCGCCGATGCTGACAGCTTGATGGCAGTGATCATTGCTCAAGCCATGAACCATGGCAACTTCAAAATGGCTGAAACTTGCGACATCCCGTACCACGTTCTGGAAGCCACGCACCAGCAGCACCTGCGCCCGGCCACGCTGATTGAGGCGAGCGACGTCCTCAGCAACTTCATCGCCAGCCTGCCCATCTTCCCGTATTACTCCATCGACATGAATGTGCTGTATGGCAGTGTGGACGGGCAAAAGTTTGCTGCTGCAACCCCAACGCTCAAGGCCCGCCATTCGCGCAAGTATTTTGGCAAGGACCGTGGCGTTGTCGCCTATACCTTGCTGGCCAACCATGTGGCGTTACAAACCCAGTTGCTGGGTGCTAACCAGCATGAGAGCTACTGGGTGTTTGACATTTGCTACAACAACACGTCCGACATCAAGCCGACCACGATCACCGGCGACATGCACAGCATCAACATGGCCAACTTTGCCATCATGCATTGGTTTGGCATGAACCTGGCACCACGCTTTACCAATTTGCATGCCCAGTTGAAGCACCTCTACCGTGGCCCTGGTCAAGAGGGTTATGCTGATTTTTTGATTCAGCCAGTGGGACAGATTGACCGTCAACTGATTGCCGCTGAAAAATCTAACCTGGATCACATTGCCGCCACCTTGGGGCTCAAGGAAATGAGCCAAAGTGTGTTGGTACGCAAAATCTGCACTCTGTCCGGGCACCACCGCACGCGTAAAGCCCTTTTTGAGTATGACAAGCTGATCCGCACGATCTACACGCTGCGCTACTTGCGCGACCCTCAATTGCAGCGTGATGTCCACCGTTCGGAAAACCGCATCGAGTCATACCACCAGTTGCGCGCCACCATCGCTCAGGTCAACGGTAAAAAGGAACTTACCGGACGTACCGACCTCGACGTGGACATCAGCAACCAGTGTGGTCGACTGATTGCCAATGTGGTGATTGCTTACAACTCGATGCTGCTGTCAGGGCTGCTTGGCCGGTATCTGGAAACCGGGAACGACAAGTCACTGGATTTGCTCAGACGGATTTCACCGGCGGCATGGCAGCATCTGCATTTCCTGGGTCACTATGCATTCCGAGACAAGCGCAATCCGATTGACTTGGAAGCGATTCTGGCGGGGATTGACTGGGGGCAATCCCCGTAGCGGGAAATTTCGAGGGTTTGGGCGTACAACCCCTCATTGGATTTGATGATCCAGTGGTCAAAAACCAGGGTGCTTTTCCCGTTAGCAGACTGGCTCGGCAACGGGCTTTTCGCCAGAAATTTGGGGAAACCACCTGACACGCCTGAGGTCTCAGCGTGCTCCTCCAAAAAGCGGTCAACGATTTCTTTGGAACTGCGCTGAAGCAAGGTGTGCAAGTCTTCGTACGGACTTTGTGTTGACAGAGCCGCACCGTGAGGGGCCAGCTTGATGCGACCCACCAGATGCGCCCCCACCACCGAAAGCAATGCCATGTCGCCAAAATAATCAAAATGCTTGGCAAATTTTTTGGTCAACAACTGCTTGAGCGCACCCTCTGGCAGACTGACCTGGAACACCGGATGCAGCGCGGAATGAACCCAGCTCTCAAGGCGCACCGGCATCAGCAGCGACACCGCCTGACTGCTCGTCACGTTGGCTTGGTACGCGAAGACAAAGCGGTTGACCTCAACTTGCTCCAGCGTGCCAACCAGCGCCTGGTTGACGTACACATCGAGCTTCATCGCAAACCGCCAAAACGCTCTCTCGCGTTCTGGGCGTTCATGTCATCGAGTGTGGGGGCGCGGGCACTGACCGCCTGCATGACGATGTCCAGACAGGTGTGCAGCCGCCGCAAAGTGCTCAGGTTGCAGTTGCCGCCTTTTTCGATCATCAGCAAGGCCCGGCGGCTGATGCCCGCTGCCTGCGCCAACTTGGCCTGGCTCCAGCGCAGTTGCTTGCGTTTGGCCACCACCGCACCGACCAGGGGGTCCAGATGGTCCAGGTTTGGCAAGGGCTTGTCGCTTTGGGTGGGCATGATTGATGTAATCTATAGATCGCTATTTAAGCATACTTAAGCGAAATAGTGATCTTTAAATTACATTCAAGACACTACTGATCCAGCCAGCAGCAAATGGCTTGCCACTGCGCCAGGTCCCGCGCCACGCGACCAGGTGGCAGGTCAAACACCGTGAGGCCGCGCGCCGCGAGCTGCACGTAATTTTGCGTGTCGCGCACATAGCCCAGCACCGGCAGACCAGTCGATTCGACAAAGGTGTGCAATTGCTCAGCGGCGCGGGTACGCTCATCCACGCGCATGCCGACAATGCCGATGTCGATTTTGGCGGCGCGGGCGCTTTCCGCCAGTTCGTTCAAAAAATCCTGCGTGGCAAAGATGTCAAACACGCTGGGCTGCAAGGGCACCACCACCTTGAGCGCGCGCTTGAGGATTTCTTTCAGCCGTTTGCCGTGCAAACCGGCAGGCGTGTCGAGCACCACATGGGTGGTGCCCTTGGGCGGTTTGGCAATCTGGTCGTCGCCCAGTTCCCAACTAGTAATACGCCGGGCGCTGTCCGGGCGCAGCGACAGCCAGAGTTTGCTCGACTGCCATGGCCATGGCAAGATTCTGGGCGGCGGCATGGTCGGCACCCACGCCGGCGAC
>JAVHQO010000004.1:0-1139 GCA_036171175.1 Gallionella sp.
GCTCATAATGTCCGCCTTTTTTCCCAGATATGGAGCTCAACATGGTCACCGTTCTTCATACCCGCCCAGACAAAGATATGGCAGCAATATACCTTGCTGCCGCACTGAAAACTCACAAACAATCTGAAGTTGCCGACCATTTAGGCGTTGATGCACGCACGGTGCGGCGGTGGGTGGTGGAGCAATCTATCCCCGCACATTACATTTTTGGTTTGCAGCGATTGTTGCCGTTAGAAGAGCCACCGAGTTATGACGCGCCATTTACTTTTGTTGATTTATTCGCAGGCATCGGCGGCATTCGTATGGCGTTTGAAAACCTAGGTGGGCGTTGTGTATTCACCAGTGAGTGGGACAGCTACGCGCAAAAAACCTATGCCGAAAATTATCCTAGTGGTCACGCTATCAACGGCGACATCACTCAAGTTGTTGCCGCTGATATTCCCAATCACGATGTGTTATTAGCTGGGTTTCCCTGCCAGCCTTTTTCGATTGCGGGCGTGAGTAAAAATAATGCGCTAGGTCGTGCGCATGGCTTCGCAGATGAAACGCAAGGCACGTTATTTTTTGATGTTGCACGCATCATTGCCGAAAAACAGCCGCGCGCTTTTTTGCTCGAAAATGTCAAAAATTTAGTCTCGCACGATAAGGGCAGAACCTTCGATGTGATTCGTCGCACCTTGTCGCAGGAACTCGGTTATCACATTCATTACCGCGTAATTGATGGTGCGCATTTCGTGCCGCAACACCGCGAGCGCATTTTAATTGTGGGTTTTCGCGAACCGACTAATTTTGATTTTGATGCCTTGCCATTACCTGTCAAAGGTCGCCGCACCTTAAAAGAGATTTTGCACAAGACGGACGGTAGTGAGCCAAACTTGCCGTGGGACGGCGCGCGTTTTTTCAGTCATAGCGATAAAAAAGTGTTGGCGAAATACACGCTGACTAATAATTTGTGGGCGTATTTACAAGCCTATGCAGCCAAGCATAAGGCCAAGGGAAATGGCTTTGGTTTCGGGCTGGCGATGCCCGATTGCGTCACGCGTACTTTGTCTGCGCGCTACTACAAAGACGGCTCGGAAATACTGGTTTATCAAGGTGAAGGAATCAATCCGCGTCGCTTAACGCCCCGCGAATGCGCA
>JAVHQO010000005.1:0-5315 GCA_036171175.1 Gallionella sp.
CACCTGCAAAAAAATTCGAGTCTGACCCTATTTCCCTTGGGAGTCTGACCCTATTGCCCTTCGCTATTTCCCTTCGACAGCCTGTTTAATACAATTTTCAAGTCGCTGTCTCCGACTTTCCATAACAGCCCTATCGGAACTGCCATCATGGAAACGTCCGGGTGAAAATAGCGGGTATCGCTCTCCATTTTTCAGTTTAAGAATGATGTAATAGAAGTTGACGAAGTTGGATTTTTTTCCAAGGTAACCAATGCCGGTATCGGTAATTTCACTGAACCGTATTAATTTTCTCTTTATCCCGAACTTGTTTATATCTTCCACAACAATGCGATTCCGCTGGAAATCGACGACGATTGTTTGTTTCCCACTCACCAGAAATGCGGAAATGCCGACGAGCAGCAAAAGCAGACCGCACAGAAATCCAGCCATACTGTTGGTCATACTCGAACTGTCAAAATGACGAAAAGCGATGACTAGAATTATGCCAACCGCAATACAAGCCAGCGAGAGCGTCATCTGTTTGCTGGAATTGCTTTCAAATTTCCATGAATCCATAGATAACCCTCTCATGCCAGTATGAAATGCGGCTAACGTAATTTACACACCGACATCGGCGCACATCTTTTGCAATAAACGCTTATCACTCCGCCACCCGCCCCGCTATATGCGCCAAGGCTTCATCGACTTGGTCAATTAGCACCAAACACAAATCACCTGCTTGCAAATCCGCTAACGCGGTATCAATCGCTAAAAACTCGCCAGTGATTTCGATGATTTTTTTGGCGCGTTTGGCGTTGACTAAACCTTGTTGCAACAACACCAATACTTCACCTTCTGCGCGTCCGCGTTGGCATTGGTCTTGGTACAAAATAATTTCATCAAACACATCGCCTAAAATTTCGGTTTGACGGCGGATGTCTTCATCGCGTCTATCGCCCGCGCCGCTAATCACCACCACGCGTTTTTTAGCGGGAATACTTTCGATGGCAGGTACCAGTGCGAGAATCGCATCGGGGTTATGACCATAATCGGCGATGACATTTGCGCCGCGATAATCGAAGAAATTGAAGCGACCCGGCGCAGTTTGCGCATCATTGACGAAGCTCGCCGCGCCTTGGCAAATCGTCTCCCACGCCACGCCCTGCGCCCACGTCGCGGCAATCGCTGCCATGGCATTGTCGATTTGAAAACCTATCGTACCGTTGCGGGTGATGGGGATATTCGCCAGCGGCACGCGCAGCGATTTGTTGCCTTTGCTTGCCACGATGTCGCCGCCATCCACATACACCACGCGCGAGCCTTGTGCTCTATGCGTCGCCATAACGGGATGATGTTTGTCTTGCGCAAAAAATATCACTGAGCCAGGACAGGCATCGCGCATTTTGACGCACATCGCATCGGTGGCGTTCAGCACCGCCACGCCGGTAGGTGCGACGTTTTGCACTACCACGCGCTTGACCACGGCGAGGTCATCCACGGTACTGATGTAATTCAAACCAAGATGATCGCCCATGCCGATATTCGTCACCACCGCCACATCGCAACGGTCGAACGCTAAGCCTTCGCGCAATACGCCCCCGCGCGCGGTCTCGAACACGGCGGCATCCACATCGGGATGCATCAACACATTGCGCGCACTTTTCGGCCCGCTGCAATCGCCCGTGTCGATGCGTTTGCCTTGAATATAAACGCCATCAGAATTGGTCATGCCGACGCGCAGCCCTTGCGCCGTCAAGATGTGCGCAATCAGCCGTACGGTAGTGGTTTTGCCATTCGTTCCCGCCACGGTCAGCAGTGGAATTCGACCATTTTGTTGCGGCGCAAACATGCTGCTAATAATCGCCTCACCGACGGGGCGTCCCTTACCGAATGACGGCTGCAAGTGCATACGCAGCCCCGGTGCGGCATTCACTTCAACAATACCGCCGCCTTGCTTTTCCAGCGGCATTAACACGCTATCGCACACCACATCCACGCCGCAAATATCCAGCCCTATCATCTGCGCAGCAGCGACTGCGCTGGCGACCATTTCGGGATGCACGTCATCGGTGACATCGGTGGCCGTGCCGCCTGTGCTCAAGTTAGCGTTATTGCGCAACACCACGCGCGCACCTTGCTCAGGCACGGATTCCACGGTGAAATGTTGGGTCGCCAAACTTGCCTGCGCGATGTCGTCCAGCCGAATTTTAGTTAAGGAAGTGGCGTGTCCTGAGCCGCGACGCGGATCGCTATTCACCTGCTCAACCAGCTCACGCACGCTATGTTTGCCATCGCCGATGACGATAGGCGGTTCGCGGCGCGCGGCAGCAACCAGATGATTACCGATAACCAAAAAACGGAAATCGCTGCCAGGAATAAATTTTTCCACCAACACTTCATCGCTGATTTGTGCGGCTGCGGCATACGCCAGATTGAGTTGTTCGCGGCGGGTGATATTCACCGTCACGCCCTTGCCCTGATTGCCATCCACGGGTTTGACCACCACTGGTGCGCCGATTTCGCACAGCGCGTCCCACGCATCTTCGGCACTGCTGACAGGGCGACCATGCGGCACAGCCACACCTGCTGCATCAAGCAGTTTTTTGGTGAGCTCTTTATCCTGTGCAATCGCCTCGCCGATTGCACTGCTGTGATCAGTCTCGGCGGCTTGAATGCGGCGTTGCGCGCTGCCCCAGCCGAACTGCACCAAGCTGCCTTGCGTCAAGCGGCGATAAGGAATGTTGCGCGCCAAAGCGGCATTCACTATCGCACCCGTGGACGGGCCAAGTCGCACATCTTCGTCCAGCTCTTTAAGCTCATGCAGCGCCTCCGCCAAATCGAATGGCGTGTCATCCAATGCGGCATGGCATAGTGCTAAAGCTAGCGCGAAGGCGCGCCGTCCGACTGCTTCCTCGCTGTACTCAATCACCACTTGAAATACGCCCGCATCTGACGTTGCCGTAGTACGACTAAATGTCACAGGGCAACCCGCTTGCGCTTGTAAACCCAAGGCGGCTAATTCCAACACATGCGCCAGCGGCACGGATTCGGCATGTCCTGCTAATTGCAGCAAACCCATTTGCGGAAAACGCACGCGCAAACGTGCTTCAAAACCTGAAATGCGCGCCATGCAACATTCGTCCGTCGTGCAGGCAACAATCGCTTCGATTGCCGTATGGCGACTCCACAAATTCGGACCGCGCAGTGCGCGTAAACGTGAGATGTCCATCCTTAAATCCTTGAGAGTTTTGCAGCGCGCGGAGGCGCAATAAAAGTTTTTAAGCCTGCTCGTATCAACGAGGGCGTGAGCTGCAACGCCCACGCCACACCGATTGAGGCCAAAATATTCGCGATAGCTTGCGGATTTTTGTCACTGTCTAGCAAAGGAATATCGCTTAATTTCAACAATACTTTTTCGTGTTCGCCCGTGCACAGAATCACCTCACCCTCGCGCATACCCACAGCTCGTCCGCCTTGATTTATATGGGCTTGCAACGCATTCATATGCCGCGCAAACAACACCACTTCGCCATCGCAATACTGCGCCATGTCGGCCACTAACGCGTCATCCGCATTCAGCACCGCCACGCCGTTTTCCAACACCACATCAACTTGCGTGCGCAACACAGTGCAAACTTGTTCAGGCGTTTCGATATAACACTCACCCAAATGTTGCGTGGCATCCAAATTGGTAATCACGCCTATCTGACAACGGTCGTAACCCAAGCCTTCATTGAGTATCGTGGCGATGCTGTTTTCAATCACCGCAGCGTCGACATTGCGATTGAGTAATACTTTTTGCGCCGCCGTCCAGGTTGCGCAATCGCGCGTATCCAGCACGCGATTATCAAATGATAAACCTGCGCTGCACGCCAAGCCGATGCGTTGTCCAGACAAACGCAACAAGCTCTCGACCAATTGCGCAACTTGCGTTTTGCCTGTCGTGCCGCAAATTCCCACGATAGGAATACGCCCGTTATCTTCAGCTTTGAACAGGCTATCAACGATAGCTTTGCCTACTGGACGTGGCTGCCCCGTGGCGGGCTTTAAGTGCATCAAGAGCCCTGGCCCTGCATTGATTTCCACGATTGCAGCATCTTGCTGACTCAACGGTTTGGCAATATCTTCCGCAACCAAATCCACGCCCGCGATGTCCAGACCAATAATGCGCGCTGCCAGTTCCGCCATCGCGGCAATGTCAGGGTGTACTAAATCTGTTACGTCATTCGCGACATTACCCGTGCGCACAATCAACACTTTTTTACCCGCTACAGGAATCGAATCGCCATTAAAACCTTGCCGTTCCACGTCCGCGCGAATTACCGCATTGCTGGGCAAGTGAATAACATCCAGTGGAAATTCTTCCGCAATGCCGCGACGCGGATCGGAATTTAATTGCGCGTCGATTAACGCGGTGAGGGTAGATTTTCCATCACCCGTTACCCACGCTTGCTCACCGCGCGCCGCCGCTGCCAACTTGCCGCCCACCACCAACAAACGATGTTCATTGCCGCGCACATAACGCTCAACAATCACCTCACTACCCTCGGCATCCGCCAAGTGATAAGCGGTTTCTACTTCCGCTTGCGTCATCAATTCCGTCGATACGCCACGCCCGTGATTGCCGTCCGTTGGCTTGACCACCACGGGCACACCGATGTCTTCTGCCGCGTCCCACGCATCGGCGGGACTATCCACCACGCGACCTTCGGGAACAGGAACGCCGCACGCACTGAGCAGACTTTTGGTTAAATCTTTATCGCGTGAAATGGTCTCGGCGATGGCACTGGTTTGGTCAGTTTCCGCTGTCCAAATGCGGTGTTGGCGCGCGCCATAGCCGAGCTGCACCAAATTGCCTTCGTTCAAGCGTATTGAGGGTATGCCGCGCTCGGTTGCCGCATCAACGATGCAGCCCGTTGAAGGGCCGATGCATAAGTCATCGACCATATCGCGCAAAGTTGCCACCGTCGTCGCCACATCAAACGGCTTATCTTGCATCGCCGCCAACACCAGTTCGCGCGCGGCGTGCAAGGCGGCACGGCTGACCTGCTCATTGCGCGAACGCACCACCACTTTGTAAACGCCGCGCACATGTGTGCTACGCGCTTTACCAAATCCGCTTTGCATTCCCGCCTGATTTTGCAATTCGATGGTGACGTGTTCGAGTATATGTCCCGGCCAAGTGCCTTCTTTGAGGCGCAGCAAGAAGCCGCCGCGCTCACCAATACCGCAGCGATGCTCAATCAGTTCAGGCAAAAATGCAGTAAGACGTTCATAAAAACCGGGGATGGTATTGGAAGGAGAGTCTTCTAAGTCGCCGATGTCCAGCCAAACTT
>JAVHQO010000006.1:0-22353 GCA_036171175.1 Gallionella sp.
CACAACAGTAAGGCGAGAGTGATTTTTTTCATGGGCGGCATGATAAAGCAGGATAGGGAATTGAGGATGCGGGATTCAGTTAAAAGCGGTGCAGCGGTTTCTTTCGCATCCCGAATCCTGTCCTTAGCTTTTTTGCTTGGCTAGACTGTGTTTAGATAAAAATGAGTTTTCTAATTAAACTAATCAGGACGGTATTGTGAGAAATCGACAACACGGCTTTACGCTTATTGAGCTGATGATCGTGGTGGCGATTATCGGTATTTTGGCTGGGGTGGCGATTCCTGCTTATCAAGACTATGTAGTTAAAAGCAAATTCACCATGGGTTTGTACGAGGTTAGTTCTGGCAAGCTAGGTTTTGAAGTGGCACTTAATTCTGGATTTACGCCGCAGACTGGTAACAATGTATTAAATGGTGGGATTGGTATTCCTGCGGATAATACGCATATTGATTTAGTTGTAACGGCGACGACTCTGCAAGGGACTGTTAAAGGCGGTTCCACTGCGGTCGTAGGCAAAACCATTACCCTAACGCGTGATGCGATAACGGGGGCATGGGAGTGCCGCACCACGGTGGCGCAAAAATATATGATGGTTAAAGTTTGCAAGGGTGCTTAACGGTCTGGATATATCAACCCCGTCGCGTGCCTTCACCTGTTGTTAAAGCCCCGCTGGAGGGGCTTTTTGTTGCGCGCTGATTGCAACAACATTCTATAAGCTCATTTTACCTGACGAGATTTTGTGATTTATGATGATTGATGTTTTTTGTAGGAGGAGCTTGAGATGCGTACTACTTTAATGATTGAGGATGATGTGTTGGTCGCGGTAAAAGGGCTGGCCTTGGCTCAGCATCAAAGTATCGGCGCGGTGTTATCTGCCCTAGCGCGGCAATCTTTACGTCCTAATGTGGGCAGTGGCGGGGTGCGTAACGGTGGCCTTTGTTGGTTTCTGCCCAAGGCAAAAGTGTTACCCCCGAAATGGTGAATCAATTACGCGACGAGTTGCTGTGATGCGCTATTTGTTGGATGTCAATGTGCTTATTGCGCTAGTCGATCCCTCGCATGTTCAGCATGAGGCAGCGCATAGATGGTTTGCCGAGCAAGGTCAGCAGGCTTGGGCGACCTGCCCGTTAACCGAAAATGGCTTGCTGCACACTGTAGGGAATTTACGTTATCCCAATTCACCAGGCAGCCCTGCCGCTGTCGTGCCGTTAATGGCGGGGCTGCGTGCTTTGCCTGGACATGTCTTTTGGGCGGATAGTATTAGTTTGCTCGACACAGATAAGTTTGATTTGGAGCGATTGTTGAGTGCCAGCCAAGTGACGGATAGTTATTTACTTGCCTTAGCCATTGCAAACGGCGGGCAGTTGGCGACATTTGATTACCGCTTGGTCACAGCGGCGGTGCGTGGCGGTGTAAATGGCTTGCATTTAATTAAAACCAAGCTGGATTGATAAATAATTTGAGATTGACTTAGTAACTTATTGTTAGTAAATAATAAATTATTTCTTGTTGGCGTGAAAAAAGCCCCGCTAAATTAGCGGGGCTTTTTCTTGTGTGTGAGGCTTATTTTTGTGTCAATGCCCAGCTCACGATGGTTTTGATGCTGTCATCGCTGACTTTTGCTGGGGTAGCTGGCATCGGTACTTTACCGAACGAGCCTGCGCCGCCGCTGCGCACTTTGGCGGCGAGCTTGGCAGGCGCATCCGCAACGTTTGCGTATTTTGCCGCGATTTCAGTCATGGCTGGGCCAACCGATTTTTTATTGACCGCATGGCAGATGTTGCAGCCACTTTTTTTGAACAGAGCTTCACCTTCAGCGGCTAACGCGCTAGCGCAAACAGCTAGCCCTAAAGTTATTGCAACCAGATAACGAGCTTTCATGGGGTTTCTCCTTTGAGTTAAATCGACGCTGCAAGTTACGCGGTATCGCGGTGCGCAGTTTGACTTAAGTCAAATAATTTTTAGATTGCGACCCATTTTTGCGCGGCAGCGTAGTCGGAGAACACTTGAATGTCGGCATGGATGAATAAGCGTGCAATCCACGCCTGCCAAGTCAACCATTGATCGGCGGTGACGACCGCGATTTTGCTGAAGTCGTATTGATGCGCTTGGCTAAAAAATTTGATTTCCTGCCATGCCACATCGGGGGTGTAGCCCAACATGCCGCGCAGGTCAAAAATCAAATTAACCGTGCCCGATGAGGTGAGTTGGTAGCGGGCGTGCTCTTCAAATTGCTGAAAGTCGGCTAAGGTAAATTCACCCATTACGGCGATGTTAATTAGGCTGGGTGTTTGTTCGATGGTAATCATTTTTTACCTCACTAGCGGTGAACGAATTACAAATGCGGCGCGAGATTGCGGCGCAGGTATTCATGGAAATGCAGCATACCGTCTTCAGTCGGCGATTGATACGGACCATTCTGCTCCAAGCCTTTTGCATACAGGGCTTTGCGACCTTGGTGCATTTTCATGCAGATGATGTCGTCTTCTACCGCCGTTTCGTGATATGCCTTTTGCTCGGCTTCGACATAGTCGCGCTCGAATAGCGCGATTTCTTCGGGATAGTAAAACTCAACGATATTGCTGCATGACTCTGGGCCGCGCGGCACGATGGTGCTAATCACTAAGGTGTGCGGATACCACTCGACCATGATGTTGGGATAGTAGGTCAGCCAAATCGCGCCGTACTTAGGCAAATTGCCGCCATACATGCGTAATACTTGTTCTTGCCATCGCCCATAAATTGGGCTGCCAACCTTGCGTAGCGCGTTGTTAATGCCTACGGTTTGCACGCTGTATTGCTCGCCAAATTGCCATTTCAAATCGTCGCAATCAACAAAATTGCCCAAGCCTGGGTGAAAAGGGGCGACGTGATAATCCTCTAAATAGACCTCGATGAAGGTCTTCCAGTTGAACGCGTATTCATCGACTTCGACACGATCGAGCATGTAGCCCGAAAAATCTAAATCTTTCATCACGCCGATTTTGGATAAATCTTGAGTGACATCGCGCGCGCCGTTAAACAGCAAGCCATTCCAGTTTTGCAGCGGTGATTTACCCAAATGCAAGCAGGGGTTTTGTGGGAAATGTGGCGCGCCCATGAGTTCGCCCGTGGTCTTGTAAGTCCAGCGGTGTAAGGGGCAGACGATATGATTGGCATTGCCGCGACCTTCCAGCATGGAGGCTTGGCGATGGCGGCAGATGTTGGACAGCAGCTCCACGCCATTGCTATTTCGCACCAAAATCTGCGAGTCGTCATTGAGCACTTGATAATCACCGAGATTGGGCACCATCAGTTGGTGTCCGACGTAATTAGGTCCATTCGCAAACAGCACGCGCTGCTCCACCGCCTGTATGTGCGGGTCGAAATACCAGCTCATCGGCGGTGCGATAGGGGTGTTAGTGAGGTGTTGCGGTTTGGCGAGGTCGGACATACCCAGTAAGTTCCTGAATACCTAAGGTGAAAAGGGCGCGGATTTTCCCTTAAAAGCGTTTTAGGAGCAACTGTTGTGCGTGATTGTTGTTGCGTGGGCGATTTAAGCCTGTGGTGGAGGGAATAATTCGGTAAGATTCCGTCCGCGCGCGTAGATGACGCGCTTTTTTAATGTTCTCGACTCCATTTCTATGAAAATTCACGAATATCAAGGTAAAGAAATTCTGCGTCAATTCGATGTGCCCACTCCGCGCGGCGTGGCGTGTTTCAGCGTGAACGAAGCGGTTGCGGCCGCACAACAGTTAGGCGGCAGCGTGTGGGTGGTGAAGGCGCAAATCCACGCGGGTGGTCGCGGCAAAGGCGGCGGCGTGAAAGTGGCGCGCTCCTTGGATGAGGTGCGCAGTGCGGCGCAACAAATTTTAGGGATGCACTTAGTCACGCATCAAACTGGCAAGGATGGGCAAGTGGTACGTCGTTTGTTGATTGAGCAAGGCGCGGCGATTGCCAAAGAATTTTATTTAGGCATGGTTATCGACCGCAGCGCGCAGCGCGTTGCCTTGCTTGCTTCATCTGAAGGCGGCATGGAAATCGAAGAGGTCGCCGCGCATCATCCTGAAAAAATTCATAAGTTGTGGATAGAACCGGTGGCGGGTTTGCTGGCAGCAGATGCTGCAACTATCGCCAAAAAAATTGGCTTGCCAGATGCGGCGATTGCCGAGACGGTTGTGGTGTTGCAGGGGCTGTATCAGGCGTTTGTGCAGAAGGATGCGATGCTCGCCGAAATCAATCCGCTGGTGTTGACCGCTGACAATCGCGTCATTGCGCTGGATGCGAAATTTAATTTTGATAGCAATGCGCTGTATCGCCATCCCGAAATCGTCGCGTATCGCGATTTGGATGAAGAAGATGCGGCGGAAATTGAGGCTTCGAAATTTGACTTGAGCTACATTTCGCTGGACGGCGATATTGGCTGTTTGGTGAACGGCGCGGGGCTGGCGATGGCTACCATGGACATCATCAAACTGTATGGCGGTAATCCCGCCAATTTCCTCGATGTGGGCGGCGGCGCGAGCAAAGAAAAAGTCACTGAGGCATTTAAGTTGATGTTGAAAAATCCCAATCTCAAAGCAATTTTGGTGAACATTTTTGGCGGCATTATGAAGTGTGATGTGATTGCCGACGGCGTAGTCGCGGCGGCGCGTGAAGTGCATTTAACTGTGCCGCTGGTCGTGCGTTTGGAAGGCACCAATGTGGAATTAGGTAAACAGATTTTGGCTGAATCGGGCTTGCCGATTATTTCAGCTAATGACATGGCAGATGCCGCGCAAAAAGTTGTTGCTGCGGCCGCGAAAGGAAATTAAAAATGGCGATTTTGATTGATAAAAATACCCGTGTGATGACGCAAGGCATGACCGGAAAAGTGGGGCAATTTCATACGCAAAATTGCATTGCCTACGCGAATGGCAAAAACTGCTTTGTCGCGGGCGTAACTCCGAAAAAAGGTGGGCAAAGTTTTGAAGGCGTGCCGATTTACGACAGCGTGCTGGAAGCTAAACAACAAACTGGCGCGACGGTGTCAGTAATTTATGTGCCGCCGCCGTTTGCCGCAGCCGCGATTGATGAAGCGGTCGAGGCGGGACTGGAGTTGGTGATTTGCATCACCGAAGGTATTCCCGTTCACGACATGATTAAAACGCGTTACAAAATGCAAGGCAAAAGTACGCTGTTAATCGGCCCGAATTGTCCAGGTTTGATTACGCCCGATGAACTGAAAATCGGCATTATGCCGGGGCATATTCAT
The DNA here is from genome assembly GCA_036171175.1 of Gallionella sp. Taxonomy (GTDB): domain Bacteria; phylum Pseudomonadota; class Gammaproteobacteria; order Burkholderiales; family Gallionellaceae; genus Gallionella. Next base: position 5,234 of record JAVHQO010000006.1, read on the forward strand.
CGTAAAGGTCGCATTGGTGTGGTGTCGCGTTCGGGCACTTTGACCTATGAAGCGGTTGGGCAACTGAGTGCGCTGGGCTTGGGGCAATCATCTTGCGTGGGCATTGGTGGTGATCCTATTAACGGCTTAAAACATTTGGATATTCTTAAGTTGTTTAACGATGATGACGAGACCGATGCGGTGATTATGGTTGGTGAAATCGGCGGTAATGATGAAGAAGAATGTGCGCGCTGGATTAAGCAAAATATGCGTAAACCCGTGGTCGGATTTATTGCTGGTGTGACCGCGCCAGAAGGTAAACGCATGGGACATGCGGGGGCGATTATTTCGGGCGGACAGGGCGGCGCGGGCAGCAAACTTGCCGTGATGGAAGAATGCGGTATTCATATCACGCGTAATCCCGCTGAAATGGGACGCGTGATGCAGCAAGTTTTGAAAGGCTAATTTTTCCGCAAACGCGGCAGATTCAAAAAATGTAGCAAGCGTTGTTAATCTGCGTCAATCTGTGGACAAGTGTTTTTAGGGGTGAGTGTGATGATTGAAATGTTTTTAACCAGTTCGTTTTGGGTCGATGTACTCAAAATTATTATGATTGACTTGCTGTTAAGCGGCGACAACGCGGTGGTGATTGCACTTGCGTGTCGTAATTTACCTGCGGAGCAACGCAGAAAAGGCATTCTTTTTGGCGTGGGCGGCGCAATTCTATTACGTGTGCTATTGACTTTTTTTGCGGTGGGCTTATTGGCCTTGCCTTACTTAAAGTTAGTCGGTGCCTTCTTGTTGATTTGGATCGGCGTGAAGTTGTTGTTGCCCGAAGATGAGCATGGCGAAAACAGCATCAAAGCGGAAACCAAACTGTTTGCAGCGGTAAAAACCATCATCGTCGCCGACTTTGTAATGAGCTTGGATAACGTGTTGGGTGTGGCAGCAGCAGCGAAGGGCAATACCTTTTTGCTGGTATTTGGTTTGCTGATTAGCATTCCTTTAATCGCTTGGAGCAGTCAATTAGTGCTGAAAGTAATCGACCGTTTCCCCGTCGTTATTTTTGCGGGCGGTGCTTTGTTGGGTTATGTGGCGGGTGAAATGTTGGTGAGCGAAGCGGTTTTCAAACCCGTGTTGGAAACGCATCATTATTTACATTATGTCGTGCCAGTCGTGTGTGCGGTGCTGGTGCTCGTGTTAGGACGTTGGTTGGCGAGCAAAAAAGCGACTGCAACAAGCTCGGTCGATTTACTGGATGCCAAAGTTGATGGCAAACATTCGGAGAAATAACATGAAATTTTTAATTCCTGTAGATGGTTCTGAAGCGGCAAATCGCGCGGTTGATTATGTGATTAACAGTGCGGCTTGGTTGCGAGTCCCCGCGCAAATTTATGTGCTCAATGTGCAATGGAAGTTAGCGACGGGCAATGTGAAGTTATTTATCAGTCAAGCCACGATGGATGATTATTACCGCGAGCAAGGACTTGCTCAGTTGGCGGCAGCACGGGCTAAGCTGGATGCTGCGCAAATTGCGTATGAATATCACATTAGTGTGGGTGCGCCAGCGGCGGCGATTGTGCAGTACGCCGATGCACAGCAAATTGAGCAAATCGTGATGTGTAAACAGGGGCAAACTGGCTTGAAATTTATGTTGCTAGGCTCGGTGGCGAGTCAGGTGGTGCAGTTGGCGAGCTGTCCTGTTTTGGTTTTACCTTGATGCTAAAAACATCCAATATATCTAGATAATTTCTAGAGCAATCAAAGGCTTTCTGGTTAATTTAACTAAAATACATTAGTATTCAGCGCAATTAGCGAATTGGAGCAGTAATGAACATCACTACATGGTGGAAAAAAGATGGTTTTATCGGCTTATTGCTAGCTTTGGTGTTGCTGCTTTTTTCGGGCAGTGATTTGCTCCAAAGCCTGGAACGTAAGGCCTATGACTTCGGCGTGAAGTCAGCCAGTCGTGTGCCTAGCGATAAAATTGCGGTGATTGCCATTGATGAAGAAAGTATTGCCAATCTAGGGCGTTGGCCTTGGCCGCGTGAAATTCACGCCAAGATGCTCGATACCCTAAGTGCGGGTCATGCCAAGGTTATTGCTTACACCGCTTTTTTCTTTGAGCCTCAAGTGGATGCGGGGCTTGCCTATATTGATAAAATTGCAGACTTGGCTGCAAATTCATCGCTGCATCAAAGCCCTGATGCAGATAAATTAAATGCCTTGTTATTGGAGGCGATGAGCAGCCTTAATAACGATGCAAAGTTGAGTGCCAGTTTGGAGCATGCCAACAATACGTTGCTGGCGATGTTTTTGAATCCAGGTGAGGCGCAAGGCAACCCAGACCAAGTGTTGCCCGATTATGTGCAAAATAATGCTTTGAGTAATGTGCAGATTGTAGGTGGTGCGGATGTGCTACCGCGCGCCACCAATAAAGTATTTGCGCCGATTGCATCTTTAGGCTCTAAGGCACTTGCGATGGGGCACTTGAATAGCTTTCCTGATGCGGATGGCGCAGTACGCAGCGAGGCTTTGGTGGTGAGTTACTACGATCAATACTATCCTTCTTTAGCGTTGATGTTAGCGGCGAAAAGTTTGAATTTGGCGGCGAAAGATATTCAAGTCAATTTGGGCGAAGGAGTGCGTATAGGGAATTTGAAAGTGGCGACCGACTCGCAAATGCAAATGCATAGTTTTTTCTATGCCAACCGCGCTGGTAAGCCCGCCTTTAGTGTCGATTCTTTTTATGATGTGTATTCAGGGAAGATTCCAGCTGAAAAATATAAAGACAAAATTGTTTTGATTGGTGCGACGGCAACCGGTCTAGGCACGTTGCAAGTTACGCCGACCTCATCCGACATGGCGCCCGTGCTGATTTTGGCGCACTCGGTGTCTAGTATTTTGCAAGGCGATTATTTTGTGATGCCCGCTTGGACTAGCTTGGTTGAGCTAGGTGTTTTTCTGTTAGTGGCGTTGTATTTGACTGTGTTGTTGCCGCGCTTAAAAGCCGCGATGGCGGCAGGAATAACCGCCGCAATTTTTGTAACTTTATTGTCCACACACTTTTTATTGATGACCACGCAACTATTATGGTTGCAACTGATGCTACCAGCGGTGTTGCTGCTGGTTGGACATTTGTTGTTGACGACCAAACGTTATTTGCTCACTGAAAAAGGTAAACAAAAATCAGATGCGGATTCGGCTGAAAGTAACCGCATGTTGGGCTTGGCATTTCAGGGGCAAGGTCAGTTAGATATGGCTTTTGACAAGCTGCGCAAAGTGCCGTTGGATGCCAGCTTGATGGAGGTTTTGTATAACTTAGGCTTAGATTTTGAGCGCAAGCGTCAATTCAATAAAGCCGAGTCGGTGTTCAAATACATGGGCGAATTTAATCCTAAATTCCGTGATTTGCCGCAACGCTTACATCAAGCGCGTGAAATGGCAGAAACAATTATTTTGGGTAATAGTACTGGACGGACTAACGCGAGTAGTTTGGTATTGGGCAAGTCTGGGATGTCTAAGCCGATGTTGGGGCGTTACGAGATTGAAAAAGAGTTGGGCAAAGGTGCGATGGGCGTAGTGTATTTCGGTAAAGATCCGAAAATTGGTCGCACCGTAGCGATTAAAACCGTCGCGTTGTCACAAGAGTTTGAGGCGGATGAATTGCAAGAAGTGAAAGAGCGATTTTTCCGCGAAGCCGAAACGGCGGGGCGACTCAATCACCCCAATATCGTGTCAATTTACGATGCGGGTGAAGAGCATGATTTGGCGTATATCGCGATGGAGTTTTTGAAGGGTAAAGATTTAGTACCTTATACCAAGCCAGATAATTTATTACCGCTGACAACAGTCATCAGTATTGTCGCAAAAGTGGCCGATGCTTTGGATTACGCGCATAAACAAAACGTGGTTCATCGGGATATTAAACCCGCCAACATTATGTATGACCCTGACTCTGATACGCCCAAAGTGACGGATTTTGGTATCGCGCGTATCACCGATTCGAGTCGAACTAAAACGGGGATGGTGTTAGGCACGCCTTCTTTTATGTCGCCTGAACAACTGGCGGGTAAGAAAATTTCGGGCTCGTCTGATTTGTTCTCTTTAGGTGCAACGCTGTATCAATTAGCCTCTGGGAAACTGCCTTTTGAAGGTGATTCAATGGCGCAATTGATGTACCGAATTGCTAACGAAGCACCAACCGATATTCGTAGCATTAAGCCAAACTTGCCTGAATGTCTCGTGTTGGTGATTAACAAAATGTTGGCTAAACAAATTGAAAGTCGTTATGACAATGGTGCGCAGATTGCGGAGCAATTGCGTGCTTGTCTGAGTAGTTTGAAATCTAATAACTAAATTTGAAAGGCTTAACAATGAATACAATGCAAGCCCTAAAAATTGTGAGCAAAACCCATCCCGGCATGGTGCGTTCTCATAATGAAGACAGCGTAAGCGTGGATGCGGGAGCTGGCTTGGTCGTCTTGGCGGACGGTATGGGCGGGTATAACGCGGGAGAGGTGGCGAGCGGAATTGCGATTTCAGTGACAACCACAGAAATTGCACGTCGTTTGAAGTTTGAGTCAGCCTCTGCAAAAGCTCATAAAAGTGCGCAAGATAACGCCGTCATTTTGTTGCGCAATAACATTCAAAAAGCGAATAGCTCCATTTATCACGCCTCGCAAAGCCAACCCCAATATGCGGGTATGGGGACAACTATTGTGGCGGGATTGTTTTACGACAATCGTGTTGCAGTGGCACATATTGGCGATTCGCGCATGTACCGCTTGCGTGGTGAAAAATTAACCACGGTCACGCGCGATCATTCTTTGTTGCAAGAGCAAATTGATAGCGGTCTGATTAGCGTGGCAGATGCGCGCTTTTCTAAAAATAAAAATTTAGTAACCCGTGCGGTGGGAATCGATCCATCTGTTGAGCCTGAAATACATGTTTATCCAGTGCAAATCGGCGATGTGTATTTGCTCTGTTCGGATGGTCTCAATGACATGGTGGAAGATGCTGATATTGAATCGGCTGTCTATGCGATGCAAGGTAATTTGCCACTTGCCGCTGAGCAGTTAATTCAAATGGCCAATGACAATGGTGGGCGCGACAATGTGTCGGTCATCTTAGTGAAAATTATCGCAGACTTTGCCGAGCCAAAATCTTGGTGGGCAAAGTTATTGAATGTCTTTAAAAAATAATTTGTGTAAGGAGTGATGTGATGGCAGCGAAACTGATATTGAGTATAGATGGCGTGCAAGTTAAGGAATATCCCTTAGTGAAAGAACGCATCACTATCGGACGAAAATCGAGCAATGATATTGTTATCGATAACCTAGGCGTAAGTGGAGAACACGCCGCTATCGTAACGATTTTGCAAGACTCATTTTTAGAGGATTTGGATAGTACCAATGGCCTGAATGTGAATGGCGTACCCGCTAAAAAACATTTTTTACAAAATAGCGATGAAATCGAAATTGGTAAGCACACATTGAAATATGTGACTGATCAGCGCAGTCAAACGACTGCCGAAGATTTTGAGAAAACGATGGTGCTACGCGGACCTGTTAAGCAAGTCGCCCCTGTTATTGAAGTGGCTGATCACACGTCAACTTTGGTGCAAACACATGTGTTGAGTGCCGATAAAGCCCCTTCTATAACGGCAGACATTACCGACAAACTTGTTGCGCCCGCGCTGCCGCAAGCTGCCGTGGTGCAGATTTTGACGGGACCTAATGCGGGTAAAGAATTGGAGTTGCTGAAAAATCTCACTACCTTGGGCAAGCCTGGGGTGCAGGTTGCTGTGTTAGCACGCCGCCCTAGTGGTTACTTTATTACTTATGTTGAGGGCAGTACCTTCCCTTCGGTGAATGGGCAGTTGCTAAATGACCAGCCGCGTCAGTTGAATGATCACGATGTGATTGAATTGGCGGGTGTGAAAATGGAATTTTTCTTGAAGGCTTAATCGCCAGCAAGGCAACAGCGAATGAGTGATTTTCGATGGCTTAATAGAATGACGCTAAGTTGAAAAAACATACTGTTTTAATTGGATTGGGCTTGCTGCTGGCGTTGTTATTCGTCGGTAATGCAGCCCATTTTTATCGCCTGAGTTTTATCGACCGTTTATCCGCCGTCCTGTATGACTATCAATTACGTTTAACCATGCCTCGCACGCTTGATCAGCGCATTGTGATACTCGATATCAATGAAAAAAGCCTGAAAGAAGAAGGTCGTTGGCCTTGGAGTCGCGATCGTTTGGCGGTGTTAATGGATCAGTTGTTTAATCACTACAAGGTTGCGGTGGTGGGTTTCGACGTGGTGTTCGCCGAGCCTGACAATAGCTCAGGTTTGCAGGTTTTGGAGCGACTCGCGGCGGTTGAGTTAAAGTCTGATAACACGTATCAGGCTGCGTTCAATGAGCTTAAGCCACAACTTCAATACGATAATTTATTCGCAGAGAAAATTAAGAATCGTCAGGTCGTGTTGGGTTATTACTTTACTAATCAGCAAGATAAAAATGTATCGGGAGTGCTGCCCGCACCTTTATTTATTAAAGGACAGTTGCGTAGCAAGCCAGCAGGAATCACCGCGTGGAACGGATATGGTGCGAACTTGCCGTTGTTGCAAGCTGCTGCTGCGCGTGCGGGACACTTTAATCCACGTATCGACCAAGACGGTGTGGTGCGACGCGTACCGATGCTGGTTGAGTATGAGGGGGCGTATTACGCCTCTTTGTCGTTGGCTATGGTGCAGTCCTTGCTAGGCGATGCGCCCGTTCAGCTAGGTTTTGCTGAAGGTAAAAATAAGGACTATTCAGGTTTGGAATGGTTGGAGTTGGGAGAGGGTGCGCAATCGCTCAAAATCCCTGTTGACCAAGAAGTTGCCGCACTGATTCCCTATCGTGGCAAACAAGGTAGCTTTGCCTATGTGTCAATTGCCGATGTGTTGCACGGGCGTACTGATGTGGCGCAGCTGAAAAATAAAATTGTGTTGATTGGCACAACTGCGCCTGGCTTGATGGATATGCGCTCCACGCCTGTTTCGGAGGTGTATGCGGGAGTTGAGGTGCACGCCAATATGATCGCGGGCATGTTGGATCAAAACTTGAAGCAACAACCTGCGTACATGCTAGGTGCCGAAGTGTTGTGGTTGGTATTGCTCGGTTTGAGCCTAAGTTTATTGTTACCTTGGTTGAGCCCCGTACGCGCAATTTTGGTTTCTGTTGCCGCTTTTGCATTGAGCTTAGGTTTAAGTATGGCGGCATGGCAGTACGGTGATTTGGTGATGCCCGTTGCGAATAGTTTGCTGATGATTGTGGCTGTTTTTGCGCTGAATATGTCGTTCGGTTATTTTCTTGAATCGCGCACTAAGCGACAAATTACAGGATTGTTTGGGCAGTATGTGCCGAGCGAATTAGTCGATGAGATGAGTAAAAATCCAGCCAGCGTTTCGATGCGCGGTGAGAGTCGAGAGATGTCGATATTGTTTTCTGATGTGCGAGGTTTTACCAGTATTTCAGAAGGTTTAGAGCCTAAAGAATTGTCACTGTTGATGAATGAGTTTCTTTCGCCTTTATCGCGCGTGGTTTATAAACATCGCGGCACCATAGATAAATATATGGGTGATTGCATTATGGCATTTTGGGGCGCGCCGCTGAATGATGCGCAACATGCACGACATGCCATTTTGGCGGGCTTGGAAATGCAAGCTAAGTTAGATGAATTACGTCCACAATTTTTAGTACGTGGTTGGCCTGAAATTAAAGTCGGTGTGGGTGTGAATACAGGTCAGGTGAGTGTTGGTAATATGGGCTCGGATGTGCGCGTGGCCTATACCGTGATGGGTGACGAGGTAAACTTGGCTTCGCGTTTGGAAGGGATTACGAAACAATATGGCGTGGGCTTTATCGTCGGTGAAAATACTCGCAATGCCGCCAATGATTTTGTGTATCGTGAACTTGATTATGTGCGCGTCAAGGGTAAAGATAAGCCGATTGCAATTTATGAGCCGCTCGGTTTAGTTGGTGCAGTGAGTGAAGCAACGCTGGCCGAATTAAAAGTGTTCCAAGAAATGCGTCGTTGTTATCGCAAGCAAGATTGGGATCAAGCCGAATTGCAGTTAATGAATTTGCAGCGATTATCAGCAGATACCGAGTTGTATAAAATCTATGCGCAACGCATTGCACATTTCCGTCAGCAGCCGCCTGATATTGGCTGGGATGGCGTGTATGTGTTCGAGAGCAAATAACTAAAGCGAGAAAATAATGAAATTTCGTGTGTTGGGATGTAGCGGTGGAATCGGTGGCAATTTGCACACCACCTCATTTTTGCTCGACAACGATGTGTTGATTGATGCAGGCACGGGGGTGAGTGAGTTAAGCCTGACCGAATTAAGCATGATTGATCATATCTTTATTACCCACTCGCATTTGGATCACATTGCGTGCATTCCGCTGCTGGTTGATAGCGTGGGTTTTATGCGCGCGCAACCGATTACGATTTACGCACTAGCAGAAACGATAGATGCGCTAAAACAGCATATTTTTAACTGGAAAATTTGGCCAGACTTTAGCGAAATTCCAAGTGCACAACAGCCCTTCATGCGCTATCAAGAGATAGCGGTAGGTGAAAAGATTGCCTTACAAGGTCGCCTGATTACCGCCTTACCCGCGAATCATGTTGTGCCCGCAGTCGGTTATCACTTCGACAGTGGCGCGGCGAGTTTGGTATTTAGCGGTGACACCACCAGTAATGATGCTTTGTGGAAGGTGGTTAATAAAATTGAAAATTTACGGCACATGATTGTTGAGACGGCTTTCTCAAATAGTGAACGTGAATTAGCGATTTTATCCAAGCATCTGTGTCCGAGTTTACTGGTTGAAGAGCTGGCTAAATTTACGGGGCAGGCGGATATTTATATTACTCATTTGAAGCCCGGTGAAATGGAGCTGATTATGCGCGAGATTGATAACACCACCACGCGCCAGCATCCGAAGATGTTATTCAATAATCAGGTGTTTGAGTTTTAGCCATGGATAACGCACTCGACATTAAAGTGTTAGCCAGTTTAGAGCCGATAGCCGCCTTTAGTGCAACGCGTCTGCGCGAGTTGCTCGACTATTGCCACACCGAAACTATTGCTAGCGGCGTGAATCCATTTGCGAACAATAGTTTGCAGGGACAGTCCGTATATTTAATTGCGGGCGAATTAGAGTTGCAATATCAAGATGGTAATCGTGTACGGGTGAGTGCGCAGTCCGAATGGGCGAAACATCCTTTAGGTAAACGTCAGCCCGAAATTGTTGCGGCGCAGGCGTTGTGCGACAGCCAGTTGTTGCGTATCGACGATGAGTTGTTAGACCGTATGCTGACGTGGGATCAAGTTTCTACCCATGCGCTACATCCTGATGCCCCTGAAAATTTTGCCCGCGAGGATTTGGAAAGTCGGCGCGCTTTTGGTTCGACGATGTTTAGCGCAGAAAATTTACAACATGGTCCGTTCGCACATTTACCCGCCGCCAACATTGGTGAGCTGATTAAGTGCATTGAGACGATGGTGGTGTGGAGTGATGATGTCATCGTGCGTGAAGGCGATGCGGGTGATTACTACTATTTGATTGATACAGGACACGCTGTTGTCACACGTCAGGTCGGTGGCGTGGCGTTGCAATTGGCTGAGCTGCAAGCAGGAGATGTATTCGGTGAGGAAGCGTTGATTTCGGATGCCAAGCGCAATGCCACCGTGACGATGAAAAGCAATGGTGTACTACTGCGTTTAGGGCGCGTTGATTTTCTACATTTGCTACAAGAACCGCTGTTGCATCATGTGGATTTTGCTCATGCGCAGCAAGCCGTGCGTGAGGGGGCGTTATGGTTAGATGTGCGTCACCCCCCTGAGTATCGTTATGATCGTTTGGCGGGTGCGTTAAATGTGCCTTTGAACGATATTCGTAATGCGATTGGCGTACTGGATCACGCTAAAAAATATATCGCGTATTGTCAAAGTGGGCGGCGTAGTGCTGCTGCGGCATTTATTTTGGCGCAAGCAGGTTATGAAGTGCAGGTGTTAGAGGGTGGTTTGTGGGCGGTGCCCCATACGCAACCATAATTGTTTACGAGGAATCAATAATGACAACAGCGGCGGCAGCAGCAGGTAACCAACTTCAATTTACCAAAGAACTTAATCAGGTAATCAACCGCGTTCATTCTGCTTCCAACATTGATGAAATCATGTTGGAAGTGAGTCGCGATGTTTGTACTTTGCTCAATGCGGATCGGCTCACGATTTATGTGGTAGGTGAAGATGGTTCGTCATTGGTGTCTAAAGTTAAAACAGGTTTGAATTCGTTTAAGGATTTGAAGTTGCCGATTGCGGAGCAAAGTGTCGCCGGCTTTGTTGGTGTGCATAAAAAAGTGGTCAACATCAAGGACGTTTACGACGCAGAAGAGTTGAATCGGCTGAGTTCGCAATTACGCTTCTTAAAAGAAGTGGACACCCGCACGGGTTATCGCACCAAGCAAATGCTGGTCGTTCCCATCATTGATGTGGATAGCAATTTGGTTGGGGTTATTCAGGTTATCAACAATAAGTCGGGTGAGAGTTTTTCCGCCATGGTTGAGGCGGGGGCGCAAGAATTAGCGCAAAGCATGGCGTTGTCTTTGCGTCAGCGACAAAACATCCATGTGGTAAAAAGTAAGTACGATTTTCTGGTGAGTAATGCGGTGTTGTCGGCGGCGGAACTCGAACTGGCTAATCGTACCGCACGTCGTAAAGGCGTAGATGTTGAAGAAGTCTTAATTGATGAGTTTCAAGTTTCGGTGGCGATGTTAGGCCAAGCCCTCGCTGAGTTTTTTGGTGTGGCTTACGAGCCGTTCAAAGCTGACCGCATCAAGCCGAGTGATTTATTGCGTAACTTAAAGCGTGAATATGTAGCGAGTAGTCATTGGATTCCCGTCGAAGAAAATCAAGATGGACTGATGATTGTTACCACGGATCCTGAGCGAATTCAGTCTTCTCGCGTCGTCAACAACATTTTTTCACGCCATCGCTTGGTTTATAAAGTCTGTACCAATCGTGAATTTCTGCAAACACTCGCAGCATTTTACGGTGGCGGTAGCTCGGCGAATGCCGATGGCACGGGAGCCTTTGCTGCCGATGACAGCTCTATGGATGACTTGCTTTCTAGCCTAGGCGATGAAGATGAAGAAGGAGCGATGGTCACCAGCGATGATGTTAGCGCGGCGGCCGATAACGAGCTTGTTAAACTAGTTAATAAAGTGATTGTTGATGCCTATCGCATGGGTGCTTCGGATATTCATATTGAGCCACAGCCAGGCAAAGCTAAAACACAAATTCGCCTACGTAAAGATGGTTCCTTGCTGAACTATATTGAGGTGCCAGCGACCTACCGAAATGCCTTGGTGACGCGCTTAAAAATCATGTGCGATTTAGATATTTCGGAAAAACGTAAGCCGCAAGATGGCAAAATTAAATTTAAGAAATATGGCCCGCTCGACATTGAATTGCGTGTGGCAACGATTCCCTCGCAAGGCGGTGTAGAAGATGTGGTGATGCGTATTTTAGCTTCTGGAGAGCCGTTGCCCTTGGAGAAAATGGGCTTCTCAAAGCGTAACAATGAGCTGATTCAATCGACCATCAGTAAACCGTATGGCTTGTTTTTTGTGTGCGGACCAACGGGTTCGGGTAAAACGACTACGCTACATTCGATTCTTAAGCATATTAACAAGCCAGAAACAAAAATTTGGACAGCAGAAGATCCTGTCGAAATTACCCAAAAAGGCTTGCGCCAAGTGCAAATTAATAAGAAGGCGGGCTTGGATTTTGCCACCATCATGCGGGCGTTTTTACGCGCTGATCCTGATGTGATTATGGTTGGTGAAATGCGCGATAAAGAAACTGTGTCAATTGGCATTGAAGCCTCGCTGACAGGGCATTTGGTTTTTGCGACTTTGCATACTAATAGCGCGCCAGAGTCGATTATTCGCTTGCTAGATATGGGTATGGATCCGTTTAACTTCGCGGATGCATTGTTAGGCATTTTGGCTCAGCGTTTGGCGAAACGTTTGTGTAGCGATTGCAAGACCTCGCACGTCGCCAGTACCGATGAAATTAAAGCCTTGCTCACTGAATACAGCACCGAATTAGCCAATACGACTTCGTGGAAAAAAGATCCCAATGCAGGCATGAAAGCCTTGTATGCGGAGTGGGTCAAAATGTTTGGTGATGACAAAGGACAAATTAACTTGTACTCGCCTGTAGGCTGCGAAAAATGTGGTGGTACAGGTTATCGTGGGCGCGTTGGGTTACATGAATTGTTAATCGGTTCAGATTTGGTTAAGAAGGGCATCCAAGAACATGCGCGCGTTGCCGAGTTGCTCGCATTGGCCTTGGAAGAAGGAATGCGTACTCTGAAGCAAGATGGTATGGAAAAAGTCTTGCAAGGCATCACTGATATGCATCAAGTGCGCTCGGTATGTATCAAATAAATCCCTAGTGGGGAGCGGGAGCGTCTGATGGATCCGGCTGATAAACTACGTGTTCGCCTCAAAGAGCTGAATGAAATCGGTGCGGCTTTATCTGCGCAACACGATATTCGCGGTCTATTGGAAATGATTCTGGAAGCTGCCATGCGGGTGACGCATGCCGATGCGGGTACTTTATATTTACACGATGACAAGGCGCATTTGTTGCGCTTCGAAATTCTACGCAACGACAGCTTGCAAATTGCGACGAGCGGTTTAACGGGTGAGCCGATTCGTTATGCACCCATTGCCTTATATGATGCGGCGGGTCATGCAAATCATGCCATGGTGGTGAGTCATGCCGCTCTGACTGGCGAGACGGTTAATGTCGCTGATGCTTATCAGACGGCGGGCTACGATTTTTCAGGCACACAAGCCTTCGATGCCAAAACGGGCTACCGCTCGCAGTCATTTTTAGCGGTGCCGATGCGCAATCATCAGACCGAAATTATTGGTGTGTTACAACTCATCAATGCAACGTGTCCTGCGACACAAGCGATTGTGGCGTTTTCTTTGGATGATCAGCAGCTACTAGAGTCGTTGGCTTCGCAAGCGGCTATCGCGCTCACTAATCGTCGTTTGATTGCACAAATGGAAGACTTATTCGAGTCTTTAATCCAGCTTATTAACACCGCACTTGATGATAAATCGCCTTACACAGGTGGACATTGCGCGCGCGTCCCAGTATTGACCATGATGCTAGCGGAGGCGGTGAATCGCACTCAAACTGGTCCACTCAAAGATTTTGTAATGTCCGATAAAGATCGTTACGAATTAAAAATCGCAGGCTTGTTACACGACTGCGGAAAAATTACCACCCCTGTGCATGTGGTAGATAAGTCCACCAAACTACACACCTTGTTTGATCGCATCGAGTTGCTTGATACGCGCTTTGAAGTGCTTAAACGCGACAGCGAAATTGTGATGTTGAAGCAGTTGGCGGAGCCGTTAAATCAGCGTGTTTTGAGTGATGCCGCTTGTCGCAGTGAACATCAAGCACGCTTACTACAACTGGATGCTGATCGAGAATTTTTACGCGCATGCAATGTGGGTGGCGAAACTATGTCTGTGCAAGCGCAGCAGCAGGTGCAACGCATTGCTCAGCAGCAATGGCGTAATAGTGCAGGCGTAATGACTAACTTTTTATCCGAAGATGAGTTAGAAAATCTCACCATACGCGCAGGCACATTAACGGCTGCGGAGCGCGAAATTATCAATCATCACATCGTCGTAACTATCAAGATGCTAGAAGCCTTGCCTTGGCCTAAGCACCTTAAAAATGTGCCTGAATATGCGGGGGGGCATCACGAGCGTATGGACGGACGCGGCTATCCGCGTGGACTTACGCGTGAGCAAATGTCGGTACAAGCGCGCGTGATGGGCATTGCTGATATTTTTGAGGCTTTGACGGCGAAAGATCGACCATATAAAAAAGGCAAAACCCTGTCTGAGTCGTTGAGCATTTTGGCGAAGTTCAAAGACAACGGTCATATCGACCCTGATTTATTTGAAGTGTTTATTAACGAAAAAGTTTATTTGGATTACGCGCGACAATTTATGTCGGCTGAGCAAATTGATGCGGTGGATGAGGCGGCAATTTTGGCAGGCGTGATGGATATGTAAGTATTGATGTGGCACATGAGAAGCTCACCGAACGCTTTCCCTCTTCAGTTTGATTGATGACGATGCGCTGTGCGTTTAAGTCGTTATGAGCGACCAAAGGACGGCATTTTGAGCTAGATGTCTAGTTAGCAATCACGCTGATAGTGACACCATCTAGCGACACCAAAGCTCCTGCTCGTATCTTGGCGGTCTTGCGCAACTCTACCTGCCCATCAACGGACACTACACCCTCCGCAACCAGTGCTTTACCTGCACCACCGCTGTCACATAAGCCGACCATCTTGAGCAGTTGGTTTAGTTCGACGTATTCGCCGTTCAATTCAAATTCTAGCTTTTGCATAAAGTTTTACATGGTTTTGAACTGGTTCGGCTATCAAAAATAGGTAGTGATCAAACCAAACTCAGTTGGCGCATGACTCAAGCAAAATATGAGCTGTGGCGCACACGCATCATTCAAGTTGTGCGCAGTCGGTCGTTCAATTAAATGCACAGAATGCTCTACGAACTCTGGGCTAGTCTGGGTTTTAATGGGATTAGAAGCCAGGTCGGTAAATTGGCATCGCTCTATCGTGCGGAAATTAAGCGTGCTGGCTTGAAAGATGCGCCCAAGCCACCCGCACGTTTGTCGTATATTCGACGAATACGACATGACGGGCTGACGGTTAAAGCGCTACTTGTTCAGTGTAAAGCTGAAAAACTTTCGTCTGCAGAGGTGATTCATGAATGATGAAACGCTCTGTATTGAAGCCGCCGCCGCTTTCTTGCTTATACATCCCGTTACGCTGCAACGTATGGCGCGAAACGGTGACATCCCTGGTGCTAAGCCAGGTCGCGCTTGGATCTTCCTTAAAGTTGACCTTATTGCGTACCTTCGCGCACAATACCCCTCGCGGGTAATGCAGGGCGCACATGAGGAGGTAAAATTATGTCGCTCTACAAACGTAAAGATTCATCAGTCTATTGGGTCAAGCTACACCACAACGGAAAAATCGTACAAAGAACTACTGGGACTGCCGATAAAGTAGCAGCGCAGGAGTATCACGATAAGTTGAAATCAGCATTATGGGAGCAAGAACGGCTAGGCGTTAAGTCGCGCTATTCTTGGCTGCAAGCAGTTATTCGCTGGATAGAAGAAACCAACCACAAAGCCACGCACCACCAAGATGTCGCCAAGCTCAAATGGCTGCATCCCCTACTTGGTGAATTCATGCTCGACGAAATCACCTTAGACGTGATTGCGCGGGTCAAAGAAGCAAGGCTCAAGGTGGCAGGCAAATCTACAGCCAACCGATTTTTGGCATTAGTTCGAGCCATTCTCAAGCGCGCAGTTGACGAATGGGATTGGCTCGAAAAAGCACCCAAGGTCAAGCTCTTTAAGGAATCGGGTGGGCGAGTGCGGTTTATCACGCCGCTACAAGTGCAGGCTCTGCTGCAAGAGTTGCCAGCACACCAGCAAGATATGGTGGTGTTTGCATTGCAAACAGGCTTGCGCCAAGCCAAGGTAATTAAGTTGGAGTGGGGGCAGATAAACTTAGAGCAAGCGCATATGTGGGTGAATGCAGCGCAATCAAAAAACCGTAAGCCTATTTCTGTGCCACTGAATCGCGAGGCGTTAGCGGTGTACATCGGCAACATGGCAAACATGCCGAGCGAGTTTTTACTTTTGCAGGTAAGCCGATTGCCAATGCGAATACTCGCGCATGGCGTAGTGCATTGAAACGTGCTGGCATTGAAGATTTCCGCTGGCATGATTTACGGCACACATGGGCGAGCTGGCACAGGATGAACGGAACGCCCACGCATGAGTTGCAACAACTAGGTGGATGGAAGACGGGGCAGATGGTGGAGCGTTACGCACATCTTGCGCCTGAGCACTTGGCGACTGCGGCAGCACGATTGGATGGGTTAATGATTGGTTACGATTTGGCTACGGTCGCCAATAAATAAAAAAGCCTTGCATCGCTGCAAGGCTTATCTTATCTGGCTCCCCGACCTGGATTCGAACCAGGGACCTGCGGATTAACAGTCCGTCGCTCTACCGACTGAGCTATCAGGGAATGAAGAGGTGCGCACTATAGAGATAGAGAGCTATTTGGTCAACAAAAACTTGAAATTTTGTATAAATTTTTATACTGAGTGCGCAAGTTGTGCGCTGAGAAACTTTATCTAGGCCTTAAATTCCAACCGAAAATACCGTCGGTAAGTTATGATTATAAAATATTCTTGCTCTGATTCTTGCTCTGAAATTGCAGGGCAAAAATGCCAGCAAGTCACGATTGTTAAGATTTCGTGTGTGGTGATATGACGTAGTTTTACACTTTAGAATTTGTCGGAAGATACAACATGAATGCAAAAATAATATTTGTCTTAACCAGTAAAGGGCGAGATGAAATCGAACACAAAACTTCTTTGTTGTTTGGTGATATGAAACGCGCGCTGTCGATGGTCGATGGCAATGCCAGTTTTGGCGATTTGAGCAAACGTGCCGCGCCTAGTTTGCGTAGTGTGCTATCGGAACTCATGCAAGAGCTCAGCACTACTGGGTTTATTGAAGATAAAGCCAAAGTCGGTTTAGGTGCAAAAATTAAAGTGCCTACCGCGCCCATTAGCAGCACGAAACAAAGTGCCGCCAGTGAATTAGATTTCACCAGCATTATTCGCGCGCCATCGGCTCAGGATATGGCTGCAGAGGCGGCAAAAATTCAAGCGGCTAAACAACATGCTGAGCTACAAAACAACCAAGAAGCCCAGCGTGTGCAAGCGCAACAAGCGGCCGCTCAGCAAGCAGCCGATGCTAAAGCGCATGCCGAGCTTGAGGAGCGCAATAAAGAGCATAACGCCCGCGTGCAAGCAGTCGAGCAAGCAAAGCGTGTTGAGGCTGAACAAGCCGCGCAGCGTATTAAAGAGCAGGAATTAGCGCGGGTACGGCAAGAGGCGGAGCAAGCCAAGCAGCAAGCTGAGATTGAAGCGCGT
>JAVHQO010000007.1:0-1125 GCA_036171175.1 Gallionella sp.
TCGGTCGCGACCGTCTGCTTGACGAAGGTATCGCCACACCGACCACGCAATGCGACGCGGAACATCTACCATTTCCCGATAACTATTTTGATTGCGTGAGCATCGCCTTCGGTCTGCGCAACGTCACGCACAAAGAAGCCGCGCTGCGCGAAATGCACCGCGTTATCAAACCCGGCGGGCGCGTGATTGTTTTAGAGTTTTCTAAAATCGCCAAGCCGCTAGAAAAAGCCTACGACTTTTATTCTTTCAAACTGCTGCCCAAGATGGGGCAAATGATTGCGGGCGACGCGGACAGTTACCGCTACCTAGCTGAATCCATCCGTATGCACCCAGGGCAAGAAGAATTAAAACAAATGATGACCGATGCGGGATTAGAACGCGTTGAATACTTCAACTTGACGGGTGGCGTAGTGGCGGTACATCGAGGTTATAAACTTTAACGCCGTATTGATTTTTCTAAATGCTATGTTTTGCAACCAGTTAACAATCAAATAGGTAAGAGCAATGCCCCACTTATGCGGCAAACTTACCCAAGTTATACGACGATTTTGCCGTCGAAGATACGTTAGATGCTATGTGGAAGTTGATGACAAAGCGAAGATTGAAACTATACGTAGCGATATCACTGTCGGCTTACGCAGTCGCGTTTCTTTTTTTGTTTCAGCCACTCACAAGTATGTCGCTTGTAACTGAGACAGGTGCTTTTTTAGGGCCTCCACTTAGACAAACCCCCGACTTTGAGGATATTGGCAAAATCTACATTTATCATGGGCATCAACAGAATCTCTATTTTTGGTTCGCACCTCTCTGTTGGGCGTGGGGACTTTTCAATATATTTACTTGGTGGTTATTCTAGATCGCGTAGGGCGCAATCGTTATTGCGCCGAATGAAATACTGGTGCAATGCACTACGCCCTTCGACAAGCTCAGGACAGGCTTATTAACACCCTACGTCCTGCAAACAAGATCGCATCTCCTGCTGCTTTCGCCGATGATATGCATCACATTTGCATTACACGAGGTCTGCCATGAAAACTGCCACCATGCCTGCACTGCGCGTGCAACCAGAATTAAGACTCGCCGCTGAACAAAGTTTGCGTCCGGGTGAAACACTGTCGGCGTTCG
>JAVHQO010000008.1:0-20068 GCA_036171175.1 Gallionella sp.
GCTGATTTCGCGGAGGGCGCGGATTTTACCGCATAATTGCGAGCCTTTTATCTCGCATAAAAAATCTTACATCATGCAAAGACTGTTAATTATTGGCTGCGGCGATGTCGCCTTGCGCACCATTCCGTTGCTCACCGCGCACTACCAAGTGTTCGCTTTAATTCGCAACCCTGCCCGTGCGCAAACCTTGCGCAGCATGGGTGTGATGCCTGTGTTGGGTGACTTGGATACGCGCCACTCGTTGCAAAAACTGGCAGGACTTGCGGACACCGTGCTGCATTTTGCACCGCCACCCAACGCGGGAACGCGTGATACACGCACGCAAAATTTACTCGCCGCGTTGTCGCGCGGACGCTTACCCACTCGGCTTATTTACATCAGCACCAGCGGTGTGTATGGCGATTGCGCGGGCGCATGGGTCAGCGAAACCACACCGATTAACGCGACCAATCCGCGTGCCTTACGGCGCGTTGATGCCGAGCAACACGTGCGCGCTTGGGCGAGACGCAATCAGCTGCGCGCTAGCATTTTGCGTGTGCCAGGAATTTATGCGCATGACAGGCTGCCCGTGGACAGATTGCGCACGGGCACGCCCGCGATTCGCCGCGACGAAGATAGTTACAGTAACCACATTCACGCCGACGATTTGGCGCGCATCGCGGTGGCGGCGTTGCGTTATGGCAGGGCAAATCGCATCTATCAAACCAGCGATGATGACGAAATGAAAATGGGCGATTATTTTGATGCGGTGGCGGATGCCTTCCGCTTGCCGCGTCCGCCGCGCTTGCCTCGTGCTGAGGTTAAAAATTTAGTTTCGCCTATGCTATGGTCGTTTATGAATGAGTCGCGTCGCTTGACCAATCAGCGCATGAAACAAGAGTTGAAAATCCAGTTGCGCTACCCCACATTGAACAGCGTGCTGGCAGGCGCATCACTAGGAGAAAAATCATGACCATCCAACAATCACGCCGCGTCGAACAACTGATTACAGGCATTGCCACGTCGGATGGTGCGGGAGTAAAACTCACGCGCGTGTTAACCGGCAAATTACAACGCCGCCTCGACCCGTTTTTAATGTTGGACTCATTCGGCAGCGACAATCCTGACGATTACATAGCAGGTTTTCCCGACCATCCGCATCGCGGTTTTGAAACCATCACTTATATGCTGGCGGGACGGATGCGCCATCGCGATAGCGCGGGCAACGAAGGGTTGTTGGGCGACGGCGGCGTGCAGTGGATGACCGCTGGGCGCGGCGTGATTCATTCCGAGATTCCAGAGCAACAAGATGGTGTGATGGCGGGTTTTCAGTTATGGCTGAATTTGCCGTCACAACGAAAATTGTGTGAGCCTTGGTATCGCGATATTCCTAGCGCAGAGATTCCCGAATATCTGACTGATAGCGGCGTAAAAGTGCGGGTGATTGCGGGGATGAGTCATGGCGTAATTGGTGCGGTAACGCGTGAAATAACCGAGCCGATTTATCTGGATATTCATCTGCCAGCGCGTGCGACTTTTGCCACCACAATTCCCAACACGCATAACGCCTTCGTCTATGTTTATCAAGGTGCGGCGAGTATTTTAGACGCACAAGTTCCCGCGCAACGCATGGCGATTCTGCACAATGAGTTAAGCGCGGACGGGGTGGTTTTGCAGGCAGAGGAAGACACGCGTTTGATACTGGTGGCGGGTAAACCGCTGCACGAATTCATCGCGCAATACGGTCCGTTTGTGATGAACACCGAGCAAGAAATTCAAGATGCAATTAACGATTTCAGAAGCGGACGACTAGCTTAAGTAGGAGGCTGATTTATCGGGCGATAGCTGCATCTAAAAAATATCGCTCGATAAATCGAGTGCCCACACAAAATTTTCAAACCGCCTTAACCCTCACAACAAGGAAAATAATATGACCCTTTTCACTCCCGCCACACTTGGCAAATTAAGCCTTAAAAATCACATCGTGATGGCACCGCTGACCCGTTCGCGCGCCAGCAACAATGTGCCTAACGACTTGATGGTTGAGTATTACCGTCAACGCGCCACGGCTGGACTCATCATCACCGAAGGCACATCGCCTTCTCCAAACGGCTTGGGTTACGCGCGCATTCCAGGCATTTATTCGGCTGCGCAGGTGCAAGGCTGGAAGCAAGTCACCGATGCGGTGCATCAAGCGGGCGGCAAAATTTTCGTGCAACTGATGCACTGCGGCCGCGTCAGCCAAGCCATCAACATGCCAAACAATAGCGAAGTTTTAGCGCCGTCAGCGGTGCAATTAGATGGACAAATTTGGACAGATAGCGCGGCGATGCAAGCGTATTCCGTGCCGCGCGAAATGAGCGAAGCCGACATCGCGCACGCCATCGCCGAATATGCGACGGCCTGTAAAAACGCCATTGCCGCAGGCTTTGATGGCGTGGAATTGCACGCAGCGAATGGTTATCTGATCGACCAGTTTTTGAACACCGCAAGCAATCAACGCACTGACCAATGGGGCGGCAAAATTGAGAATCGCATTCGCTTTGCGGTTGAAGTTGCCAAAGCTGCGGCCGCCGCTATCGGCGCGGATAAAATCGGCATGCGCATCTCGCCTTACGGCGCATTTAACGGCACAGTTGCCGATGCCGAAATGGACGCGTTGTATGAAAGTTTAATCGTGGAATTGAACGCGATAGGTCTGACTTATATACATGTGGTCGATCATCAAGCGATGGGCGCGCCAGAAGTGAGCAAAACCTTAAAAGCCAAGCTAAGCAAGACTTTCAAGGGTGCATACATTATGTCCGGTGGCTACGATGCGGTGCGTGCGAATGAAGATTTGGCGGCGAATCGTGGCGACTTAGTGGCATTTGGTCGTCCGTTTATTTCTAACCCAGATTTAGTGCAAAAACTGCAAAGCGGCACAGCACTCACCGCTTACGATATGAGCACTTTTTATACGCCGGGTGCAACAGGCTATACCGATTATTAAGCGTTAATTTTTGGACCGCAATAAGTTGAGCCCCTCAGTTGTCATTAACCTAATCATTTTAAGGAGAGCAGCATGTCAAATGAAGCTAAATGTCCATTCCATCACACCGCCGCGACTGCCACGGCTAAACAGGATTGGTGGCCCAAGCAACTCAAGCTCAATATCCTGCACCAGCATTCTCCTCAGTCCAATCCGATGGGTGCAAATTTCAACTACGCCGCCGCATTCAAGCAGCTTGATTTGTCGGCCGTGAAGCAAGACCTTGTTGCGCTGATGACCGACTCGCAAGCCTGGTGGCCAGCCGATTATGGTCACTATGGTCCTTTCTTTATTCGCATGGCGTGGCATAGCGCAGGAACGTATCGCACTGGCGATGGGCGTGGCGGGGCGGGGCATGGCAATCAGCGTTTTGCGCCGCTCAACAGTTGGCCCGATAACGTCAATCTCGACAAGGCGCGCCGCCTGCTGTGGCCAATTAAGCAAAAATACGGCAAGGCAATTTCTTGGGCGGATTTGATGATACTCACGGGCAATGTCGCGCTGGAATCTATGGGCTTCAAGACCTTTGGTTTTGCGGGAGGGCGCGAGGATATTTATTCTCCAGAGCAAGATATTTACTGGGGCAATGAAACTAAATGGTTGGCGGATGACGCACGTTATTCGGGCGAGCGCGAGTTAGAAAATCCGCTCGCTGCGGTGCAAATGGGGCTGATTTATGTCAATCCAGAAGGCCCCGCAGGTAAGCCTGATCCACTCGCTTCGGCACACGACATCCGCGAGACTTTTGCACGCATGGCAATGAACGATGAAGAGACGGTCGCGCTCACTTGCGGCGGACATACTTTTGGTAAATCGCATGGGGCGGGCGATGCCGCTCTGGTGGGCGTTGCGCCTGAAGCGGCGGGGCTCGCCGAGCAAGGCTTGGGTTGGCAATCGAGCTTCAAAAGCGGCAAAGGCGGCGACCAGATAGGCAGCGGTATCGAAGGCTCGTGGACACCCACGCCGACGCAGTGGGATATGAGCTATCTGGATATGTTGTTTGGCAATGAATGGGTGCTGACCAAGAGCCCAGCGGGTGCGCAGCAGTGGACACCTAAGCAGGCGACGGCGAGCAACATGGCACCAGCCGCACATGACGCGACTAAGCGCGTGCCGATTATGATGACCACTGCCGATATGGCAATGCGCATGGATCCCGCTTACGAAAAAATCGCGCGTCGTTTTCATAAAAATCCAGCGGAATTTGCGGATGCTTTCGCGCGTGCTTGGTTCAAGTTGACTCACCGTGATTTAGGCCCTCGTTCGCGTTATTTAGGATCGGAAGTGCCTAAAGAAGCGTTGCTTTGGCAAGACCCGATTCCGATCGTTAATCACGCGTTGATTAACGATCAAGATGTCAAAGTCCTAAAACTCAAAATACAGGCTTCAGGTTTAAGCGTTGCGCAATTAGTTGCAACCGCTTGGGCATCGGCCTCGACTTTTCGGGGGTCGGATAAACGCGGTGGCGCGAATGGCGCACGCATTCGTCTCGCGCCGCAAAAAGATTGGCCCGTCAACCAGCCCACGCAACTCGCTACCGTACTAGAAAAACTTGCCCTTATTCAAGGCGAGTTTAATGGCGCGCAATCTGGCGGCAAGCAAGTTTCAATGGCTGATCTCATTGTGCTGGCGGGTTGCGTAGCGGTAGAGCAGGCGGCGAAGAATGCGGGTCACGCGCGGACTGTTCCCTTCACGCCGGGGCGCATGGATGCCACGCAGGCGCAGACGGATGTGGAATCTTTTGTGGTACTCGAACCGATAGCCGATGGTTTCCGCAATTATCAACAGGCGAAATACAGTCTCTCGGCTGAGGAGCTGCTACTCGACAAGGCGCAATTGCTGAGCTTGAGCGCGCCTGAAATGACGGTACTGCTGGGCGGCTTACGCGTTCTGAATGCCAATGTCGGACAGCGTTCACACGGCGTGTTCAGCACGCAAACCGAGGTATTGAGCAACGATTTTTTTGTGAACTTGCTCGATATGAACACCGCTTGGCAGGCGGTATCCGCTGCTGAGGAGGTGTTTGAAGGGCGTGATCGCAACACAGCTAAGCTCAGATGGACGGCTACACGCGTCGATTTGATTTTTGGCTCTAACTCAGAATTGCGTGCGTTGGCAGAAGTGTATGCAAGCGCGGATGCGGCCGAGAAGTTCGTCGATGATTTTGTGGCGGCTTGGGTCAAGGTGATGAACCTAGATCGCTTTGATTTGGTGTGATTCCGATGAATTAAACTAACCTTCAGTTGCCGCGCGCTGTTCTATCGGCGCGGTACTGACAGAGGGGAAATATCATGCACAATTTTTTATTACAGCATATTTATTTGCAAGATTTTGTGGCAGCATTGGCCATACTAGGCTTAGGATTAGAAGGCTATAGTGCGGATTCAGAATTGACTACAACCGATGAATTGACCTTGAGGAGAACACCATGAGCAAAGCAGCAAATATCAATATCGGCATCTCGGCAGATGATCGCAAAAAAGTCGCGGATGGGCTGTCGCGCATGTTGGCAGACACCTATACCTTGTATTTGAAGACGCACAATTTTCATTGGAATGTGACGGGGCCCATGTTTCAAACCCTGCATCTGATGTTTATGACGCAATACAACGAGAGCTGGCTGGCGGTGGATTTAATCGCCGAACGCATCCGCGCATTAGGCTTTCACGCCCCCGGTAGTTACGCGCAATTCGCCGCGTTGACTTCAATACCTGATAGCGCGGGCGTGCCGAAAGCGCGCGAGATGATTCAACAATTAGTCGCAGGACAAGAAACCGTGACGCGTACCGCGCGTGAAATTTTGCCGATTGCGGAACAAGCAGGTGATCAACCGACCGTGGATTTGCTCTCCGCCCGTATGGAAGTGCATGAAAAGAACGCGTGGATGCTAAGAAGTCTGTTGGAAGAATAATGCGGGATGAAATCATAAAAAAGAGCGCGATTTTCGCGCTCTTTTTTATGGTGTGGAGGTATAAAAATCTAGCTAAATAATTGACGCAAATAAGCGAACGTGTAACAGTCGCGCCACTTTAAGTTTTGGCAAAAAAATATGTTGACGATATTGGTGATTAACTCAAAAGGTGGGTCTGGCAAAACCACTTTGACGACCAATTTAGCGAGTTATTACGCGACTAAAAAATATCGCACCGCGATTATGGATTACGACCCGCAAGGGTCGAGTTTGCATTGGTTGCGTACGCGTAGCAGTGCGTTTGATGTGATACATGGCGCGAGTGGTGCGCCTGCCAAGGGTGCGGTGACCTTGCATAGCCAGAGCTGGATTCCGACTGATACCGAGGTGCTGATAATTGATGCTCCAGCTGGCACGACGGGTTTGTTGCTTAAAGACTTGGTGCGCAAAGCCAACTACATCGTGATTCCTGTTGCACCCTCGCCGATTGATATTCACGCCACGGCAGACTTCATTAAAGACTTGTATTTAATCGGCGGCGCACTCACCGCCAAAGTTAAAATCGCGGTGGTGGCGAACCGAGTACGCAATCGTAATTCGGCGGTGTATGCCTCATTGGAAAAGTTTTTAGCTTCGTTACGTCTGCCATTTTTGACTAGCATCAGCGACTCGGAAGTGTATTTGCAAGCCGTCGAACAAGGTGTGGGAGTGTTTGAAATGGACGAGATGGCAAGCAACACCGAACGTCGCGAAATTGCCCCGATTTTGAAATGGCTCGAAGGCTCGTTCCCCAATCGCTACGGGGTGCGCGCGATAGACAACTTGATCAATTTGGAAAGCTCTAAACAGTACGCCGCATATCGCGTGGTGAGAAAATTTTAATCTGCTGTTGAATCGGAAGATGCTTGCTGATTCTTGCTCTGCTGAGCAGCAAGTTCTTTCAAAAAATCGGCAATATCCCATTCGCAGCCACCGCAGCCAGACAGCGCGCCCGTCCATCTAGAAATTGCCTGAATATCCAAACCCTGCTCGAATAAATTTTGAATGGTGGCGCGCTTCGTGCCACTGCATTGGCACAAAACATCATCGGCGGGTTGGTTCTCTTGCTTCATTGGCGAGGTGAGTAATCTAATCGTGCTGGTATTTTACTTGAGCCAAAAATCCATTGCGATGCCTGTAAACACGGTCGCGCCCAACCAATTGTTATGTAAAAACGCCTTGAAGCATTGTTCACGCAGGCGATTTTTTATCAGTGTGTAGTGATACGCCGCGATGCCAGCCGCCGCCGCCAAACCTAAGTAATACGCGCCGCCTAAGCCGCTTATCGCGCCTGCTACACCTAGCAAAATAATTGTCAGCGCGTAGCAGCTCATCACCGCCAGCACATCGTATGTGCCGAAAAATAATGCTGAGGAATGGATGCCTAAATGCACGTCGTCATCTCTATCCACCATCGCATATTCAGTGTCGTAGGCAATCGCCCAAAATACATTAGCCAATAACAGCAGCCACGCTACAGGCGGCACGGCATCTAGCGTTGCGGCGTAGGCCATCGGAATGCCAAAGCCGAATGCGATACCTAAATACGCTTGCGGAATGGCGAAAAATCGTTTGGTGTAGGGATAACTCACTGCTAAAAAAACAGCAGGAATCGAGAGCCATAAAGTGAGTGTATTCAGCGGCACAACTAACCAGCCCGCTGCCAATACCAAGCTCGCCGCCAGCGTCAAAGCCTCACGCGACGACACGCGCCCACTGGTGAGCGGACGATCTTGAGTACGTTTTACATGCAGGTCTATATCTCGGTCGGCATAGTCGTTGATGACACAGCCAGCGGAGCGCATCAGCACCGTGCCTAGCGTAAAAATCACGAGGATAAGTGGCGACGGATGACCGTTGCTCGCCAACCACACTGCCCACAAAGTCGGCCACAGCAGCAGCAAGATGCCGATGGGCTTATGCAAGCGCGCGAGTTGGAGGTAGAGGGAGAGGCGTGTTTTGAAATTCATAGCAATTTAGGATACGGGATTCAGGATACGGGATTCAGGATACGGGATTCAGGAATATCGCGGCTCTACTTTTGGCTGACTCCTGCATCCCATATCCCGCATCCTAGTTCTAAAATTTCCGGTAAAAAAACTTCAGTCACCAGCAGCGGCGCGTGCTGCAAAGTAAACAGCGAGCGGCGTGCATACAAAATGGGCGGTGGATTTTTTAACACAGCGGCGGCGTGGCGATACAACGGATGGTTGCTGCGCAACACCTTGTAATGCAAGGGTTGGCGGGTGACCAGCGGATGCGTAAACAACAGGCTGCCCAGCGAGCGATTGCCCAATCCGCGCATCGCTTGCCATGCGCCACGCAAATTTTTAGTCGCACACGCGCTGTGCGCAAACACCACAGGATTTTCATCTGCCAGCAAAAAAACTTCGCGCGAATAAGCGAGTTGGCGCGCGGGAATGTTCAGCACGCTGCACTCGTCAAAAGCGATGCGTGCATAGCCGCTGCGCGCAGTCTGCACTGAAAATTTTTCGCAGCGTTGCGCGATGCGCGCGGTCAGCGAGCCGTGGTCGCGCAGCCATGGTGCATAAGCATCGGCAAGGCTGGGCAAGATGATTGGCCAGTCGTGAGTTGCGTTAGACATGCAAATAATCCTGCTTATTCGACATCCAGCGATGCAGATGCGCGCGTGCCACATCGGGATAGTCGCTGAGTAATTCATCGGCGGTGGTGCGCGCCAAATCGAGTAAGTCTTCATCCACGCTTAGGTCGGCGAAGCGCAACATCGCCACGCCGCTTTGTCGCGCGCCTAGCAGTTCACCGGGGCCGCGCAGTTGCAAATCTTGTTGCGCGATGACAAAGCCATCAGTGTTTTCAAAAATCACTTTGAGACGCGCGCGCGCCAGTTCCGAAACAGGCGATTGAAACATCAAGATGCAAGTGCTTTGCGCAGCACCTCGACCGACGCGCCCGCGCAGTTGATGCAGTTGCGCTAGCCCCATGCGCTCGGCGTGTTCTATCACCATTAAACTGGCGTTAGGCACATCCACGCCGACTTCGATAACCGTGGTAGCAACCAGTAAATTTATTTCGCCCGCCTTGAATGCCGCCATGGTGCTGGCTTTCAAGGCGTTGTCTAATTTGCCATGCACCAAACCGACGTGAAATTCAGGAAAAGTGTCACTTAAAATTTGTTGTGTTTCCAACGCATTTTGCAATTCTAAAGTTTCGGATTCTTCGATGAGCGGGCAGACCCAATACACTTGCTGACCCGCCGCACACGCATCGCGCACTTTCTCGCACACCGCATCGCGGCGCGACTCGCTGACCAGTTTGGTGATGATGGGGGTGCGTCCCGGCGGCAGTTCGTCGATAACCGACACATCCAAATCGGCGTAATAACTCATCGCCAAGGTGCGCGGAATCGGCGTGGCACTCATCATCAGTTGGTGAGGTTCTTGCGAATTTGATTTGGGAATTTCTTCAGCCCGTTCGCCCTGAGTTTGTCGAAGGGTATTGAAAATTTCAGAAGGTGGTTCGACAGGCTCACCACGAACGGCTTGAGAATTTTTGCCTTTATTGCGCAATGCCAGTCGTTGTTGCACGCCGAATTTATGTTGTTCATCGACGATTACCAAGCCCAATTTTTTGAATTCCACCGAGGCTTGAAACAGCGCGTGCGTACCGACGGCGATTTGCGTAGCACCTGCCGCGATGGCTGCTGTTGCCAGCGTTTTATCTTTTTTCTTCAGGCTGCCCGACAGCCACACCGGCTCTAAGCCCAATGGAATCAGCCATTCGCGCAACTTGAGGTAATGCTGTTCGGCGAGGATTTCGGTCGGTGCCATAAACGCAACTTGATAGCCGTTGGCGATGGCTTGCAATGCGGCGAGTGCCGCGACGATGGTTTTGCCGCTGCCCACATCGCCGAGCAAAAGTCGCTGCATGGGATGCGCAAGTGCTAAGTCGTGGGAGATTTCTGCCAACACTTTTTGCTGCGCTTTCGTCAGTGCAAACGGCAGGGCTTTGAGGAGTTGTTGCGTGAGTTTTTTCTGCGCTGTGAGTGCGGGTGCAAGGCGTTTGCCGCGCTCGCGGTGATGCACGCGCATTGAGAGTTGTTGCGCTAATAATTCGTCAAATTTAATGCGTTGCCATGCGGCGTGATCGCGTTGTTCTAGGGTGCTAGCCGAGACATCTGGGGACGGGCAATGCAGCAATTTAACGCTGTCGGAAAAACTCGCCAACTGCAATTTTTCTAACACGACTGCGGGCAAGGTGTCGCGTAGCGGCAACACTTCCAGCGCGTTGACTATGAGCTTGCGCAGAACGGTTTGCGATAGCCCAGCAGTAGTCGGATAAATCGGTGTGAGGCTGCTATTGAGCGGCGTGTCTTCATCCGCCGCGCGGCATTTTGCGTGCACCATTTCCATGCCGTAAAACCCCATGCGCGCCTCGCCGATGGCGCGTATCGCTTTGCCTACCGCGAGCTGTTTTTGTTGGCTGGGATAGAAATTCAAAAAGCGTAAATACAACTCGCCGCTGGCATCCGCTAAGCAACACACCAGCGTGCGGCGCGGCTTATAAATCACCTCGTTATGCGTGATGATGCCCTGTACCTGCGTGGTTTCGCCCGCCTGCACCGTGTCTATGGGTGAAAGATGTGTCTCGTCTTCATAGCGCAATGGCAGATGCAGTAATAAATCACTGCGGTGATGGATGCCGAGCTTGGCAAGTTTCGCCAGCGTGGCGGGAGAGATTTTGCTAGGCGCACTCAATCGGGTTTAAGCCGTTAAACCGTGTTTTTTACGCGCACGATGCGCACCACTTCGGGGATTTTGCGCAGCGAGCGCATCACGCTGGCTAAGTGCATACGGTGCGTGACTTCCAGTGTGAAAAATAAGGCGGTGTAGTCGCCTTCGTTAGCGAAATTGACATTTTCAATGTTGGATTCGGCTTCGGAAATTGCCGCTGCGACTTTCGCCAATACGCCGCGCTGATTGGCGACCAGCAATTTAATCGCCACCACGAAAGTGCGGTTGATAGCCTTATCCCAAGCCACGTCTAGCCATTGCTCGCCGCTGCGTCCCTTACGCAAAGTCGGACAGTCGTGGGTGTGTACCACCAAGCCTAACCCGCTTTTAATCACGCCAATAATTGGATCGCCTGGAATTGGGCGGCAGCATTTTGCGAACTGCACCGCCATGCCTTCTGTGCCTTGGATAGTGATAATTGAGTTAATGGGGGTGTTGCCAGGTTGCGTGTCAGCAAGCTGCGCCAACTGCCTTGCCACCACCATATTTAAGCGACGACCGAGACCAATATCGGCTAATAATTCTTGTTTGGATTTGATGCCTGTATCGCGCAGCAGCTTCAGCCATTGCGCGTCTTCGATGTCGGCAAATTTTAGATTTAAGCTGTGCAAGGCTTGATTTAACAAGCGTTCACCCAAGCTCGCCGATTCGCCCGATTGCATGGTTTTCAAGAAATGACGAATGTGTCCGCGCGCTTTGCTGGTGTGTACATAGCCTAACCAAGCGGGATTGGGATTAGCGTGTGGTGCGGTGATAATTTCCACGCGATCGCCATTGCGCAGCTCAGTACGCAAGGGTACTTGCTCCTGATTGATGCGCGCCGCGATGCAGCGATCGCCGATGTCGGTGTGCACGCTATAAGCAAAATCGACGACAGTCGCACCACGTGGCAAAGACAAAATTTTGCCTTTGGGCGTGAATACATACACCGCATCGGGAAATAAATCGACCTTGAGATGTTCTAAAAACTCAGCCGAATCATTGCTCTGCGACAGGCTTTCGAGCAAGTCTTGCAGCCATTGATGAGTCTTTTTATGCAGCTCATTGATTGAGTCATGCCCGCTCTTGTACAGCCAATGAGAAGCTACCCCCGCATCTGCGATTTTGTGCATTTCGTGGGTGCGAATTTGAATCTCAATTGGCGTGCCAAATGGACCAAATAAAGTGGTGTGCAGCGACTGGTAGCCGTTGGTTTTTTGAATCGCGATGTAGTCTTTGAATTTACCGGGAATTGGATTGTACAAACCGTGCAGCGCACCCATCGCCACATAGCAACTACGGGGATCTTTCACCAGCACGCGGAAGCCGTAAATATCCAGCACTTCGGCAAACGCCAGCGACTTGCTCTGCATTTTTTTATAGATGCTGTAGAGGTCTTTTTCACGGCCGCTCACATCGGCTTCAACCTGCCATTCGGCTAGGCGAGTACGCAGGCTTTCGAGAATTTTATTGACCACTTCGCGACGATTGCCGCGCGCCACTTTGAGTGCTTTCGCCAACACGTTATAGCGATTCGGATGCAAATATTTGAAACTCAAATCTTGCAACTCGTGGTGAATCTCGTGTAGCCCCAAGCGATTCGCAATCGGCGCGTAAATCTCCATCGTCTCGCGCGCGATACGTTCAGATTTTTCTGCCGACATCACGCCCAGCGTGCGCATATTGTGCAGTCGATCGGCGAGCTTAATCAGTATCACGCGCACATCGCGCGCCATTGCCAACAGCATTTTACGAAAATTTTCGGCTTGCGCATCTTCACGCGTTTCAAACTGAATTTTGTCCAGTTTGCTTAAGCCTTCGACCAGCTCGGCAACAGGCGTACCAAATTTCTCTGCGACTTGCGCGGCCGTGATAGTGGTGTCCTCGACCACGTCGTGCAACAAGGCAGCGATGATGGCTTGCACATCTAAATGTAACGGCGCGAGGATGCGCGCCACGGCAATCGGATGCGTGACATACGCCTCGCCCGAATGACGCATTTGCCCTTCGTGAGCCGCGCGGCTGTAAGCAATCGCGGCGCGCACATAGTCAACATCCTGCGGTTTAAGGTAGGAAGAAACTTCGGTGATGAGGAGTTCAGCGTCCGCCATGATTTGGCTTTCGAGTGATGCTGGAGATTAAGGGTGTCTCAGGAAATTTTAATTTTTTGTGAGTAACGACGCATCACGACGAAATTAGAATTTTATGAGCTGCCCTTTTAGGCCATGCCGCGATTGAGGATTTCTTTACCCACTTTGCCTTCGCTGATTTCGCGCAATGCCACTACAGTAGGTTTGTCTTTGCTTTCTTCCACCAAGTGCGTCGCACCATTGGCGATTTGACGGGCGCGATACGCGGCAGCCAAGGTTAATTCAAAGCGATTAGGAATTTGTGACAGACATTCTTCGACGGTAATACGAGCCATGATTTACTCCGGTTTTTGTAGTTGATTGATGAGGGTTTGGTAACGTGCTAACTGCTTGCTGCAAGTGAGTTTGGCACTGAGAACCACGGCGTTCAGCTCTTGCAAAGCGTGGTTCAAATCGTCGTTAATAATAACATAATCGAATTCTGCGACGTGTGCGACATCCACTTGTGCCGCTGCCATGCGTGTGGCAATGACATCTGGATGATCGGTGCCGCGACCCGTTAAACGCTGACGCAGCGCGGCAAGCGAGGGCGGCAGAATGAAAATGTTAATCGCCTTGGGGAAAATTTTGCGCACTTGCTGCGCACCTTGCCAATCAATTTCCAACAGGATGTCGCGTCCCTTGGCAATCTCTTGGGTAATCCATGTTTGCGAGGTGCCGTAAAAGTTGCCATACACTTCCGCACTTTCGAGAAAATCGCCGTGCATTTGCATGGCGATAAATTTTTCACGCGTAACAAAGTGATAGTGCTGTCCATCAATTTCACCGACGCGTGCGGCACGCGAGGTGAACGAAACCGACAAATCAATGTGCGGATTATGTTTCAGCAAGGCGTGCACCAAGCTGGTTTTGCCCGCACCCGATGGCGCGCTGACGATAAATAAGTTTCCTGACATAAAAACTCCAATCTAAAAGTATTATTGTTTAGCCTATCGCATTGCTGTGGACTAAATTCCTGTTGCGGTTTTAGGCGTTTCAACCTTGTACCACCACGCATACAGCGCGGGCAGATAGAGCAAGGTTAAGAAGGTTGCGACTAATAGTCCGCCCATAATCACCACCGCTAGCGGCCCCCAAAATACGCTGCGCGTGAGCGGAATCATCGCCAAAATCGCCGCTGCTGCGGTGAGCATAATGGGGCGAAAGCGGCGCACGGTCGCTTCGATAATCGCGTCATAGCGTGTCGCACCTGCGCGCATGTCTTGGCCGATTTGGTCGAGCAAAATAACCGAGTTGCGCATAATCATGCCCGCCAATGAAATCATTCCCAGCATCGCAACAAAGCCAAATGGCACATGGAATAACAGCAGTGCGGCGGTCACGCCGATGATACCGAGCGGAGCGGTGAGTAAGGCCAAAATCACCAAGCTAAAACGCTGTAATTGCAACATCAGCAGGCTGACGATAATCAACGCGGTGAGGGGCAGCACCGCAATAATCGAGTCGGTGGCCTGATCGTCGCCTTCCAATGCACCACCGACTTCAATGCGATAACCCACGGGCAAAGTGCTACGCAGCAAATCAATTTTTGCGTTAATCGCGCTGCTCACATCGGGCGCGCTGATGTCGTCAGGCACATCCGCGCGCACCGTCACTACAGGCAAGCGATTCATGCGCCAGATGATGCCGTCCTCTTCGGCGGCACTGACGTTGGCGATGTCGCCAAGCGCAACAAATGCGCCGTTCGGTGTACGAATGTTGAGCTTGGTTAATGCCGCAGGATTGTGGCGATCGGCAGCATCGGTGCGCGCCACAATTTCGATGCGCTGCTCGCCTTCACGCAAACTGGACACCGATACCCCACTCAATAAGGCTTGCAAATTACGCGATAGCGATTGTGATGACAGCCCTAGTGCGCGTGCCTTCTCTTGATCAACATCGACATTTACTACATGTATTTTTTGGTTGGAATCGACGCTAACATTTTTGGTATGTGGATTGGCTTTGACCCGCTTTTCGACCTCGGCGGCGATGCGATACAGCTGCTCGGTGTCTTTGCCTAACACGCGAAATTGCACGGGATAGCCGACCGGCGGGCCATTTTCTAAACGCGCGATGCGGATACCCAGTTCGCTGTAATCGCGCGCCAGAATTTGCCGCACTTCATGCAACACGGCTTCGCGCGCTTTAAGGTCAGTAGGCGTAATCACGATTTGCGCGTAATTGACGGCGGGCAAGGTTAAATCCAGCGGCAAATAAAAGCGCGGGGTGCTGCCGCCGATATAGCTAGTGACGTTATGGATGCCCTGAATGGCCAGTAATTGTTTTTCCAGCGCACTGGTTAAATTTTCGGTGGCGGCAAACGTTGCCCCTTCTGGCAGCCACACATCCATTAGTAGTTCAGGGCGTTCTGAAGGCGGGAAAAATTCCTGTTCGACTTGGCTGTAGCCTGCAACGGCGAGTAAAAATGTCGCGAGGGTGAGTGCCACTACGGTCTGTTTGCGCCACAAACACCAGCGCACGACGCGGCGAAAATGTTGGTAAAAGCCTTGCTGATAATGCTCATCGCCCAGCTCGGCTGGACTCTGCCCACGCAGTAAGCGATAGCCCATCAGCGGCGTAAAAATCACCGCCACCAGCCAAGACACTAACAGCGCAATACTGACCACGGCGCAAATCGCAATCGTATATTCGCCTGCTGATGACTTCGCTAGTCCCACTGGTAAAAATGCGGCGGCGGTAATCAGCGTACCCGTCAACATTGGGAATGCGGTGCTGCTGTAGGCGTAGCTGGCGGCGTGAAATTTGCTGTATCCCTGCGCCAATTTGACTTGCATCATTTCCACCGCAATCATTGCGTCATCGACCAACAGACCTAAAGCAATAATCAGCGCGCCCAGTGAGACGCGATGCAACGCTATGCCCAACGCGTTCATCACTAAAAATGTACCCGCCAGCACAATCGGAATTGATAAGCCCACCACCAAGCCAGCACGCAGTCCAAGACTGACAAAACTCACTGCTAGCACGATGACTAAGGCTTCGAGCAGAGCGCGCATAAAGTCGCTGATGGCCGTTTTGACCACATGCGCTTGGTCGGCAATTTGCGTGATGGTGACGTTGGCGGGTAACAGTGTTTTGATATGCAGCATTTCGCGCGCCAAGTCTTTGCCTAAGCGCGTCACATCACCTTGCTCCGTCATGGATACCGCCAGCGCGATGGCGGCTTTACCTTGCGTGTGAACTTTGAATGCGGCGGGATCAGCGTAGCCGCGATAGACGTTGCAAATATCGCCTAGGCGATGAGTTTTGCCAGCGGCTTGGATGCCGATGTCCTGAATGCTTTGCAGTGATTTGAAATCGCCACTGACGCGTAAGCGCGTGATGCCTTCATGGGCAACCAGTTCGCCGGCGGGTTCCATGGCGTTTTGTGCCTTGAGCGCGGCGGCGACTTGCAGCGGATCGAGATGCAATGCCGCCATTTTTTGGCTAGAAAGTTCGATGTAAATTTTTTCTGCTTGCGCGCCTAAGCTGCGCACTTTGCTCACATTCGCCACGGTAAGTAAGGCTTCGCGGGCGATGCTTACTTGCGTTGCCAGTTCGGCGTTATCGAGCGTGTCCGAGCTAAACGCGTAAATCGCGCTGGCGGTATTGCCAAAATCATCATTGATAGTCGGCAGCCCCACGCCTTCGGGCAAGGTGCCCTGCAAATCCGCCAAGGTCTTGCGCACGCTGTACCAAGATTTATCCAAGGCGGCGGGCGGCATGGCATCTTGGAGGGTGACAAAAATCACCGCTTCACCCGCTTCCGAATAGCTGCTGACGTTATCTAGCCAAGGTGTTTCTTGCAGCTTGCGCTCAATGCGATCGACTACTTGCTGCTCAATTTCTTGTGCCGATGCGCCTGCCCAGCGCAATTTAATCGTCATCACCTTAAAGGTGAAATCAGGATCTTCTTTTTGTCCCAATTGTGCGTAAGCGACGCAGCCCGCCAGCAGCAAGGCGCATAGTGCGTAGAGCATCAATGCTTGATGTTTGAGAGCCCAAGCGGACAGGTTGTAAGGGGAAATAGGCGTGGACATTTATTCGAGATTTTGGATTTGTTCACGCATTTGTTCGATGAGAATTTTCATCTCCATGGCGCAGCGCGATACTTCTGCATCGACGGATTTTGCGCCTAGCGTGTTGGCTTCGCGATTGAGTTCTTGCATTAAAAAATCCAGTCGTTTACCAACTACGCCTCCTGTTGCCACAATGCGGCGCAGCTCGGTGAGGTGACTGTCTAAGCGCGACAATTCTTCATCGACATCAATTTTGCTGGCAAATAAAGCGATTTCTTGTTTGATGCGTTCGTCGTCTCGTTCTGCTAAAGCATCGCGTAAACGGCTGATGAGTTTGTGCTCAAAAGCCTTGATAGCTGAGGGTATATGTGGAATTACGCTGCTGCGCAGAGCTTCGATGGTTGCGACGCGCTGCAATAAAAACGTGCCGAGTTTTTCGCCTTCGCGCGCGCGCGAGGCAGAAAATTCGTCTAGGCAGATTTTTACCGCGCCTAACAAATGGCTGCGTAGCTCCTCGTCGCGCTGATTAAAATTCGCCAACATGCCGCGCCATTGCAGCACTTCATGCACGCTCAAGCTCGCGGCGTTGGGCAAGCTGGCTTGCACTTGCGCGTTCCACTGAGTAAGTTTTTGCAATAAGTTTTGATTTAGTGCAATGCCATTAGCGACGTTGCGCGCGGCATAGTTGATGCGACATTCGACTTTGCCGCGTTGTAATTGTGTCGCGAGTAATTCGCGTAACGCACCTTCTAAACCGCGCAATTCATCGGGCATTTTTAGCTGCACGTCTAGATAGCGATAGTTCACCGCGCGCAGTTCGACACTGAGCGAGCCGCCGGCAAAGTCGGCGTGGGTGTTGGCGTAGCCTGTCATACTGAGAATCATCTAAGCCCCTGAAATCGTGAAGTGCGTGGTGTGCCTAAATAAAAGGCTGTGCGGCGGGCGCGCATTATATTACGATTGCGCCCTTTTTCGAGAGCTTCGGCTATCACCTTTTGACGCTCCCATGAAATTTTCCGTTCATCAAGCCAGCCTAATTGGCGACCGTAAATACAATCAAGATCGCGTGGCGTTTGCTTACAGCCAACACGCTGTGCTATTGGTATTGGCCGATGGTATGGGCGGGCATTCGCATGGCGAATTAGCTGCTGGCATTGCCATTGAGACATTTATTGATGCCTTTACGCGCCATGAGAACAAGGCGTTTGCTGCCCCGCAAAATTTTCTCGAAGCCACCATGCAAGCCGCGCATCAAGGCATCATGCAATTACCAAATGATAAAGATGTGGGTTTCCCTGGTACGACCTGTGTGGTTGCATTGATTCAAGACGGCGTGATGTATAGCGCGTATGCGGGTGATTCACGTTTGTATGTGCTGCGCGATGACGCAGTATTGCATCGCACGCGGGATCATTCCATGGTGCAGCAGTGGGTGGATTGGGGGGTGATTTCAGAAGAAGAAGGGCGCGTGCACCCGCGCCGCAACCAAATTACTAACTGCTTAGGCGGCATCGAAGCAATGTTTTATGCCGAATCGTGCGCAGCCTTGCCTGTGCAATCTGGCGATCGCATATTGTTGTGTAGCGATGGACTGTGGGGCCCGTTCAGTGATAATGAAATTGCTAGCGCACTCAAAATTGCGAGTGATAGTGAACTGAATAATCTGATGCTAGCTGCCTATCAGCGCGAGTGCGGACGCTCCGATAACATCACAGGTGTGGTGTTAGCGTGGGACGAGTCTCAAGACGATAAAGCCACCGAGCATATCGTGAGTGCCGTGTTGGAAATTGCTTAACTTGAGTATCCAGCCAGCTGGTTTTACCTGCCCAATGTTTCAATAAAATTATTATTTAAGAGGCCGATTTATCGGGTGATTAGCGCACTTAATCGCCCGATAAATCGCTCTCCTACAAGCCACTTACCACTTACCACTTACCATTTTTCCCTATGCGCCCAAGTTCACGTCAGCCCAATCAACTCCGCGATATTCGTATCACCCGTCACTACACCAAACACGCCGAAGGCTCGGTGCTAATTGAATGCGGTGACACTAAAGTTATTTGTACGGCAAGCGTAGAAGAAAAAGTTCCGCCGCATAAAAAAGGTTCAGGCGAAGGCTGGGTGACTGCTGAATACGGCATGTTGCCGCGCTCCACAGGCAGCCGTATGAGCCGTGAAGCCGTCAAGGGTAAACAGTCGGGTCGTACTCAAGAAATTCAACGCCTAATTGGACGTAGTTTGCGCGCCGTGGTTGATCTGAAAAAACTCGGTGAGCGCACCATCCAAATTGATTGCGATGTAATACAAGCTGACGGTGGCACGCGTACTGCCAGTATCACGGGCGCGTATGTCGCTCTGCACGATGCTGTGAGCGGCTTGCTGGCTAAGGGTTTGCTGGCGGAGACCCCGCTTAACGATTTTATCGCCGCGATTTCCGTTGGGATGGTTGAAGGCGCGCCCGTGTTGGATTTGGACTACATTGAGGATGCGGCGTGTGATACGGACATGAATGTGGTGATGCTAGGCAGCGGGCATTTTGTTGAAGTGCAAGGCACGGCGGAAGGCTATGCGTTTTCTCGTGATGAGATGAATGCACTGCTCGATTTAGCGCAAGGTGGCATTGCTGATTTAATAAAAATGCAGCGCGCTGCATTGGCGAAATAACAACTTTTTTGTCGTTCAGGAAATCGCAAAAATGAAAAAACTGGTTATCGCATCGAACAACCCTGGCAAGCTGCTTGAGTTTCAAACCTTGCTCGCGCCGCTTGGCATTGAAGTCGTGACCCAAGCGCAACTCGGCATTAAAGAAGCCGAAGAGCCGCATTTAACTTTTATCGAAAATGCCTTAGCCAAAGCGCGTCACGTCAGTCGTGAAAGCGGATTGCCTGCGCTCGCGGATGATTCGGGTATTTGTGTCTATGCGTTGAATGGCTTGCCCGGTGTGATTTCCGCGCGTTTTTCAGGCTTGCCTAGCAACGACGAGCGCAACAACAAAGCCTTGCTACAAGCCATGCAACCGCACACCGATCGCCGCGCGCATTACGCTTGTGTGCTGGTGCTGATGCGCTCCGCAGGGGACGCGCAGCCGCTGATTGCCGAAGGCGAATGGCACGGTGAAATCGCTCGCGAAGCGCGCGGTACAGGTGGCTTTGGCTACGACCCACTGTTCTGGTTGCCAGAGCTAAACAAGATGAGTTCGGAGCTAT
>JAVHQO010000008.1:20168-22250 GCA_036171175.1 Gallionella sp.
GGCTACGACCCACTGTTCTGGTTGCCAGAGCTAAACAAGATGAGTTCGGAGCTATCGCGCGAAGCAAAAGATGCGATTAGTCATCGCGGTAAAGCCATGAAAATGTTGCTGCAAAAATTGCAGTCGTAGTCGTAGGGTGGGCAAATGACCATGCCCACCCTACAAATCCAAAATGATTATTCACTCGCTACAACCCACATTACCTACCACGCAAGCCTTGATCTTCAAGGCTTTGCCGCCATTATCGCTTTACATCCATATTCCTTGGTGTGTGAAAAAGTGTCCGTATTGCGATTTCAATTCGCATGAGGCGCGTTCAGGTGGCGGCGTTTCTGCTGAGCTGGAAAAGCAATATGTCGCCGCTCTGATTCGAGATTTGGAAATGGCGTTGCCGCAAATTTGGGGGCGCAAGGTTTATACCGTGTTCTTTGGCGGTGGCACGCCTAGCTTGTTAAGCGGCGACGCGATTGCAGAAATTCTGCGCAATGTGCGCATGTTGTTGCCCTTGGATTTGAATGCGGAAATAACTTTAGAGGCGAATCCCGGCACGGTGGAGGCGGGAAAATTCGCGGCGTTCCGCGATGCGGGGGTGAACCGCTTGTCGATGGGTATCCAGAGTTTTAACGATGGTCATTTACAAGCCTTGGGGCGCATCCATAACGCTGATGAAGCGCGTCGTGCTATCGAAATTGCGCAAGTACATTTCGATAATTTCAATCTCGATTTGATGTATGCCTTGCCTAATCAAACGTTGGAACTTGCGTTGCAAGATGTGCGCAGCGCGTTAAGTTTCGCGCCCAAGCATTTGTCCTGCTATCACCTCACCTTAGAGCCAAATACTTTGTTTCATCGTAATCCTCCCAGCTTGCCAGACGACGATGCGAGCAGCGATATGCAGCAAGCCATCGAAAATTTATTGGCGGAAAATGGCTACGAGCATTACGAAACTTCCGCTTTTGCGCGGCCTAATCACCGCGCTAAACACAATCTTAATTATTGGAAATTTGGCGACTATTTAGGCATCGGTGCGGGCGCGCATTCCAAGCTGAGTTTCCCTGATAAAATCATTCGTCAGGCGCGCTACAAGCAGCCACAAGCCTATATGCAGCAAGTGTTGCAAGGCGCGCCTGTCCAAACTGAAAACCAAGTGACGCGCGCAGAGATTCCATTTGAATTTATGCTGAACGCGCTGCGCCTGAACGAAGGATTTGACGCGACGTTATTTAGCGAGCGCACCAGCTTGTCGTTATTAAGTATTCAGCGTGAGTTAAACGATGCGGAGCAACGCGGCTTATTGTTTCGTGACCATCAGCACATCGCGCCCACCTTACAAGGACAACGCTTTTTGAATGATTTGCTGGAGATGTTTTTGGCATAAAAAAGCGCGCTGATTGCTCAGCGCGCTGGTTGCGACAGCTTAAAATTTAGCCTTGTACGCAGCTAGTCATAAACTGCTTGCGTCCCTCACCTTTCAAATGTTTCTTGTGTGCTTGTTGCGCGCAAGATTTCTTACTGTTTGGCTTGGCTTTCACGACTGGCGCGCTGGTAGCCGCAGGTTTTGCATGAGCTACAGCGGGTGTGGGTGCTGCGGCTGGATTTGCGTTAGCAACTTTTTGCGCTTCTGCTGCCGCTTCGTTTTTAGTCATGCACTCATGCATGTAGTTCGGCTTATTGATGCCCGCTTTTTTCATGTTTTTTTCATTTTGTGTGCAAGTTTCTTGTTTGTTTTGTTGCGAAACTGCTTGAACATTGGCGGGTGAGCTCACTTGCGCGAGACAAGAGGTCAAGAACGCTTGACGTGCTTCAGGTTTAACGTGTTGGCTTTTTGTTTCACAATCTTGACCAACTTGCGCAGCAGATACACTAAAAGATAACAATAAACATTGCAGTGCAAAAATAATACGTTTCATTTTTAATACCTTTAACGAATAAGCGGGCGCGTAGTCTAACAGTAGCTAAAATAGTTTAGCTAGCCCCCTAAGTACCTAGATATTTCTTAAAAAATCAAACGAATGCTTATGTTTCATTGGTTGAGCAGGGATTGTTAACAAAATACTTGCGCA
This sequence comes from Gallionella sp., assembly GCA_036171175.1. Taxonomy (GTDB): domain Bacteria; phylum Pseudomonadota; class Gammaproteobacteria; order Burkholderiales; family Gallionellaceae; genus Gallionella. The sequence goes on from JAVHQO010000008.1 coordinate 22,232, forward strand.
TAACATCCTTACTGTTTGA
>JAVHQO010000009.1:0-5221 GCA_036171175.1 Gallionella sp.
GTTCTAATGCGAACTAATCGCCGTAACAAAAATCGTTTGATGAATGACATCAATGTCGTGCCGTACATCGACGTGATGTTGGTGTTGCTGGTGATTTTTATGGTCACCGCGCCGATGATGAATCCAGGGCAAGTGGATTTGCCCTCGCTCGGTAATAGCGCGTTGCCAGCCGCCGCACCATTGGAAGTGGTGATACGCAAAGACAATACTTTGTTGCTGCGCGACCATGCTAATGGCGACCGCGAATTACGCGTGTCGCGTGCCGAGATGGTGACGTTTATCAAAGCGCGCACGGGCAAATTAGCCGAGCAAGCGGTGGTGATTGCGGCGGACAAAAACATGCGTTACGAAGAAGTCATCAATGTGATGGACGTGCTGCAACAACAGCACATCAAAAAAATCGGTCTGCTCACGCAAGCAAAAAATAAATGAGCCGCGCGGCCTATCCTTCTTATCAAAAGCCCGCCGCTGTGCTTGCCTTAATGGTGCACGGCGGCTTTTTCGCACTGCTATATTTTGGTTTTACTTGGCAGACGCAAGCCCCTGCTGCGATGAGTGTAGAGCTGTGGCAAGCCTTGCCCGATATGCCTCCAATGCCTGTTGTGGTTACCCCGCCCGCGCCGCTTGAGCCGCCTGCGCCCAAAGTTGAACCCGCTCCAGTGATGCCGCCGCCTCTGGCAAAAATTGCGCCCGATATTGTGCTGGCGGTTAAAAAGCCTGAGAAAAAAATCATCGAAAGCAAAGCTGCGCCGATTGTTGAGCAGCCGAAAACGCGTGCGCCCGCCAAGCCCGAAGCTCCCAGCATTGCCGATTTGGCCGCCGCGCGTGAGTTGGCGGCACAAGCTGAACAAGCTGCTGCGGTGGGGCGCGTGGTCGATGAAGCGATGAGCAAAATTAGCAGCAAAATTCGCCGCAATATCGTCATGCCGCCTGATGTAGCGAATGATGCACAAGCGATTTTTGCCGTGACCTTGTTACCCGGCGGGACCGTGCTGAGCACGCGACTGGCGCAGTCGAGTGGCAATGCGGCGTACGACAATGCCGTGGAGCGCGCGATTTTGAAAGCGCAGCCGTTACCCTTGCCCGCTGATGCCAGTCTGTTTAATCGTTTTCGCGAATTAAAATTGAAGTTCAAACCCGTTGAGTGAAGGCTTGTATATGTTGAAAGTATTAAAAATGCTGTTTTTGTTTGGCTTGTTACCCGCCGCTGTTGCTCATGCGGAAATGAGCATTGAAATTGTCGGCGCGGGCGAACATCAAATTCCTGTGGCGCTCGCACCTTTGGGCGGTGATGCCAAACTAGCGGTGGCAATTAACGAGGTGGTCGTTGCTGATTTACAACGCAGCGGTTTGTTTCGCATTGTCGATAACGCAGGTAAAACACCGCATGAACCCAGCGAGGTGAGCTATCCCGAATGGCAAGCGATGGGCGCGGAAGCCTTGTCGATTGGCGTGGTTGAGATTTTGGAAGACGGTCGTATTAGCGTGAAGTTGCGTTTATTGGATGTGCTAAAAAAATCGCCGTTGTTGGGGGAGGTTTTGTCGGCAAAAGAGACGCAAACGCGACAAATTGGACATCGCATCGCTGATTTGATTTACGAAAAACTCACGGGTGATAAGGGTGTGTTCAGTACCCGCATCGCTTATGTGAATCGTCTGGGCGAAAAGTATCGCCTAGTGGTGGCGGATAGCGATGGCTATAACGAGCAAACCGTGTTGGCGCAAAACGAGCCGATTATGTCGCCCGCCTGGTCTGCGGATGGCAGCAGGCTCGCCTATGTGAGTTTTGAAACGGGTCATGCGGTGGTGTTTGTGCAGTCGGTGTTTACTAAGCAACGCACGGTGTTAGCGGATTTTCGCGGCAGCAACAGCGCGCCAACTTGGTCTCCCGATGGTAAACAATTGGCGATGGTGTTGACGCGCGATGGCAGTTCCCAGCTTTATTTAATCAATGCGGATGGCTCCGCGATTAAGCGGATGACATTTAGTGGTGCGATTGATACCGAGCCGTGTTTTTCGCCTGATGGGCAAAATTTATTGTTCACTTCAGATCGGGGCGGTAGTGCGCAAATTTATCGGATGCCCTTGGCGGGCGGATTAGAACAACGCGTTACCTTTGGTGAAGGGACTAATTATTCTCCGCGTTATAGTCCTGACGGCAAAAGTATGGTGTTGGTGCATCGCGCCAATGGACAGTTTTATATTGCCACGCAAGATTTTCAGAGCGGACAAATGCAGCTGGTAACAGATGGCGGATGGCATAAAAAGCCTAGCTTTGCACCAAATGGCAAAATGATACTGTTTGCGAGCGAAGCGCGCGGTCGTGGTATATTGGCGAGCGTTTCTAGCGATGGTCGCGTCAAACAGCATATGTTTACGCAAACAGGCGATGCGCGAGAACCAATGTGGAATCCACATTTTTAATTTAACTTTAGAGAAGGATGAATAACATGAAGAAACTCGTTATTAGTGTTGTATTAGTTAATCTGTTAGCTGCTTGTGCTAGCCAAAAAGCCCCTGAAGCTGCTGCGCCCGCAGCTGCGCCTGCATCTGTTGCTGCGGTAACCGCACCAGTGGTTGAAAAAGCTGTCGTGGTTGATCCATTGAATGATGCAACCAGCATTTTGGCTAAACGTAGCGTTTACTACGCGTTGGACGTGGATGCAGTTGCGGCGGCTGATAAGCCAGTCATTGCTGCTCACGGTAAGTACTTGAGCGAAAACCCAAGTCGTAAAGTTGAATTGGCGGGTTACGCGGATGAGCGTGGCAGCACTGAATACAATTTGGCTTTGGGTCAACGTCGTGCAGATGGCGTGAAAAAATTGTTGGAATTGAGTGGTGCTAAAGCAGCGCAAGTCAGTTCAGTGAGCTTTGGTGAAGAAAAGCCAAAAGCAGCCGGACATGATGAAGCCGCTTGGTCACAAAACCGCCGTACCGACCTGAACTACGCTAAGTAATTAACATGCTACAGCTACGCGCTTTCATTTTATTAGCGGCTATTTTCGTCGCTCCCGCGTACGCGGGACTGTTTACTGACGACGAAGCTCATCAGCAAATTGAATTGTTAAAAGCGCGTGTGCTGAAGCTCGAAACATCCGATGCACAACATACCTCGGCGACCTTAGAATTACAAAGTCAGCTGGACGAATTGAAGACTGAGCTGCGCAAATTGCGCGGTCAGAATGAAGAGCTCGCGCACGGCCTACAAGATGCCGAAAAGCGCGAGAAAGATTTTTATGTAGATTTAGATACGCGCTTGCGCCGTTTTGAATCACCTGATAACAGTGCTGCCACGCCTGTTAGTGCAAACAATACGGTAGCGGATACCTCAGATCCTGCTGTGGAAAATCGCGCTTTTGAGGCTGCCTACGCCGCCGTCAAGGCGGGCAAATATGCCAATGCACTGAATGCTTTTCAAGAGTTTATGAAAAAATATCCAGAGTCGGTACATCTACCGAATGCGCTTTATTGGTTAGCAGTGAGTCAATTTGGTTTGCAAGACAGTCCCTCTGCGTTAGCAACTTATGAAAAGTTGCTGGCAAGCTATCCCTCTGCACCTAAGGCGGCAGATGCGATGGTTAATAAAGCGATTTGTTTGCAAGACTTAAAGCAAACAGTAGCCGCACAAAAGAACCTCAAGCAAGTTATCGTTAAATATCCCAACACAGCCGCAGCCGACAAGGCGAAAAAACTGCTCGCTGTCTCAAAGTAACTGTCTTATGTCTTTAGTTATGACCGACGCATCACTGCGTATCACCGAAATTTTTTATTCCTTGCAAGGCGAGACAAATCGAGTTGGCTTGCCCACGGTATTTATTCGCCTTACTGGCTGCCCACTGCGTTGCATCTATTGCGATACCGCGTATGCCTTCACAGGCGGCGAGACGCTTGCAATCAGCAAAATACTTGAGCAAGTTGCCAGTTATGGTGCGCGTTATGTAACCGTGACAGGTGGCGAACCTTTGGCGCAAAAAAATTGCATTTTTTTGTTGCGTGAGTTGTGTGATGCGGGTTACGAAGTGTCGCTGGAAACCGGCGGCGCGATGGATATTGCGGCGGTCGATGCACGCGTGATGCGGGTAGTCGATATTAAAACGCCAGGATCGGGTGAGCTGAGTAAAAATCATTGGGAAAATATCGCGCTGCTCGCGCCGCATGATGAAATTAAATTTGTGTTGTGTGACGAGACCGATTATCTGTGGGCAAAAGAGCTGATTGATCAGCATCAATTACTCCGTAAATGTCCGATTTTATTTTCTCCTGTGCATGGGGCGATGAACCCTACGCAGCTAGCCGAATGGATATTGCGTGATCGTTTGTCTGTGCGTTTGCAAGTGCAGTTGCATAAAATCTTATGGCACAACGCGGCAGGACATTAAGCATGAAAAAAGCAGTCGTTTTATTATCGGGTGGGCTGGATTCTGCAACCGTGTTAGCGATGGCGCAGCAGCAGGGTTTTCTTTGCTACGCGCTGAGTGTGGATTATGGGCAGCGTCATCATGCAGAGCTTGCTGCCGCGCAACGCGTAGCAAGCACACAAGGCGCACAAGAGTTGCGCGTGATACATATAGATTTAACTGGCTTCGGCGGCTCTTCTTTAACGGATAACACTATTGCCATTCCTGAATTGCCTAGCGCAGGCATTCCGTCTACTTACGTTCCTGCACGCAATACCATTATGTTGTCGCTGGCGTTAGCGTGGGCGGAAGTGCTGCAAGCGCAGGATATTTTTGTCGGTATAAACGCGGTTGATTATTCTGGCTACCCAGATTGCCGCCCTGATTACATCAATGCTTTTGAACGTATGGCCAATCTCGCAACTAAGGCTGCTGTTGAAGGCCGCCCGTTAACCATTCATTCACCGCTTTTATATATGAGCAAGGCGCAAATCATTGCGGCAGGGAAGCAAATAGGCGTGGATTACGCGCAGACGGTTTCTTGTTACCAAGCGGATGAGCGTGGCTACGCTTGCGGCGTATGTGATTCATGTCGTTTGCGCCGAGCCGGCTTTATCGCTGCGAATGTCATAGATCCCACTAGGTACAGCGTAACCTCAAGCTAATCGTCGCATTTGTGATTCGTAATAGCAGCAGCGCAGTAATTTTATTTGTGAAATAAATTAGAAATAGTTTGACAGCCATGCGCTCTATCAATATAGTGCGCGGCTCATCTGACGCGGGGTGGAGCAGCTCGGTAGCTCGTCGGGCTCATAACCCGAAGG
>JAVHQO010000010.1:0-5204 GCA_036171175.1 Gallionella sp.
CTGCAGGTCTGGCACGCGAAACGCCCGGATCGATTGCACAATGTTGGTGCGAATGCCGCGCAGCGGCAACTCGGCTGCATGCACAGTGGCGATGGTGATAGGTTGGGCAAGTGACATGGTTATTCTTTCTAAATTGCTAGGAGCAAAGCTTCATTTTTTACGGCACGATCTTGCGAAAACTCGCATAGTGATCGGCGGTGTAGTAACAGACATCGGGCGTGGTGCGCGCGCCACCACAAACAATTCGTTTGACACCACGGTGGTTTAAGCCCGGTGTCGGTACTGTGTATTCCAGGTAATACCCTCGTTTTTGTGCAGGCAGCATGCGCTCACGATTGCCAAACGTTGCACCATCCTTTTCCGAGGCAAAAGGCCCACCTTGACGAATCAAAGCGTAAGTTTCAACCCCTTGCGTGGGCAACTCTGCCAGCCCGATGGTGGCGTGCAAACTGACCGGGGCTGGTGCACGCCCCAGGGCCACACCAGCCGATGCCGCTGCAGCAATACACAGGCAAGTGAGTACCAACTTGACGGTGCTTAATCTGGACATGTGACCTCTGGTTCCCTGCAAAACAACGGGTAAACCCGCATATTCAAGGGCACTAGTGTCGTCGATTGAAAAGAAAAAAGCAAGCCATTGCCCAATAAATAGGCAATGCTTGCAGGGGAAATAAAAGACTAAGTGTGTGCTAACTTAGTCTTTGCAGCTTATCTACTGGCGTTTGCATCCGCTACAGTGAGTGCCGTCATGTTGACAATTCGACGCACGGTGGTACTGGCCGTCAAAATGTGCACCGGTTTGGCCGCACCCAGCAACACCGGACCCACCGCAATGTTGCCACCAGCGGCGGTTTTAAGCAGGTTATAGGCAATGTTGGCGGCATCAATGTTGGGCAATACCAGCAGGTTGGCATCACCGTACAGCGTGCTGTTGGGCATCAGATGGGCGCGGGCTGCGCCATCAAGCGCCAAGTCGCCATGCATTTCACCGTCCACTTCAAGCCATGGAGCTTGCGTGCGCAGCAAGGCCAGCGTATCGCGCATTTTCAGGGCGCTGGGCAGGTTGCTGCTGCCAAAGCTGGAGTGTGACAACAATGCGGCCTTGGGGGGAATGCCAAAACGCATCATTTCCTCTGCCGCCATGATGGTGATCTCGGCCAATTGCTCGGCTGTGGGGTCGTAGTTGACGTGGGTATCGACCAAAAACACTTGACGACCAGGCAACATCAGTCCGTTCATGCAGGCGTAGTTGTTGACACCTTCGCGCTTGCCCACCACCTGATCGAGGTATTGCAGATGCAGTGAGGTGGTGCCCCAGGTACCGCAAATCAACCCGTCCACGTAGCCTTTGTGCAGCATCATGCTGCCAATCAAGGTCAGACGACGGCGCATTTCAATTTTGGCAATTTGTACCGTGATGCCCTTGCGTTCGGTCATGCGGTGGTAGGTTTGCCAGAAGTCGCGGTAACGGTCATCTTGCTCGACATTGACCACTTCGTAATCAACGCCTTCTTTCAGGCGCAAACCAAATTTTTCAATGCGGGCCGCAATCACTTTGGGGCGGCCAATCAGGGTGGGCGTGGCCAAGCCTTCGTCGACCACAATTTGCGCCGCACGCAACACGCGCTCTTCCTCGCCTTCGGCAAACGCCACCCGTTTTTTCAACGCCTTTTTGGCGGCCGTAAAAATCGGCTTCATGACCGTACCGGAGGCGTAGACGAAGCTTTGCAGCTTCTCGCGGTAAGCATCCATATCGCTGATGGGGCGCTGCGCCACACCACTGTCTGCCGCCGCCTGAGCCACAGCAGGTGCCACCATGATCATCAAGCGCGGGTCAAACGGCTTGGGTATCAGGTATTCACGCCCGAAAGCCAGCGGCTCACCGGCGTAGGCAGCAGCCACCACCTCGCTTTGCTCGGCCTGCGCCAAGGCAGCAATCGCATGCACCGCGGCCATTTCCATCTCGACCGTGATGGTGGTGGCTCCGGCATCCAGCGCGCCACGGAAAATGTACGGAAAGCACAAGATGTTGTTGATCTGGTTCGGGTAGTCGCTGCGACCGGTGCCAATGATGGCATCGTCGCGCACCGCCTTGACTTCTTCAGGCGTGATCTCGGGTGTGGGATTGGCCAGCGCAAAGATGATCGGGTTGGGGGCCATGCGTTTGACCATTTCGGCCTTCAGCACACCACCGGCCGACAGGCCCAGGAATACATCGGCGTTGTCAATCACGTCACCGAGTTTGCGTGCCGTTGTTTTTTGCGCGTAAATGGATTTGTCCGGGTCCATCAGCTCGACCCGCCCCTCATACACCACACCGGCCAGGTCGGTGACCCAGACGTTTTCACGCGGAATACCGAGCTTGACCAACAACCCCACGCAGGCCAGCGCCGCCGCGCCCGCGCCCGAGGTCACCAGCTTGACTTTGGACATGTCCTTGCCCGCGACCTTGAGACCATTCATGATGGCCGCACCAACCGTGATGGCGGTACCGTGTTGGTCATCATGAAACACCGGTATCTTCATGCGCTCGCGCAGTTTGCGTTCCACATAAAAACAATCCGGGGCTTTGATGTCTTCCAGATTGATGCCACCAAAAGTGGGTTCCAGCGAAGCGATGATGTCAACCAGTTTGTCCAGATCAGTCTTTTCGTTGATTTCGATGTCGAACACATCAATGCCAGCGAATTTTTTAAACAATACCGCCTTGCCTTCCATCACCGGCTTGCCGGCCAGCGGGCCGATGTCGCCCAGGCCCAGCACAGCCGTGCCGTTGGTGACCACGCCCACCAGATTGCCCCGGCTGGTGTACTTGTAGGCGTTGTTCGGGTCTTTGACAATTTCTTCGCACGGAATGGCTACACCCGGTGTGTAGGCCAAACCCAAATCATGCTGGTTGATGAGCTGTTTGGTAGCTGCAATGGAAATCTTTCCCGGGGTTGGAAACTGGTGGTATTCGAGCGTGGCACGGCGCAATTCGGCACGCTTGTCTTCTGGGGATGCCGGGGTATCTGATGTCATTGTGTCTCCTGCAAGTAAAGGCGGCCCCGAGCACAAGCCGGGGTAAGAACTGCGGGAAATTGTAGACCTTGCGTTGAATCAAACTTGATGCCTGCACACGCTACCCGTGCAGACACCCGGAGCACCTTTGCGGCACGCACCAGACTCAGTCGTGACCGTGCTCTTTTTTGCGCTTTTTATGATCACCATGCCCATCATCACGGCGATCAGATTCGCGGTAATACTGCGGTTCGTAGACTTCACGGTACCAATTGTCCTGGACAAAATAAACCGGCTGACCACACGCGTTGTAGCGGGCGCAATGCCTGTCCCAGTGCTTTTCATGTCCGGGCGGTACGCGCAAATAGATGGGCTCACGCACCACGGTCACAGCTCGGCGTTCAATGACCATGGGCTGCTCGTAAATCAACACGGGTGAGGGCACACGTCCGACATCGATGCGGCCATAAAACCCGGGTTGAGACACGCTCACGGACACGCCCACATCAGCGGCATGCGCCCCAGTCAGGAGGCCAGTGGCAAGCAATAAGCTGCCAAAAATCAGGTTTGGTTTTTTCATGCATTCATTCTAGGCATGCGCCTTTTGCCACAACGTAAGCAAAAGTAACGTGCTTTCAAGTCCCCGTGTGTGCAACGCCAGAGCGAAACTTTAGCGATAGCGGGGAATCTACCGGCAGCGGATGCCAGTTTTTCAGGCCTGTGCCAAGCTGCAGCCTGCATGGTGGGCAAGATGCAGCTTGGCAACCGTGTGAACGTTACTCAGCTGCGCTGGCGATCAGCTGGCAATAACGAGGCGCCTCAGCCAGCAGAATGGCATTTGGGTCTTTGGCCGGTGCGCTTTGCGTGGCGTGGCCATAACCCCGGCTGGCCAGTTCCTCGCGCATGACTTTGACACGCGCCAGATCTTGCGGCTGGCCCGTGCGGCGGTACTGCGCCTCGGCTTGGTGCGTCAGCTTGATGATGCTGGCCACTTCATGCGACATCACAGGGGCTGCAGGGTTAGGTACCGCAGCCTGGATGACCCGCGTGGGTGCGTCATTGCAAACGCTTTGCGCCAGGGCGTTGCCAGTCGTGGTGATGGACACCAGAGCAAGCAACAAAGTTGAAATAGATTGGTTCATGTAGAAACTCCTTGAAGTCAAGTGGTTGACAAACTGGCCCCGCGTGGCGGACCCAGGTGGCATCGATGTGACCCGAAGATACTGCATGTTTTTGAAGTTTTGATGTCAAAAGTAACGGCCAGTCCCGCACCGTGACATCCGTTACAAATGCTTGCCAAGAGCCCCTTAAAAATAACGTTTGGACACCGTTCTTTGCCGCCAAACCAACAGGTTTGCCAGGCTCAACGCATCAGGGCTTCAATCTCGTCCACGCGCACTGGCACGTCGCGTGTCAGCAACTCGCAACCGTCAGCCGTGACGATGGCATCGTCTTCAATGCGAATCCCAATGTTGTGGAACTGTTCCGGCACGCCCACGCCTGGTCGCACGTAGATGCCGGGCTCGATCGTCAGGGCCATGCCGGGGCGCAGGATGCGTGCCGGACGATCTTTGATGACTTCACCCGTGAGCGCATCCTTGCGTTCACTGACTTGACCTCGTTCTGCAGGCTCGGTGTAGTCGCCACAGTCGTGCACATCCATGCCAATCCAATGGCCGGTGCGGTGCATGTAAAACGGGAAATAAGCGCGTTTCTCAATCACGTCCTGCAAGCTGCCAACCTTGTTTTTATCCAGCAAACCGACATCCAGCATGCCTTGCGCCAGCACGTTCACGGCGGCATCATGCGGGTCGGTGAAGCGAGCCCCGGCCTTGGTGGCGGCAATGGCGGCTTCTTGCGCAGCCAGCACCAGTTCATACAGGCTGCGCTGCGGCCCGGTAAAACGGCCGTTGGCCGGGAAGGTTCTGGTGATATCGCTGGCATAGCCGTCCAACTCGCAGGCCGCGTCGATCAGCACCAGCTCGCCGGCACGCACCAAGCCACGGTCAGCGCGGTAGTGCAGCACGCAGGCATTGGCCCCGGCCGCGACGATCGAGCCGTAGGCCGGGAACTGCGAGCCGTTCAGGCGGAATTCATGCAGCAGTTCGGCTTCCAGATGGAATTCACGCACTTCTTGACCCGCGCGCAACCGCTTGGCCGACAGCTGCATGGCACGAATGTGCGCCGCCGCACTGATCTGGCCG
>JAVHQO010000011.1:0-1109 GCA_036171175.1 Gallionella sp.
CACTTTCCTGATTACGATTTTGATTATGGGTTTATCGACTTTCGTGGTCGGTTTACTGCCCAATTACGCCACCATAGGCGTAGCCGCACCGATTATTTTGGTGTGCTTACGCTTGCTGCAAGGCTTGGCATTGGGCGGCGAATACGGTGGCGCGGCAACTTATGTGGCTGAACATGCGCCGCATAATCGTCGCGGCGAATACACCGCATGGATCCAAACTACCGCGACACTCGGGCTGTTCTTATCGCTGATTGTGATTTTGCTGACGCGTAATTTCACGGGTGCCGATTTTGACGTGTGGGGCTGGCGTATTCCGTTCTTAGTCTCGATTGCCTTGTTGGGTGTGTCGATGTGGATACGTTTGTCACTTAGCGAATCGCCAGCCTTTATCAAAATGAAAGCAGAAGGCACGGCTTCTAAAGCTCCTGTGACGGAATCATTTGGTCAATGGAAAAATCTTAAATTCGTCATCATCGCCTTGTTCGGTTTAACCATGGGACAAGCAGTCGTTTGGTACACAGGTCAGTTTTATGCCTTGTTCTTTATGACCAAAGTGCTGACAGTGGATGCGCAAACAGCCAACTTGCTGATTGCTGCGTCGCTGATTATTGCTACGCCGTTCTTTATTGTGTTTGGTAAGTTGTCCGACAAAATCGGCCGCAAACCTATCATCATGGCGGGTTGCTTAATCGCTGCGTTGACCTACTTCCCAATATTCCAAGCGTTGACGCATTACGCCAATCCAGCCTTGGAAACGGCGCAACTTTCTGCACCGATACGCGTGGTAGCTGACCCTGCAACCTGTAGCTTCCAGTTCGATCCAGTCGGCAAAGCCAAGTTCTTAAGCTCATGCGATATTGCTAAAGGCGCATTGGTTAAGAAAGGGATTTCTTACGCGAACGAAGATGCACCCGCAGGCACAGTGGCAAGCGTTAAAGTCGGCGAAACCGTGGTGGCAAGTTTTGAAGGTGCAGGCTTAGATAAAGATGCAATGAAGGCACAAAGTGCTGCATTCGCAACGGCTTTAGGTGGCGCAATTAAAACCGCAGGCTATCCTGACAAAGCTGACCCGAACAGCATCAATCACGCCATGGTGTTGCTGTTGCTGG
>JAVHQO010000012.1:0-5137 GCA_036171175.1 Gallionella sp.
CCCCCTCCTAAGGGGCAATTCCGCGTTCGATTCGCGGTGGGGACACCAGTCACACAGCTAAAAAATCACCATGCACACACTAGAATTTCAATTGAACGGCGAATATGTAGAGCTCAACCAACTGCTCAAAATGGTCGGTCTATGCGACAGCGGGGGCGCAGGTAAAGCAATCGTTGCCGAAGGTGTGGTATGCGTCGATGGTCAAGTAGAGTTACGCAAGACGGCAAAAATCAGAGCGGGCGCGCTGGTAACGCTAGGATATAACGTGATTCGTGTGCTAGCCCAATAAGCATTTGGCTAGCACAGTCACAAACATCTCAACACTATATCGCGAGCAAATCAGCCTAACAGGCTAGCTCTCAACTATTTTTAGCCCTGCAACAACTGCTCTAAACGGGTGCGCCCTGCGGGTGTGGAAATCACCATCAACACATCATTGGCGTGTATCACATGCTGCACATCGGGATTGATCTGCCATTTGCCAAATTGGCTACGCACCGCCAGTAATACAAAATCGCGCTGATGCGGATTGAGCATGGCAATAGGCTGACCTGCAAAATGCTCAGGCAAGACAATTTCTTCCATACGCAAATTGTCGTCTGATTTAAGCATGTCATCCAAGAACGACACCACATGCGGACGCACCATCGCTGACACCAAACGTAAACCGCCGGTAAAGTCAGGCGAGACAATTTCATCCGCGCCTGCACTGCGCGTTTTTTCGGCATTCTTTAAGTCGTGACAGCGCGCCACGATACGCACGTCGGGATTGAGCTGGCGGGCACTCAAGCTAATCACTAAGTTGAGCGTGTCGTCAGGCGCAACGGCAAAAATACCGCGTGCATGCAAAATGCCTGCGGCAATCAACACATCGTTATCGGTGGCATCGCCATGAATAAAAAGTTGCTCAGGATCACGCACTAGATAATTCTCAATGTTGTGTAGATTAGAATCGAGCATGACGAATTTGCGTCCCGTCATCAGCAACTCATGTGCGACGTTGCTGCCGACGCGCCCTACCCCACAAACGATGTAGTGTCCGCGTATTTGGTCGATATTTTTTTGCATTTTCTTTCTCCGCCAAGTTTGTTTGAGGTCGCCTTCTAAAATTACGGCGGTCACCGCCGACAGCGCGAAGGTCAAAATCGCAATGCCTGAAGCACCGATCAATATAGTAAATACGCGACCTTCTGGATGATGCGAAAAATCAATAATTTCGGAAAATCCTATGGTCGAAACCGTGACGAAGGTCATGTAAAAACAATCTAACCAGCTGGTGTGCGGCCCGGCGATAATCTTGTAACCGATAGTGCCAACCAACATCACCGCTGAAATTGCGCCCGCCGCCCAAATCAGACTGACAAAGGCATGGGTGCGGGCGACTTGGGACAATTTACTCATGGCGGAAGCCTCATTCGCTGGCTCAATCATCTGACAGCTCAAGGTCAGGAAACAGCTCGGCATTGTAACCAAAGCGGGTCATATCGCTGATGCGCATGGGATACAAAATGCCATCGAGATGGTCGCATTCATGCTGCACCACACGCGCATGAAAGCCGCTCACGGTGCGGTCTATCAGTGCGCCTTGCTCATCAAAGCCTTGATAGCGAATTTGACTATAGCGAGCGACCTGCCCGCGCAGTCCTGGCACGCTCAAGCAACCTTCCCACGCCTCGTCCGTGGCGGTACCAACAGCGGTAATTACAGGATTGATGAGTACGGTTTCAGGCACGCTTTCGGCATCGGGATAACGCGAATTTCCCTGCACACCAAAAATCACCACACGCCAGCTCACGCCAATTTGCGGGGCGGCTAACCCCGCGCCATTCATGGCTTGCATGGTGTCGCGCATATCTTGCAAGAGTTGCAATAATTCAGGGGTGGCGAAGTTTTTGACCGCTGCCGAGACTTGCCACAGGCGCGCGTCGCCCATGCGTAATACCGTTTTTATCGCCATGTTAATTGCCGTTATTGGCGATGTGTTCAATCAGACTACGCACGCGCGCCATCGCCGCATCAGCAGTGGCATTAACGCTTTCCATATTGATGCCAGCAAGACTATCACCATGTCCCGCTGCGTAATTTGCCACCACGGCGATAGTCGCATAGTCCAGCTCTAGCTCTTTTGCCAGCGCGGTTTCGGGCATCCCTGTCATGCCCACCATATCCGCACCATCGCGTTTGTAGCGATTGATTTCGGCAATGCTGTCTAAGCGCGGACCTTGCGTGGCGGCATAAACCCCGCCATCCACACACGTTTGCCCAGCTAATTTACCACTCGCCAAAATACGCTGGCGCAAACGACTGCTATACGGCAGCGTGAAATCGGCATTGCTGTACGCCTTGTCGCGCACTTCAAAAAACGTCGCATCGCGCCCATGCGTGTAATCAATAATTTGGTCAGGCACAACAATCACGCCAGGCTGCAAATCGGCACGGATGCCCCCCACCGTTGCCACCGAAATCACTTCTTTAACGCCTTGCTCTTTTAACGCCCATAGATTGGCGCGGTAATTGACCAAGTGCGGCGGAATGGTATGACCGTAACCGTGGCGCGCTAGAAAAATCACTTCACGGCTATCTATCGTGCCAAACAAAAACGCGCCAGATGGCTCGCCATAAGGTGTACGCATCACTTGGCGATGGCTAATTTTAAGATTGGCTAATTGCGACAGCCCTCGTCCACCGATGATTGCTAACATTTAATTTTCTTCCTTCACTGCATAAATCGCGGGCAGATTACGCCACGCCCCTTGTACATCCATACCATAACCAAACACAAAGCGATTCGGCACGTTGATGCCAACAAAATCAGCCTGTAGCGGCTTAACTCGGCCATGTTGTTTATCGGCAAATACCACACTCATACAACGCGCCGCGCCCAACGCCATGACGCGCTCGTGTAAGGCTTGTAAGGTATGTCCTTCATCGAGAATATCATCGAGCAATAACACCACTCGATTGCGCACATTTTCACCTGGCTCGACCTTCCATTTCATCGCGCCACCGTGGCGCGCATCGCCGTAACGCGATACTTGCACATAGTCAAAATCGAGTGGGAAATTCAGCAAGGGCAACAACTGCCCTGCGAACACCACCGCCCCACCCATCACCGCCAACACCAGCGGATGCTGATTGTTTAGGCGCGCATTGATGTCGGCGGCGACTTGATGCAAGGCGGCTTGCACCGCCTCTGCCGAAAACAACACCTCGGAATTTTGCAGAATCTCGCGCGCGGCGGCGGGACTGATACTCACGATTATTTGAGACTGGCTAAATAAGCGGCGAAAGCATTATGCGTTTCAGGATGCTTCAAACCAAAATCCACCGTGGCTTGCAAATAACCGAGCTTAGAGCCGCAATCGTAGCGCGTGCCTTTGAAGCGATACGCCAACATTTTTTCATGCTGCATTAGCATTTCAATCGCATCGGTTAATTGAATTTCGCCCCCTGCGCCAGGCTTAACATTTTGCAAATGATCAAAAATAGCGGGAGTCAAAATATAACGACCAATCACCGCCAGCGTAGTGGGTGCAACTTCTGGTTTAGGCTTTTCGACAATACCGTTCACCCATTCCAAATCGTCGCTATGCGCGGTGCTGCTGACAATTCCGTATTGATTGGTTTGCTCGCGCGGCACATTTTGCACGCCCAAGATTGAGCATTGATGCTCGGCAAACACGTTCACCATTTGCTTAACGATAGGCTTAGGTCCATCACATAAATCGTCTGCCAAAATCACCGCGAACGGCTCATCTTGCACCACAGGCTTAGCACACAACACCGCATGTCCCAAGCCCAATGCCTCCGCTTGGCGAATAAAAATACAGTTGATATGCGAGGGGATAATGTCCCGCACGATGCGCAGCAATTCGGTTTTGCCGCGCATCGCTAATTCTGCTTCTAGCTCATACGCCTTATCAAAATGGTCTTCAATCGAACGCTTGTTGCGCCCCGTGATAAACACCATATCGGTGATGCCCGCCGCGACGGCTTCTTCCACCGCATATTGAATCAGCGGCTTATCCACCACCGCCATCATTTCTTTCGGGCTCGCCTTGGTCACAGGCAAAAAACGACTGCCCATGCCCGCAACAGGAAACACTGCTTTAGTAATTTTTTTCATACCAGATTCATTCACAAGTTTGTTAAAAAATAATTAAGGATAAACCCACGCCTTGCCCGCAAAATCAGGATGCTGCCAGCTTTTATCGACGACTTGTTGATTGATGTTGGCGATGTAACTTTCCGCAATACTGTCGTGCCACAAACCTGATTTATAGCGTCCTACGCAGCCCATCAAATCACCCTTGGCATATTTTTTCACGCCTGCGCTAACAGGCTTCGCCGCCAACCAGGTTTCATAGCCTTCAAAACACGCGCGCACCGATGCTAATGCCACATCTACATTCATTGCGGTACTGCTTTCCGCCTCAGGCCAAGCACTCGGTTGCTGTTCGTAATTCACTTGGAACACGCCCCAATCGCGCGCGCAACTCACCGACTCGCTACCTGTACCAGCGGGTGGATAAACAGGCAATGGATTAGGCAAGGCAGAGGGCGTAGCGACACTGCCAGGCTGAGTATTTTTAGTGCAATCATCCGATTGAAAAGCGGGCTTAGGATTGCCGTATTGCGCCGCTGCTTGAGCCGTTTCTGGCAAGTGTGTCACACCCATGCGACGCGCTTGTTGCCAATCCGAATCTTGTAACGCCATAGCCTTTACCACGTTTTCGTCTATGCCCCATTTACATGCACCCCAACGCAAAATCTCTTCGGTCGTGCCCACAAAATGTCCTGTCACACGCGCCGCAATCAAACGATTGGCGCGCGCATCATCACCATGAAAAAACGGTAACGCTAACGGCTTGCCGTAGCTCAAGTTATAAGCGGCATTGCTAGGGCGAGCTTCGGCGATGGGTTGCGCGCCTACCCAAGCGGCACATTGCGCGTCATTAGGCAACGCCTTGCGTGCCAACACGGTGGCAAAGTGGCTGGGGGCTTTAACGCGCACGGTCGTTTTAACCTCGGCGAGCGGTGCTGCAAAACTGAAACTGCTGCTGGTCAATAAAGCCAACAGCACAGTATTTTTAATCACATTCATTGCGAGTCCCTTCAGAGTTAAAAGTATAAAGAA
>JAVHQO010000013.1:0-1099 GCA_036171175.1 Gallionella sp.
GTGAGTTGCTCGGTATTTTTCGGTTTGGCGGCCGCCGCTTGCTGTTGCGCATTGGCAATCGCAGCTTGGATTTTCGCTTGTGCGTCGTCTTGTGGCGCACTCACTGGGCTGGCGGTGACAGGCTGCGCAGTAGCAACCTTAGCCGCTTCAATTTTGGCAGCAGCAGCGGCTTTTTCTTTCGCCGCGAGTTTTTCGGCCTTCTCGATTTTTTCCCGCTCGGTGCGATATTCACGGAATTCAAATCGTTCACGTGCCGCATCAGCGGCGGTTTTTTCGCTTTCGCGCGCCCAAATTTCGCTCTTGGCAAAACGATAATACTGAACTAAAGGAATGCTGCTAGGGCAAACATAGCTGCACGCGCCGCACTCGATGCAATCGAATAAATTAAATTCTTGTGCCTTGCCGAAATCTTTAGCCTTGGCGAACCAATACAAATCTTGCGGCTGGAGTTCGGAGGGGCAAACATCCGCGCAGCGTGTGCAACGGATGCACGGCATGGCGGGTGGCGCAGGCGGAAATAATTTTGGCGAAGACGCAATGATGCAGTTGGCGGCTTTGACGATAGACACATCTGAATTGGGCAACGGCAAGCCCATCATTGGCCCGCCCATAATGCTGCTGTTGGTGTCAGGTAGTGCGTCTGCGTAAGTCAATAAATCGCGCACGGGTGTGCCTATCAGCACTTCTAAATTTTGTGCGTTTTTGACATTGCCCGTGACGGTGACGATGCGCGCCACTAGCGGCTCGCCGAATTGCAGGGCGCGATAAATACTTTGCGCGGTGGCAACGTTAAAACATTGCACGCCTTTGTCGGTCGAGCGCACCCCAGCGGCGACTTCGATGCCCGTTAACACGCGGATTAGTTGCTTCGCGCCGCCACCTGGGTAGAGCGTTGGTACGGCGACGACTTGGATATTGTCAGCACTTGCGCGTGCTGCGATTTGCATGGCGAGAATGGCTTCGGGTTTATTGTCTTCAATCCCGATGATAATTTCTTCGGCCGCTAATGCCCAACGCATGATTTCTGCGCCTTTGATAATTTCCTCGGCGCGTTCGCGCATCAGCATGTCGTCGCAAGTGATATAGGGCTCGCATTCCG
>JAVHQO010000014.1:0-1097 GCA_036171175.1 Gallionella sp.
GGCACGATTTTTGGTTTGCAATCGAACGGACGTACTGAATCTATTTTGTTGTCGATGCCCCCCTTATGCACTTGGCGTTACGATTGGCATCCTGAAGCAGGGTCAGCAGAAGCCGAGTTATACGATAAATTCCTTGTGCCACAAGATTGGATTTAATGAGGAGAGTGTGATGACCAGCGTATTTGCAAAGTTGACTTTAAGTGGATTATTGCTCGCAATGTGCTTGGCGAGTGCGGGGGTTTACGCGCACGACGACGATGATGATGATGAAGACGAGCAGCGTCATCAAAAACATGAGCGTCGGGAACATAGTCAGCGTGAAAACGACCGTCATAGCAGTGCCGCAACCAGTCCGCAACTCAAGGAAGAATGCGGCTCGTGCCACATCGTTTACCCACCCAATTTACTGCCTGCGCAGTCGTGGCGCGCGGTGATGGGGAATCTCAATAAGCACTTCGGCACGGATGCCAGTTTGGATGCTGCCACGCAAAAACAACTGAGTGCAGAGCTACAAAATGCCGCTGGTGGGCGTAGCGACGGAGGTCGTCCCGTGCTGCGTATCACCCAAACGCGCTGGTTTCAGCATGAACACGACGAAGTGTCCAATCGCACTTGGCGCAATCCTAAAGTGAAAAGTGCTTCAAATTGCGGTGCGTGCCACAGCTATGCCGCACAAGGAAAATTTAACGAACACGATATTCATATTCCGCGTTAATGTTTTGCGCTGATGAAACGGCTGGTGTTGCGAGACACCAGCCGTTTTTTATGGGGCGTTTAATTGATGCCAATCTGCTTACGCTAAGTGGGCGATGTTATTAAGTTTGGTGTGCGAGATGGCGAGCGCGAGTGCGTTGATAGCTTCGACGCGGGTGAAACTTTTGCGCCATGCCAGCGCGATGCGGCGCGACGGAACAGGTTTGGCGAACGGAATAATTTTGAGCAAGCGATTACGGTAACGCGCGTCATTCGCCGACGCGGGCAACACGGTGATGCCCAGTCCTGATGCGACCATATTGCGGATGGTTTCGAGCGAAGTGCCTTGTTGCACTTGAGCATTTTTGCGTGATAAATCGGGACAGGCTTCGGCGACTTGATTG
>JAVHQO010000015.1:0-1096 GCA_036171175.1 Gallionella sp.
CGCAAGGCCTCCGCTGGCTGAGTTTTAGAGGCGCGATAGCTAGGGTAGAGCGTCGCCAGTATGCTAATCACGAACGACATGGCGGCAACCCATAGCACTTCGCTCCAATGCAAATCAGAGGGCAATTCGGTGATGAAATAAATATCTTTAGCTAAAAATTGCACACCGAATAAATGCTCAATAAACGGCACGACCACGTCGAGATTGAGTGCCAGTAGTACGCCGCTAAACACGCCTAAAAATGTGCCAATTAAGCCGATGACCACGCCTTGCACCATAAAAATTTTCATAATGCTGGCGGGGGTAGCACCCAGCGTGCGCAAAATGGCAATGTCGGCTTGTTTGTCGGTGACCGCCATCACCAACGTCGAGACGATGTTGAAGGCGGCGACCGCCACAATCAGCGACAAAATAATGAACATCATTTTCTTTTCCATCTGCACCGCGCGGAAATAATTGCTGTTCTGATGCGTCCAGTCGTTGGCGTACAAGTCAGGCGGCAACTGGCGTTGCAGCTCACGCGCAATTTTGGGTGCTTGGTCGATGTCGCGTAATTTACTGCTGATGCCCGTGACCGCATCGCCTAATTGGAATAATTTTTGCGCATCGCCAATGTGAATTAACGCCAGCGAATTGTCATACGGAGCCATGCCGATTTCAAAGATGCCGACCACGCGAAATTGCTTTAAGCGCGGCACCATGCCTGCGGGCGTAATTGAGCCTTGCGGTGCAATCAGCATGACTTTTTCATCAACCCGTACGCCCAGTGCGCGCGCTAAATCCGAGCCCAATATGATGCCGAATTCGCCATTTTTTAGTTCGCTCAAAGAGCCTGCTTTAATTTTATTCGGTAAGTCAGTAATACCGATTTCTAGTTCAGGATGAATACCGCGCACCATCACGCCTTGCACACTTTGCCCAAACGACAACATGCCTTGCCCTGCTACATAAGGTGCTGCCGCCAGCACTTGCGGATACGCCAATACTTGCGCGAGCACACTTTGGCTATCATTCATCCGTCCGCCATCGGCGACCACTTCCAAATGCGGCGATGCGCCTAACATGCGTTCGCGGATTTCTTTTTGAAAACCATTCA
>JAVHQO010000016.1:0-1095 GCA_036171175.1 Gallionella sp.
GATTTACATGAAAGTAAAAACATTTTTACGCATCTAACTTTTTATGAGCAGCTTATAGAAAAAGAAAAAGGGAGCATAGCTCCCTTTTTCTAAAAATAATCAAGTTTATTTGCAAGAAGCTGGCAGCCATTTGGCTACGGTTCCGGCGCAAACCCAGCCAGTAATAGCATTACCAGAAAGAGAAGGTGTCAACGTAACAGTCAAATCGTCAGCGGTTGTGGATGCAACCCGTCCAGTGACAGTGATTTTCCCATCAGTTGCTCCCACAGTCATGGTTTTAGCTCGGGTTGTGGGAATAAAGCTAGTTCCACATGAATCAAGACCGCTATTGCCATTAGTTGAAACAGCTTCGGTAACGCAGGTGCGGGCACCACTGGCAGCCAGAATGATTTCAGATGCCTTTGCGCGATTGGTGTAATCCTGATAAGCCGGCAAAGCCACCGCAGCCAAAATACCAATGATCGCCACAACGATCATCAACTCGATCAGGGTAAAACCCTTTTGCATAGAACGCTTCATAGTGAGCTCCAAAAAGTTAAGAATAAAAACAACGAAACCGTGAAATTATCAGCAGTTTCCGTGCCAGCCTTAAAAAAGCCACCACCCAAGGATTTTCCACCTGTTTGGGGGGTATTTCCCGTGGTCACAGCCTGAATGTGTTTTGGTTGACACGCTGTTTCAGGTGCCACAAGTGATTTGACACTCGGTTTCTAGTGTCGCTGGCACCTTGCAGCGCTGCGCAATGCTATCCTTCAGCCATGACTGACACCTTGCCCACACGCCTGAGCCTTGACACGGTTTGTGCAATCACACAAACAAGCAAAAGCACTTGGCGTCGGCGCATTGCCAAAGGCGATTTCACGCGGTTGGCTGATGATGCACGGGGGCGTGCCATGCTTTTGTGGTCTGAGGTGGCGCCGCACATTTGTGTGCGCCTTGCGCCAGAAGACAAACAAACATTGGTGCTGGCTGATGCTGGCCAGGCCGAAGCACAAGATGACTTGGGTCAACTTTTTTTGATGTCAGAAAAATACCCGGCTGCCGTCTATTGGTTTGGGCTGGCAGCCCAGCAAAACCACCCCGACGCCATGCAAT
>JAVHQO010000017.1:0-1089 GCA_036171175.1 Gallionella sp.
CGCTGTTGCGGAAGTTGTTCACTTTCACGCAACCTTTCTCGATGAGGGCGTTGAGGCAAAAATTCACTTTGCCTAAGCTCACACCCAAGCGTTTCGCCATCTCGCGTTGCGAAAGTTCGGGTTCTGCTTGCAGGGTTTTGAGCAGGCTGTAGCTGATAGATAAATCGAGCATTCGTGAGGTGCGTTCAAAAAATGAACGTGCATTTAATCAGCGCACCATAAGGGTGTCAAGTATCAAGTAAGTTTTTGGGATTGGTGACTGCTGGTGTGTTGAGCAATTATTTTGGCGAAGGCGGAAAAATCATCGAGATGAAATTTGATAATGCTATAAACAATTTCCCAGTTGATGGCTTCGTAGCTGTGTACCGCGATATTGCGGAAGCCCACGGCTTTTTTCATGCGAACGGCTAAGTCCGCTGGCAAAACCTGTTGCTGGGCTAACAGTTCAAATGTTTGTCCCATCGTTGCAGGCGGAGCGACATCCATGCCGGACACTAAATGAGCGGCAATATCGACCGATATTTGTACGGCGCGACTTAGGTTTAGCGAAACAATGTCTTGCAAGTCGATGTCGTTCAACAAGTCCGCCGCTTGCGCGGGACGTTTGCTTTCAAGTCGCGCCAAACATCGCCGCAATGATTCTAATTTTTGCTCGATTACTTGCCTATCCATGCCATCCTTCTTTCCGCCAAAATACGCGTGCGATACGGCATAAAGTCAGCTTGTTCAAACAAATGACGACTGAGTAAATTACCAAACGCCGTGTCGCTACCGAGAATGCGCTGGCCTAGGCAAACAATTTGCCCTAACAGCGGTTCACTTACGTCGTTTAAGTCAATTAAATCTATGGCGCGTCCCGTGGCATCAGACAAAGCGTTAATCAGCGCAATTTTTTCAGTCACGCTTAAAGCTTGATGCGCACCGACCGCAATATCTAAATCGCTCTCCATGCGCTGCCGCCCCGTTGCCACCGAACCAAACACGATCGCCAAAACAATCTGCGGAAACTGCGCCAAGGTGTTTTTCAGCAGCTCGTGCAGGCGCGCATCCATGTTATTTCAGGGCTTGATTGACTGCGCTCACGCCGTC
>JAVHQO010000018.1:0-1081 GCA_036171175.1 Gallionella sp.
CCGTCAGCAAAGCCTTGTTCGGCGTTAAATCCAAATCTATGCCCGAACTCGTTTTCGGTGTTTCGTAGCTCACGCCCAAGGTCGCCAAAGGTTTGGCTTCGATGCGATTACCCAATGCGGTTGTGCCGCTGCTCGGAATCAAATTTTTAATCGCTAAACCTGCTTTGATTTGAGTATCGGCTTCACGCTGAAAAGTCTTTGCCGCGCCCACATCCATGCTGAACGCGCTGAAATCTTTTTTACCTTGGTTCAAAGAAATTTTGGTATTGCTCTGCGCGCCTTGATTGAAATCGTAACTACTGTATTGGGTAAATTTCGGCACGATACCAATATCTAAATCGTAGAAATTATCAAAATGACGCGCGGCGGCGATACCGATGTCTTTAGCGACTACGCCACGCACGGACAAGGTTGAAGCGAGGTTCACTTTACCGCCAGGGGCTGCTGCGTTGGCATTGTTACAAGCCACCAGATTGTTTTGCGAGCATAAACTCAGGTTGTTAGCCAAGCTGCTAATCGTCGCTTGATCGCCCGCTGCGTAATTAAATTGCGCACCCAGTTCAGCGCGACCATCGACATACAAAGAAAAAGCATAATGGCTGCTAGGAATCGACAGCACCATGCCCGCCAACGCATTGCCAGAGAGCGTCTTGGCATTGACTGCGACCAAGCTAGTATTGAAATTTGTTAGCGCAGCACTCACGGGTGCGGCATTTGCAGGCGTGGGTGCTGCATTAAAAACCGTTAAAGCATTGGTCAATGCCGTTGAGTTATTGCTCAAGGTCGTGGTGTCGTTTTGCAAACTTTGTGGGTCGAGCAAACGCACTGCAACAATCGGCGTTTCCAAAGAAAAACTGTCGTTTTGTTTGCTTGAAGCTAGCATCGCCGCGTTATGAAACACCGCGTTGCTATTGTCCGAAGTCGTTACGCCTGCACCCCCCATCGCCAGCGCGCGCGGATCAAATGTGCCGTCTTGTGCATACGCCGAAGCGCACACCAAGGTGAGTGTTGCGATACTAAGTTTCAAGGTGTGTTTCATTTTTTGCTCCCCATTTAAGTAAAAGTTATGTGCGACGAATAG
>JAVHQO010000019.1:0-1081 GCA_036171175.1 Gallionella sp.
GGCCGAGATGCAGGCGGGATATTCCACCCGCATGGGCGCAGCGATGCGTCATGCAGGCCACTATCTGAAAACGCAGCAGGCAGACAAGAAACTGATGCTCATTCTGACGGATGGAGAGCCTGCTGATATCGATGTGCACGACCCTCAGTTGTTGATCCAGGATGCCAAACAAGCGGTGCGCGAACTGGACCGGGAAGGTATCTATACCTACTGTATCAATCTTGATTCCAAGGCGGACGCATATGTTTCGGACATCTTTGGCAAGCACTACACCATTGTGGACAAGGTGGCGCAGTTGCCGGAGAAATTGCCGACGCTGTTCATGTCACTGACCAAATGAAGCGCACAGAAACCAATAGAATCGGGCACGGACGCGGCCAAATAGCCGTGGAGGGCGTGCCGGAAAAGCAGTAGAATCACAAAGCAAATCCAGAAAACCAACGAGGAGAAACAGCATGAGCAAGAGTCTGATCCAATTCATCATCGAAGAGCAGCGCCATGTCGCTAACGCCAGCGGCGATTTCACCGGCCTGTTGAGCGACGTCGTATCTGCCTGCAAACAAATTGCACATGATGTGAACAAGGGCGCGCTGATCGGCGTGCTGGGCAGCGCCGGCAGCGAGAACGTGCAAGGCGAGACACAGAAGAAACTCGACATCATCACCAACGAAGTTTTCATCAAGGCGAACGAGTGGAGCGGCCACCTGGCGGCGATGGCTTCCGAAGAAATGGAAGACATCTATCCGATCCCGGCAAAATATCCGAAGGGCAAATACCTGATCACGTTCGATCCGCTGGACGGCTCTTCCAACATCGACGTGAATATTTCCGTTGGCACCATCTTCTCCATCCTGCGCTGCCCGGAAGGCGTGACTAATCCGACCGCCGCCGACTTCATGCAGCCCGGCACCAAGCAAGTTTGCGCCGGCTACGCGCTGTACGGCCCGAACACCATGATGGTGATCACCACCGGCCACGGCGTGAACGGTTTCACGCTGGACCGCGATGTGGGCGATTTCTTCCTGACTCACCCGAACATGCAGATTCCAGCTGACACCAACGAATTCGCCATCAACATGTC
>JAVHQO010000020.1:0-1080 GCA_036171175.1 Gallionella sp.
AGGTATTCTTTGTCGATCTCGGTCAGCGTCCCCACAATGCCAAAGTCGAGCGAGATGTAGCGACCAAAAGTAGCGGGCTCGATGCTGACCTGGATGTTGCCGGGGTGCATGTCGGCATGGAAAAAACCATCGCGAAACACCTGGGTGAAAAAAATCGTGACACCGTCGCGCGCCAATTTCGGGATGTCAACCCCCGCAGCACGCAGGCGATCAACCTGGCTGATGGGAACCCCCTTCATGCGCTCCATCACCAACACATCGGTCACGCAGTAGTCCCAACAGATTTCAGGAATCAGCACCAGGTTCAGGTCCGCCATGTTGCGCCGCAACTGCGCAGCACTGGCGGCTTCTCGCACCAGATCAAGTTCATCGTGCAGGTATTTGTCAAACTCGGCCACCACTTCACGCGGCTTGAGGCGGCGACCGTCTTCTGACAGGCTCTCAACCCAACCCGCCATCATCCGCAGCAAGTCCAGGTCTTTGTCAATCACGGTAGCCATGCCAGGACGCAACACCTTCACAGCCACATCACGCTGTTGCCCGTGTTTGTCTTTCAAAACGGCAAAGTGCACCTGTGCAATCGACGCGCTGGCCACGGGTTCAGACTCAAACGAGACAAAAATATCGGCCACTGATTTTTTGAACGCACGCTCAACAATGCCAATCGCCACCGCACTGGGAAACGGCGGCACCCGATCCTGCAACTTGGCCAACTCATCGGCAATGTCCACTGGCAACAGATCGCGCCGCGTGGACAGCACCTGACCGAATTTGACAAAGATCGGGCCCAGACTTTCAAGCGCTTGGCGAATGCGTTGCCCGCGCGGCGCATCCAGCTTGCGCCCCAGTGTCAACACGCGTGACAAGGTGAGCAAACCAGGTTTGTTGAAACTGCTTAAAACCAGTTCATCCAGACCATATCGCAACATCACCCAAAGGATGAAAATGCCTCGTAAAAGACGCGTCATGAGGCAGACTGGCCAGGTACAAATGCAGCCGCTTTTTTAATGAATTGACCCAGGCCGGTGCGCAAGGTCTGCGCCATCTGGCCCAAAGTGTGTGCGGGCACGTCGCCCAGCA
>JAVHQO010000021.1:0-16691 GCA_036171175.1 Gallionella sp.
CATACTGTAAGGCTTGCCAGCTCTTTGCCACACTCTTTGCCGCGCATAGAAGAGGATCTTGAGCAAAATTTCATTTCGCCTATAAAAATTATTATGGAAATGAAAATGGCTTAGACCCGTGAGGATCTAAGCCATTTGTATCTGGTAGGCACGAGCAGACTCGAACTGCTGACCTCTTGGATGTCGACCAAGCGCTCTAACCAACTGAGCTACGCGCCTAAATTTAGGACGCGCATTGTATCTGAAAGCAGAACGAGAACCAATAAAAATTAACTACGTTCGTGCAAAAAAATTGGCTTATTCTTGCAAACTAGTGTGCACGCTGTCGCGTTGCTGCATACGCGTAAACCATGCTGCTAAATTGCTATGTACGCCACGCCAATCGCGTTCAGGTTGACGTAAATCCAAATAAATTAAGGCACTCACCAAGGCTAAATCCGCCAAACTAATCACTGAACCTGCGCAATAATTTTGCTCGCCCAGTTGCTCAGACATAAAACTCAAGGCGCGCGTAATGGCTAAATTCTGGCGCGTAATACTCGCCGCATCTTGCTTATCGACATCACGCAACACTTCGTTGCGCACTAACACCGCCGAATCCATCACGCCATCCGCTAAAGCCTCCCAACGCTTGATGTACATACGTTGTAGCGCGTTGTCGCGGGGAATTAAAATCGGCGTGTCATTCAAGCTATCGACATATTCGGCAATGACGGGCGAATCGAACACACAGGTTTGATCATCTAAAATTAACGCAGGGATGCGCGCTAAGGGGTTCGCCAGTGCCACCTGACTACCCGCTTCGCGGGGCGCATCAACCAGATAACTGTGCGCGATATTTTTTTCTAGCAACACCAAGCGCACTTTGCGTACATAGGGACTGGTGTTTGTGCCGAGTAATTTCATGTTGACCTCACCTCGCTTGAGTTAAAAATTTATGCGGCAGGAGGCTGCTCAAAGCGCACTGGCTCTGGCGCGCCGCTATGGGTGCGGATTACCACCGTGCCTGCCAATTTGTCGTGCCAACCTTGTTTTTTGCTATCAAAGGCAATCCAAATAAACCCCAAACCCAAAGGAATCGTGGAAACAAAATAAGCGCAATAACGACCTATCGCCTGCCCCACCGAGAGTGCGTTGCCGGTGCGCGCATCAACGACTTTAAGCGACACCGCCATCTTGCCTGGCGTGGCTTGCAGCTTGACCCAAAACCACACAACCGCAACGATAGGAAACACCCAAGAAATTAAAAAATCTGCTGGTCCTGCAATGAAATTTGCTTTTTCTGCCGTGTAGTAATCCCAGCCATAAATTGAAATTAACAGCGGCACAATAATGAGCAGCTCTAATAATGAGTCGATTATCGTAGCGCCCATACGCACCCAAAATCCCGCATATTGCATTTGCTCTGTGTTCATTTTTTGCTCCTTTTATGATAGTAAACAGCCCGCAGTATCACGCCATTTTTTTACGGCAGGCTATCAAAATCGCCCAGCCGGCCAAGCCTAAATAACACAGCAGCGACCACTCTGGAATGCCCAGCGTGAGGAATGTCCAGCCCTGCGCGGCGCATTCGCCTGAGCCGTGCATTAACGCTTTCAACACGTTCGCCATCGGCATGGTTTCTAACATGTAGTCCAAGCCTGGGCCGCAGGCAGGAACAAGTTCGGGCGGCAAATGCTGTATCCAAATGTGGCGCGCCGCGACCGCTACGCCCGACAAGGCAAGCAGGCTAATCAACACAGCATACACGCGCTCACCAACACGCTGTGCGCCATGCACGGCGGCAATAACAAACAGCACTAAAATCGCGATGAAAATGACGCGTTGCACCATGCACAACGGGCACGGGTCTTGGTGCTGAACATATTGCAAATACAGCCCAAATCCCATCAAGCCACTGGCGAATAAAGCACCCAGCAGATACAACCAACGATTAGAAATACTTTGCCAAATTTTGCACATATACGCCCCTATTCAGCTTCTTCTATCCACGCAGCTTGAATGGCTTCGAGGATTTTTTCACCAGTGTGATTCGGGTCATCATGAAAATCTTCCAACGCCATCACCCAGTTGCGCAAATCGACAAAATTCACATAGCGCGGATCGGTGTCGGGCTTGCTGTCGGCGAGGGAAATTGCGATTTGATGTATGTCGGTCCATTTCATGTTAATGCCCTTCTTTCACCATATTGATGGTGTATTTCGGAATCTCAACGACTAAGTTGGTCGTCCCCACCAATGCCTGACAGGACAAGCGCGAATTGGGTTCTAAGCCCCACGCTTTGTCGAGCAAATCGTCTTCTAATTCGTCGGACGGCGCGAGTGAATTAAAGCCTTCACGCAAGATGATGTGACAGGTGGTGCAGGCGCACGATTTCTCGCACGCGTGCTCGATGGCGATGCCGTTTTGCAGCAGCGTATCGCACAAAGACACACCGATTTTGCCTTCGATTAACGCGCCATTAGGACACAACTCAACGTGTGGCAGAACAATAATTTGTGTCATAGTTTTCCTTGAACTCAGATCTCCAAATCTGAAATTTTCTTACCTGCTAACGCACACGCCACGCTTTTATCCATGCGTGCTTGCGCGAAATTAACCGTCACATCATTCAAGGCGGTAATCGCACGTTTCAAAACTTGCGCATCGCTATCTTGCAGACTGTTTTGTAAACTTTCCAGTTGCGCGGTAATCTCAGCGCGCTGTGTTTCAGTAAGTAAACCACCGTCTTGCGCCAACGCGTTTTTCACCGCATCGACCAGTTGATTTGCTTCAGTTTGCAGCTCACGCAACGCGCGCGCCTGCATATCTTCTTTGGCGTATTGCCCTGATTCTTGCAACATGCGCGCGATGTCGGCATCCGCCAAACCATACGAAGGTTTCACTTCGATAATCGCTTCAACGCCACTGCCCATTTCACGCGCCGCGACACTCAACAGCCCGTCCGCATCCACTTGAAAAGTTACGCGTATGCGCGCCGCACCCGCCACCATCGCAGGGATGCCGCGCAACTCAAACTTTGCCAAGGAACGACAGTCGCTAATCAACTCGCGTTCGCCTTGCACCACATGGATGCTCATGGCGGTTTGCCCGTCTTTGTAGGTGGTGAACTCCTGCGCGCGTGCGGTCGGAATGGTGCTGTTGCGCGGAATCACTTTTTCCGCCAAACCGCCCATCGTTTCCAAGCCCAACGACAAGGGAATCACATCCAACAATAGCCATTCATCTTCACCACGATTACCCGCCAATAAATTCGCTTGTATCGCCGCACCGAGTGCCACCACTTTGTCGGGGTCGAGATTGGTCAGTGGCATTTGCGCAAAAAATTCACCCACTGCGCGTTGCACTTGCGGCATTCGCGTCGCACCGCCCACCATCACCACGCCGTTGATGTCCGCCACTTTCAAGCCCGCATCGCGTAAGGCTCGGCGCAGCGGTTGCAAAGTGCGCTGCAACAAATTATTCGACATCTCATGGAACTGCGCTTGGCTCAACACGCTGTCGATTACGCGACCATCCGACAGCATCGCGGTAATACGCGCTTCGTTATGTTCGGTGAGTTGCTCTTTGGCAGTGCGCGCGTGTGTCAGCAGCAAACGCATATCGCTCGCGGGCAATGCCGACAAAGAATTTTGCTCTAACAACCAGCAAAAAATACGCTGATCAAAATCATCGCCGCCCAGCACCGAATCTCCATTAGTCGCCAGCACTTCAAACACGCCGCGCGACAGCCGTAAAATGGAAATATCAAACGTGCCGCCGCCCAAGTCATACACCGCGTAAACACCTTCTGCGCCGTTGTCTAAGCCATAAGCAATCGCAGCGGCCGTCGGTTCATTGAGTAAACGCAATACATTCAAGCCCGCCAAACGCGCCGCATCTTTAGTCGCTTGACGTTGCGCATCATCAAAATACGCTGGCACGGTAATCACCGCGCCGACTAACTCACCGCCTAGCGATAATTCCGCGCGAGTACGCAGCACTTTAAGAATTTCTGCCGACACTTCGACTGGACTTTTTACCCCCGCCGCAGTACGCAGTTGTACCGTTTGGGTATTGGCATCGGTCATAAAACGATACGGGAAACGACTCGTGTCGCCCAAGTCGCTTAAACCACGCCCCATAAAGCGTTTCACCGAACTGATGGTGTTAATCGGATCATCATTTTGGTTACGTTGCGCAATCTCACCGACTAAAATTTGTTGCGCGTCTACATAACGCACTACCGACGGCAGCATCGCCCGTCCTTGTGCATCGTTCAGCACCGCACTGGTTCCGTTACGCACTGTTGCCACTAAGGAATTGGTCGTGCCTAAATCAATCCCGACCGCCAGCCTATGCTGATGCGGTGCGGTACTCATGCCGGGTTCGGAGATTTGTAAAAGTGCCATTTAATTGATTCAGAAGTAAGGGGAAAGGGTTGCCAAGTCAGACACCGTGCATCAAGAAGGCACAGTGCGCCGTCCCACGCACCATCTTCCCAAGTTTAATTGTCTATTTCATCGTAAGCGGCATGAATTTCTTCCGCGAGTTTTTCCATAAAGCGCAGCTTGCGGACTAATTCTGCGGCAGCAAGGTAATCTTTTTCGCCATCAATTTTAGCGGCGACTTGTGTCTCCAGCTCACGCGTCTCGCTTTGCATCTGCGCACTCAAATTATCAAGTGCCGTCACATCACGCTGTTGTTGCGCCTCTATCACAGCCTCACGCAAATCCATTTGTGCCATTAAAAAGTCTAACGGCATCGCCGTATTGGTTTCTTCTTGCGTATCCACGTCGTTTAACTTGAGCAGATAGCGCGCGCGGCGTAGAGGGCTGCGCAACGTTTGATACGCCTCGTTGACGAAGGTCGCTTGCTGCAATGCAACACGTTGCTGTGTATCCACTAGATGAGCAGCTTGGTCTGGATGCACTTGCAATTGCAACGCGCGGTAACGTTGCTCTAGTAGCAACAAATTCAGCTCGAATGACTGCGCCAATCCGAACAACTGGAAAAAACTTTGCTTAAAGTCGAGATTGATTGCAGACATGCGCAGAAAATTAGGAAGAGGGAAAAATGCATGAACTTAAGACAACTCACCGTGCGTGAGTCGCCTTACTACACTTGAAAGCTTTCTCCACAACCGCATTCATTTTTGACATTAGGATTGTTGAACTTAAAGCCTTCGTTTAAGCCTTCGCGCTGAAAATCTAGCTCCATGCCGTCAATATATGGCAGGCTTTTTGGATCAACCAACAAAGTCACGCCATGGCTTTGAAATTGCAAATCTTCCTCGCTCAACACATCGGCGAACTCTAATTTATACGCCATGCCAGAACAACCCGTGGTGCGCACACCTATGCGCAACCCCAAGCCTTTACCTCGCTTGGCGATAAAATTTTGCACATGTTTAGCTGCTGCTTCGGTCATCGAAATACTCACGATGTTCTCCTGTTAATGCCCTGCTTGCTTGGCTTTGTAATCCGCCACAGCGGCTTTAATCGCATCTTCTGCCAAAATCGAGCAATGAATTTTCACGGGAGGCAAAGCCAATTCTTCGGCGATTTGCGTGTTCTTAATCATTAACGCTTGGTCAACTGTTTTACCTTTAACCCACTCGGTTACCAACGAGCTCGACGCAATCGCCGAACCGCAGCCGTAAGTCTTAAATTTAGCATCTTCGATGATGCCGTCTTTGCCAACTTTGATTTGCAATTTCATCACATCGCCGCACGCGGGCGCACCCACCATGCCCGTTCCCAAACCCTCTGAGTCTTTGGCAAAAGAACCCACGTTGCGTGGATTTTCGTAATGATCCAAAAGTTTTTCGCTGTATGCCATTTTGTTACTCCTTTATCAGTTTCAGAGAAGGGGGAAGAGTGAAAGGGGAAGGGTAGAAGCAGCGCAGTGCGCACTACCCTTCTCTCTTCCCTCTTATCCCTTCACCGTTTTCAATGTGCAGCCCATTGCACGGTATTGAGGTCAACGCCGTCTTGGTACATTTCCCAAAGCGGGGAAAGTTCGCGCAATTTGCCGATTTTTTTCTTCATCAAATCAATCACAAAATCGACCTCTTCAACAGTGGTAAAGCGTCCAATCGAAAAGCGGATTGAGCTATGCGCTAATTCATCACTACGCCCTAAAGCGCGCAACACATACGACGGCTCTAAACTTGCCGAAGTACATGCCGAACCGCTCGAAACAGCGACATCTTTAATCGCCATAATCAACGATTCGCCTTCGACAAAGTTAAAACTTAAATTCAAATTGTGCGGCACGCGTTGTTCAATATCACCATTCAGATGCACTTCTTCCATAACCATCAAGCCCGCCATCAAACGGTCACGCAACATTCGCACCCGCTCGTTTTCGCTCGCCATTTCTGCTTGCGCAATACGAAACGCCTCGCCCATACCGACAATTTGATGTGTCGCTAATGTGCCAGAGCGCATCCCGCGCTCGTGACCGCCACCATGCATTTGCGCTTCCAAACGTACACGCGGTTTACGTTGCACATACAGCGCGCCTATACCCTTAGGACCATAGGTTTTATGTGCCGAAAACGACATCAAATCCACTTTTAATGCTTGCAAATCTATGCCGACCTTGCCCGTAGCTTGCGCGGCATCAACGTGAAAAATAATGCCTTTTTCGCGGCAGATTTCGCCTATCGCGGCGATGTCTTGCACCACGCCGATTTCATTATTAACCATCATAATCGACACCAAAATGGTGTCAGGACGAAGTGCTGCTTTGAATACTTCCAAATCCAACAAACCATTGCTTTGCGGATCAAGATAAGTTGCACTAAAACCTTCGCGTTCCAACTCGCGCACGGTATCAATCACCGCTTTGTGTTCGATACGCATGGTGACAATATGCTTACCCTTACCTTGATAAAAGTGCGCCGCACCTTTGAGTGCTAAATTGTTAGATTCAGTCGCACCAGAAGTCCAAACGATTTCTTTGGGATCAGCATTCACCAGTGCCGCAACTTGCGCGCGCGCTAATTCAACCGCCTCTTCCGCTTCCCAGCCGTAATGATGCGAACGGCTAGCGGGGTTGCCGTATTGCTCGGTTAGATAAGGAATCATTTTGGCAGCGACGCGTGCATCAACAGGCGTCGTTGCGGAGTAATCCATGTAAATAGGTAATTTCATAAATACTTTCTAAATTTTGGCTTACATCGCCAAAGTTTTACCAGCAGACTTGGTTAATTTAATTGGCGACAAACTCGTCTGACTATTACTAGCATGGTTATCGAGCAAGGTTTGCAAATTGATTTTTGCTAAATACTCATAAATTTTTTCATTCAACCCCATCCATAAATCGTGGGTCAAACAATGATGCCCATCGCGGCAGTCACCTTTTTCACCACAATTAGTGGCATCCAAAGGCTCATCGACCGCAATCACAATTTCGGCAATGGTAATTTTGCCAGCAAGACGCGCTAAACAATACCCACCACCAGGTCCGCGCACACTCTCTACTATGCCATTGCGACGCAGCTTGCCAAACAACTGTTCCAAATAAGATAGCGAGATGCTTTGACGTTCGCTAATCGCCGCCAACGTCACAGGACCTTTGCTGCCGCGCATCGCTAAATCTACCATCGCGGTCACCGCAAATCGTCCTTTAGTGGTCAATCGCATTTGCTTCTCCTTGCTATCAAGCTAAAATAATATTGTTTCTGCAACGAGTGCCATTTTAGAATACCCGATTATTTTAATCAACTATTTTATTCAAATGATTGGGGTCGAATTTTTCGGCAGTGGCGCGCTCTTCATCTATAGGCACGCCCATCTTTTCTAATTGGTGCAAAATAAATTCGATGCGCTGATCAACCGTCACGCTATGCCCTATCAAGCCATGCAAGGCTTTATTGACGGGGTCGTTGTGGTCATTGCCAATCGCATAGGCATTAAAACCCGCCTTATCTTTACGCACTTCATCCAAAATCCGCGCAGGGATGCCCGCTGCGGTTGCCCCTGCGGGAACATCTTTCACCACCACCGCATTCGAGCCGATTTTTGCCCCCGCGCCGATGGTAATTGGACCGAGTATTTTTGCCCCCGCGCCGACCACCACGCCATTGGCTAAGGTGGGATGACGCTTACCTTCTTTCCATGACGTACCGCCCAAAGTCACGCCGTGATACAGCGTCACGTCATCGCCAATTTCGGCTGTTTCGCCTATCACCACCCCCATGCCGTGGTCGATAAAAAAGCGTCGCCCAATCGTGGCACCAGGATGAATCTCAATCCCCGTCAGTCCACGCCCGATATGCGAGATAAAGCGCGCCAACCATTTGAAATTCGCGTGCCATAACGTATTGGCGAGACGATGAAACATGCGCGCGTGCAAACCGGGATAGCAGGTCAGCACCTCAAACGTGCTGCGCGCCGCAGGATCGCGGGCAAATACGCTGGCAATATCTTCTCTAATGTTTTTGAACATGATCTTGGTCTAACAAGGATGACTCTTGGTCGTAACGATTTTTGAGCCGCGCATTGTACTCGGTGCTCACACTTAACATACCGCGCAGGATATTGATTTCGTCTTGCTCTAGCCGCGCACGCGCATATAAACGACGCAACCGCTGCATCATACGAGTGGGATTTTGCGTAGTAAAAAAGCCAATCTCGAAGAGTGTTTTTTCTAAATGCGCAAAAAAACCTTCCACTTGCTCATGGCGAGCGGGCTGAAGGGCGGGTGCTTGCAGCACAAAACTTTGCGCCGCCACCGACAATTCATACGCCATCACCTGCACCGCCGCCGCCAAATTCAGCGAAGAGAAATCGGGATTGGTGGGGATATTTACCAATAGTTGCGAACGTCCAGTTTCTTCGTTACTCAATCCTGACATTTCCGTGCCAAATAACAACGCCACCGCTTGCGTCGCAGCCTCTTGCAATACTAGTGGCATCGCCTCACGCGGCGTTTTAACTTCAATCGAAATATCGCGTAAGCGCGCTGTCATACCCACGGTATAAACCACGCCCTGCAAGGCTTCATCGAGCGATGCGCAGACCACCGCATTCGCCAAAATATCGTCGGCTCCCGCCGCCATCGCACTGGCTTGCGCGTCGGGGAAGTGACGTGGATTGATTAAATATAAATGTTGCAGACCCATCACTTTCATAGCGCGCGCTGCTGCGCCGATATTGCCTGGATGAGTGGTGTGACTGAGTACAACGCGGATGTTATTTAGCATAAATTTTGGGTAAACAGCTCGGCACAGATTAGCGACCCAAACTGCAGGCTATCACTGTGCGCGCAAGGAGGGTGAATCGGTGTAAATCTGCGTAATCGGTGGGTGAGTAGATTTTTATCGGTTTATACAAAGCGCGATTACCATTAGAATGCGCGCCGAATTTCTTAGCTCATTAACATAAAAGGTTTCCTATGCATCCCATGCTCAACATCGCGGTGAAGGCCGCTCGCCGCGCCGGTAATTTAATTTATCGCTCTACCGACAAAATCGACCACCTCACCATCACCAAAAAATCTCATGCAGATTTTGTCTCTGAAGTCGATCGCGCTGCGGAACAAGTCATCATGGAAACCTTGCTGGAAGCCTATCCCAGCCATGCAATTTTAGCAGAAGAGAGCGGCTCTCACGGCGAGTCTGAATATCTTTGGATTATCGATCCGCTCGATGGCACGACTAATTTTTTACACGGCTTCCCACAATTCGCCGTCTCAATCGCTTTAGAACACAAAGGCGTATTGACTCAAGCCGTCATCTACGACCCCGTGCGCAATGAACTATTTACCGCCACGCGCGGACAAGGTGCATACCTCAACGACAAGCGTATCCGCGTCAGCAAACGCCTGCACATGGCGGATGCACTCATCGGCACGGGCTTTCCTTACAGTAATTTCCAACATATAGACTCCTACTTAGCCATTCTCAAAGACGTGATGCAACAGTCTTCTGGCTTGCGTCGCCCCGGCTCCGCCGCGTTGGATTTGGCGTGGATGGCAGCGGGACGCTACGACGGCTTTTTTGAAACTGGCTTAAAAGCCTGGGACATCGCCGCAGGGTGCTTGCTGATTACCGAAGCAGGCGGCATGGTGAGTGACTTAGTGGGCGAAAATAGCTACATCAAAACAGGGCACATCTGCGCTGGCAATCCCAACATTCATCCGCAACTCCTCAAGCTCATGGCACCACATTTGAGCGACGCACTGAAAGGCTAAGCTCGCGTGAGTGCCGCATCTGCGCCTAAACACACGCCGATGATGGCGCAATACTGGGGCATTAAAGCCGAGTATCCCGACATGTTGCTGTTCTACCGCATGGGCGACTTTTACGAGTTGTTCCATGACGATGCGGCGCGCGCGGCTAAGTTGCTCGACATTACCTTAACCCAGCGTGGCAGCAGCAACGGCGCGCCCATCAAAATGGCGGGCGTGCCGTATCACGCGGCGGAGCAATACCTCGCGCGCCTAGTAAAAATGGGCGAGTCGATTGCGATTTGCGAGCAAATTGGCGATCCCGCCACCAGTAAAGGGCCTGTCGAACGCAAGGTAGTGCGCATCGTCACGCCCGGCACGGTCACCGATTCCGCCTTGCTAGAAGAGAAACGCGACAACCTGTTGCTGGCATTGCATCCGCGTCACAACAAGGTCGGTTTGGCTTGGCTGAATTTGGCTTCTGGGCAATTTTTTGTGTGCGAAACCACTGCCGAAAATCTGCCTGCCGAGTTGGAAAGATTGCAGCCTTCAGAAATTCTGCACGCCGAGAACGTCGCCCAGCAAGCCACTATTCATGCGGCATTTAAGGCTTTACCCGATTGGTATTTCGAGCGCGACACCGCGCGGCGCAGCTTATGCCAACAATTTTCCACGCTCGATTTAGCAGGCTTTGGTTGCGACGATTTCACGGTCGGATTAGGAGCGGCGGGCGCGTTGTTGGGCTACGCCAAACTCACGCAAGGTCAAGCAATTAGCCACATCCGCAGCATTCAGGTGTACAGCGCGGATCGCTATGTGCGCATGGACGCAGCGACGCGGCGCAATCTGGAAATCACCCAAACCCTGCGCGGCGAAGCAGCCCCGACGCTGCTCTCGCTGCTCGACACCTGCGCCACCAATATGGGCAGCCGTCTGCTAGCGAACTGGCTGCATCACCCGCTGCGCGACCGTGCGGTTTTGAATGCAAGATTGCAAGCCGTTGCCGCACTCAGTGACATCTATCGCGAGCTCAATCAACAACTCAAACCCAGCGTCGATGTAGAACGCATCACCGCGCGCATCGCCTTGCGTTCTGCTAGACCGCGCGATTTGTCGGGGCTGCGCGATACGCTGCTAACCTTGCCGCAACTGCACGCGACCCTGCGTAGCGTGGGCAAAATTGCCCACGCGGAAGGTGAATATGCGCAACCCGTGGGCAATGAAACTTGCCCACCCTACCTGCTAAAAACGCTCGCCTATGCCTTGCAAAGCGACACTAACTTAGCCGCGTTACTGCAAAAAACTCTCAAGCCAGAACCCGCTTCCGTGTTGCGTGAAGGCTCTGTTATCGCCGATGGCTTTGATGCCGAGCTCGATGAATTGCGCGGCATCCAAACCAACTGCGGCGACTTTTTATTGGCGCTCGAAACACGCGAACGCGCGCGCACCGGCATCACCACTTTGAAGGTGGAATATAACCGTGTACACGGTTTTTATATCGAGGTGAGTGCCGCGCAATCGGTGCATGTGCCGGACGACTATCGTCGTCGCCAAACGCTGAAAAATGCCGAGCGTTACATCACGCCAGAGCTGAAAGCTTTTGAGGATAAAGCGTTGTCGGCGAACGACCGCGCACTGGCGCGTGAAAAATTGCTCTACGAACAATTGTTAGACGCACTCGCGCCACACATCGCGCAACTGCAAAATATCGCCGCTGCCATTGCAGAACTAGACGTGCTTGCCACGTTTGCCGAGCGCGCCGCCACGCTGAATTTCAGCGCGCCGCACTTTGCCGATGAAGCTGAAATTCGCATCACGCAAGGTCGTCATCCCGTAGTTGCCGCGCAAGTAGAGGGCAACGGTGGACGCTTCACGCCCAACGACACCGAACTTAGCGATGCACGGCAAATGCTGCTGATAACAGGCCCAAATATGGGCGGTAAATCCACCTATATGCGCCAAGTCGCCATCATCGCCCTGCTCGCGCACGTTGGTAGTTTTGTGCCCGCACAAGCCGCAACCTTGGGCGAAATCGACCAAATTTTTACCCGCATCGGCGCGTCAGACGACTTAGCTTCAGGGCGTTCCACCTTCATGGTTGAGATGACCGAAGCCGCCAATATTTTGCACAACGCCACGGAAAAAAGTTTGGTGTTAGTCGATGAAATCGGACGCGGCACCTCGACGTTTGACGGACTGGCTTTGGCGTATGCCATCGCGCGCCACCTGCTGGAAAAAAATCGCAGCTACACACTTTTTGCCACGCATTATTTTGAGCTCACGCGCTTATCCGAAGAGTTCACGCAACTCGCCAACGTGCATCTGTCCGCCATCGAACATCAACACAGCATCGTGTTTTTACACAGCGTCAACGAAGGTGCAGCCAGCCAAAGCTACGGACTGCAAGTCGCCGCGCTGGCAGGCTTACCCAACGACGTAATCCGCGCCGCGAAAAAACAATTGCGTAAGTTAGAACAACACAGCGCGGCACAACATCCACAAGGAGATTTGTTCAATACGATACCTGATGCGCCAGAGCCAGAAGAACATCCCGCATTAAAATCGCTGCGTGAGATAAAACCCGATGATTTAAGCCCAAGGAACGCGCTGGAAATGCTGTATCAACTCAAAAAGCTCACTTAAAAATCACATTGACATAAATATAGCAAATCGCTATATTTAATCCCATGAACGTCATCAAAAAGAAAACGCTGGATAGCTACGCGAACCATCACACCGATGCAGCTGGGGTGTTGGCAAGCTGGCGGAAAATTTTTGAGAAATCCGATTTTGCGGATATTCACGCCATTCGTGCCGTGCTACCAACAGCAGATTTTGCTGACCCGTTCACGATTTTTAATATCAAGGGCAACCACTATCGCCTGATTACCATCGTCCATTACCGCTCTCAGCGCGTGTACATCAAAGAATTTTTTACCCACGCCGAATATGACCAATGGAATCGTTTAAGGAGTAAACGAAAATGAACATCATCGCTGAACGTCATCTCGACCTCGCCTCGGTGCAAACCGCTTGGCTAGGTCTGAATAAACTGCTGCCACTCGGCCCGATTAGCAGTGCGCGCGATTACAAAAATCGGGTGCGCAACATGGATGAATTGCTAGACCAAATCGGCGCGAATGAATCGCATCGCCTGATGCCACTGCTCGATATTATCAGCAAAGAAATTGAGCTGTACGAAGCGAAAAATCCAAGCCTGCCCGAAGCTTCACCCGCCGCCGTGCTTGCCTACTTAATGAGCGAACACGCGCTCAAGCAAAGCGACTTAGCCGAAGAATTAGGCGGTCAAAGTATCGTTTCCGCCATCTTAAACGGCAAACGCGAACTCAACACCCGCCAAGTCAAAGCCCTAGCCCACCGTTTCAATGTCTCACCTGCGGTGTTTTTATGATGACGGCTGATGACACCACTTTCGCGTGTTGCCCTCATTACTGATTCCCTGTAACTTAGCGCATCGCTATCGTTCATAGGATTAGTAAAAATGAGTACCGCTACCGTTTCCAGTAAATACCAAATCTCACTCCCTAAAGCAGTGCGGGAAGCCATGCAGATTCAGCCCAGTCAACAATTTGAATTCATTCCAATGGGAAATGTTTTGCAACTCGCACCTAAAACTTCCATCAAGGGTTTACGCGGTGTCGCGCGCGGAGCGAATCCTAAAAATTATCGTGACCGCAAAGATCGCGCCACCATTATTACCAGCAATACAAATTTTGCTGATTTACCTCAAGCTAAGTATTTCTGAAATGAAACTAATCACCACGAACGCTGGATTAAAAAACAATCTTTCTCGACTGACGAAAAAATATCCCAATATCGCGTTTGCGGTAGCATGGGCATCAGCTAGTACCGAGATATTCAAAGAATTAAGCGCAAACCGGAATCGCATTCATAAAGCAGTAATCGGTACACACTTCTATCAAACGCACCCAGATGTTCTTGATGCTTTCATTGACTCAAATGTTGTTCGCTTCATCCTACAACCGAAGGGCGTATTCCACCCAAAAATTTACATCTTTTGGAATGAGAAAAACTGGGAAGTATTGATGGGAAGTGCAAATTTAACTGCTGGTGCACTGAACATAAACTCGGAAGCTATGGTCTTATTTTCCGATGCTGACCAAAGTGATTCATCTCTAAAAAATGAAGTCATAAAATTGATTGGCAATTATTGGGATGATGCCCGTACTGTGAACAAAGAAGGGGCAATCTCCTATCGCGCACTCTGGGCGAAACAACAACCAGCTTTGCAACGACTGTCTGGCAAGTATGGGCAAAGTACGAGCAACAAAGCACCCGTAGACTCGGCAATAATGTCTATGTCGTGGGCACAGTTTTTTGCTTCAGTTAAAAAAGATGCGCATCACGGTTTTAAGAAACGCTGTGACTTGCTCAAGTTAGTACGAACCGAATTTGAATCCACCAAACAATTTCAAAAAATGGAACTTGGCATAAGGAAAACAATCGCCGGACTGCCTACAGAATTTAATGAACACTGGGGTTGGTTCGGAAGTATGAGCGGTGCTGGTTACTACCATCAAGCCGTGAACAATAACAATGCTCACCTCTCGAATGCACTGGATGAAATTCCACTTAATGGTCCTGTATCACGAGAACACTACGACGCTTACCTTACAGAGTTTGTTAAGGCATTTCCGAATGGTCTGGATGGCATTGGTATTGCAAGTCGATTGTTGGCATTAAAACGACCAGATTACTTCGTTTGTTTTGACTCAAAAAACAAGAAGGCACTTTGCCAAGACTTTGAGACAAAACAGACGGGCATGGACTATGAACGTTATTGGGAAGAGATCATTGAGCGCATTATTGATTCTGTTTGGTGGAATGAGCCTCGCCCCAACAGTCCATTGGCTCGTACCGTCTGGGATGGGAGAGCTGCAATGCTCGATGCTATTTTCTATAGCCCATAAAATCAATGGATTGATTTCTGCCGATTACCACCTAAGAACTTCGATATTGCAATAGAAACGCATCATGCAAACCTCTTGGCGACCCATCCTAATCGACGAAACCCGCAAGCCTTACTTCCAAGATTTGCAGCGTTTTGTCGCGGAGCAGCGGCAGCAAACAACGGTGTTTCCACCTGATGCGTAGGTGTTTGCGGCTTTGCATCTCACGCCTATCAAACAAAAATACGGTCAGACTCGATTTTCCCTACCGCCAAGCCCGCGTCAGCATTTCATCCATCGCCGCTAAAATCGCATCGCCATCCGGCTCTAGTGTCGCGACTTTTTCGCCTAGATTTTCAAGCGCAACGGAGACCATTTCCAGCGGATGCAATACGACTTTGATGCCCTTCACCGTGAACACCGGGTTGAGCGGGGTATTGAGGAATGGCGCGGTGCGCGCTAGGGTGCTGCGGCGCACTAAGGGCACGACGACGCGGCGGTTGTAGCCGTCATATAACGACGATTGCACCACGACCACAAAGGGAATCGCGTCGCGTTGTTTGCCGATATTTTTGTGTACGTCGAACTGTGCCATTACAGCGTGGAATGCTCGTCGGCGAACGCGCCGCTTCGTTCATTAAAATCATTCCAACCTTGCGCGGCGAGGTCGGCATTTTGCAATTTTTCCAGACGCGCCGCGTGCTGTTGGGCGACATAATCGGCTAACAGTTGCTCAACCACATTGGAAAGATTGCTGGTCATGCCTTTGGCTTGCGCGACCAAATTTTCATTGAGCGTCAGATTGACAGCGCGTTTGCGGATTGCATAAGTTTGCATCGTTTTCATAAAGCCTCCTCGTGCGCATGATATGCGCATAATTATTATTTGGTCAATTTTTTACATTTCGCCGAAAAACTAGCTTGTGCAATAACGAAGCATTCACTGAGCAGCGTGATGATAAAATCCGCCCGCCCTCGACAGGCATCAATACTATTGGATTCAAACAATCACTAAGCGATTATCGCTATACTTTTCAGAGATTCATCATGCAAACCTCTTGGCGACCCATCCTTATCGACGAAACCCGCAAGCCTTATTTCCAAGATTTGCAGCGTTTTGTTGCTGAACAGCGGCAGCAAACAATGGTGTTTCCACCGGACGCGGAGGTGTTTGCGGCTTTGCATCTCACGCCTATCGAACAGGTGAAAGTTTTGATATTGGGGCAAGATCCGTATCACGATGATGGGCAGGCTCATGGACTCTGTTTTTCGGTGCGACCGGGCATCGCGATTCCGCCTTCGCTGCTCAATATTTTCAAAGAATTGCACAGCGATTTGGGCTGCAAAATACCGAACAACGGTTATCTTACGCATTGGGCGAAACAGGGCGTGCTGTTGCTCAACACGGTGCTGACGGTGCAAGCGCATCAGGCGAATTCGCATCAGGGCAAGGGCTGGGAGACCTTTACCGATGCGGTGATTGCGGCGGTGAATGCAAAATCTGAACCGGTGGTGTTTGTGTTATGGGGTGCGAATGCGCGCAAAAAATTGGCGTTGATTGATAGCCGTCGCCATGTCGTTATCGAGTCGCCGCATCCCTCGC
>JAVHQO010000022.1:0-4918 GCA_036171175.1 Gallionella sp.
TAGTGCATGATTGATCTGCATTGCCACTTCTTGCCAGGTATTGATGATGGCCCAGAGACGCTTAGGGAAGCTTTAGATTTAGCTCGTGCAGCGGTGGCAGACGGCATTACCCATTCAGTCCTCACATCGCATATTCATCCAAATAGATATCCCAATCGGCGGAAAAATCTCGAAACAGCAGTTGAAAGTTTCAAAACTGAGCTGGCCAAGGCTCAGATTCCTTTACAAGTACGCATGGGTGCAGAAGCCCGGTTGTGTGCAGAACTCATTGACTTGCTTGCCATGCAGCAAGTGCCTTTTTTAGGTGAGGTAGACGGCCACCACATAGCCTTGCTGGAATTTCCGCACCAGTTGATACCAGTTGGGAGTATTCAATTTGTCAACAATTTGATGAAACTGAAAATTAGGCCGCTGATTGCACACCCCGAAAGAAACAAAGGCGTGATTTCCAACTTTCAAAAACTGTCGCCTTTTGCCGATGCAGGGTGTTGGTTTCAGATCACGGCGGGTTCATTGGTTGGAAAATTTGGGGCACAAGCAAAAGAAGTTAGCTTCAAGATCATTGAAGAAGGATGGAATTGCTTGATCGCCACAGACGCACACAACCTCAATAGTCGTCCGCCGCTGTTAAGTGAGGGCAGAGATGCTATCTTGTCAAGGTATGGCGCTGATATGGCTGCAAGCATGGTTCTTCATAAACCTGCAAAAATCCTAGGCTTAGAGCTTGTGATGGCTTGACCCAACATGGCTTTGATATTTCTCCGTCAGGTTGGCCTTTTCGCACTTGCTATGTTGTTTTTAACAGTTGCTACTCTGAGCGCATGGCATGGTGCGTCAGCAGCTCGTGCTGACGCCATGAGTCTGCAAGCCAGATGGCAAGTTGAACAATGGCGAAGTGGCAAACGAGCAAGCTTCACAACAGCAAGATGGGAGGAAATCAAGAATACGCTTCAAAGCGCGCTTGTGGTTACACCACACAATGCCCAGTTGCACGATGATTTAGCTTATTTGTATGCTCTGCGCGCTCTGGGCATGGGTTCGCCAGTTGCAGGCAGCAAAAATTACGCACTCAAACAACTGCTGCTTAACAACGCCATTGCCAACTTTCGAATATCTACAGAATTACGGCCCACATTTCCTTACTCTTGGGGCTATCTGGCGTTTTGTCAACACCAGGCAGGTCAAAGCTTGGTTGACGTATTGCCGGCTTTTGACAAAGCACTTCAATACGGGAATACCGAGCAAAATGTGCGCTTGGTTCTAGCCAAAATAGCTTTTGACAATTGGCAAGAAATGGATACTGAGCGAAAAAATCGAATGATAAAAATGATAGAGCAGTCGACGCTCGACGCACAAAAATCACTCAAAAAAATGGCAGCCAACCAAGCCATTGAACTGACTCGGCGTTAAATTACATTTGTTGTTCTTTTTGTAATTTTTGAAGCAACTCGCGCCAAAGCCGAACACTGGATGCACCACCTTTTTGGCCACTGGAGCCGCCCATCCATAAATCTTCGTCGTTGAACCCATACACAGGCTGTAAGTCTGGCCGTTGTGATGCTGGTTTGATGTTGCCAATCAGGTTGTCAAGAATCAGGGGGTCTGCATCTGGCGTGGCGTAATAAGCAAGTACCATGTGCGACTCACCCAAATTCAAGGCGCGCACGTAGGTAATACGCAATTTTTCAATAGGAACGCCAATCTCTTTGAGCGACAGGTATTTGCTAATGGAATAATCTTCACAGTCACCACCAAATGAAGCCAGCATTTCACTTGGTGTAGCCCAATAGTCTGTTTGCCCCCAATGCTGGGCATCGGTAAAGTAGGGCACTTGATTGAAAAATGTGTTCACCAATTTAAGCCCGCCGCTGGCTTCACCCCGATTGTTTCTGACTAACTTTTGCCAGACCTGAAGCCTGGGTACAGCCACAATCCCCCACCGGTTTTCTATATTTTTTAAAAACTGCTCTGTGAAATCAACCAAGCTTGCATGACCAGGCCAAACCATAGTGAACATCAGTGTCAACGCAATGGTGCTACTGGCATATCGACCTCGGCGAGAGGAAATTTGAAACGTTAAGCTCATATAAGCATTATGTTAGTGTCAGCACTTTGATCTATTTCTCGCTGCTTGAGGTTTGCATGTGAACATGAATGGAAAAAAATGAAATTGCATCCATCATGATGTGCATAAGTTGATGTTTTTCTGG
The DNA here is from genome assembly GCA_036171175.1 of Gallionella sp. Classification (GTDB taxonomy): domain Bacteria; phylum Pseudomonadota; class Gammaproteobacteria; order Burkholderiales; family Gallionellaceae; genus Gallionella. The sequence continues at coordinate 2,211 of JAVHQO010000022.1, forward strand.
GAAATTTTTGCTATTCCCACACGGCCTACGTACTTTGTGATAAATTCAAGCAACATTTTTAGTGAGGGGTTTTTATGAAAAAAGTTTTAGTTTCTGTTGCGGTTCTGGTTGCCAGCTTCGCTGTGTTTGCGTTTGATGCGTCTCAAACAGAAGAACAAGTAACGCAAGAGATCAACGAGCGTGTGGCTCGTGGGGAAACATTAGAGCAGATTGCTACTGCTGCCAATGCCGCTAAGGTGTCAGCTGCAACTTTTCTAGCTGCATTCACGGCAACGGGTAAAAACATCGACACCGCTGTAGCCTCTGCTGTGGCTGGTGGGTACCTTCCCAACTTAGTGGTTGATGCCGCTGTGGCTAAAGGTGCTGACGCAGTTGCCATGAATCAAATTGCTTTGTCAAATTTGCCTGCCACAGGTGCAGGACCTACAGGCAATCAAAATGCGGCTGCAAATGATGGCCTGGATGCCGGAGGCCAAACCGGTGGTTCAGCATTGGGCGGCAACCGTTCTTCTACCATTGGCGGTGGCGGATCTGGCAGTGTCAGCCCCACCTGATATTTTTAAATTGTTTGAAAATGGCAGCTTTGGCTGCCATTTTTATTTCAGCTTTGTGTATCAAATTGCACAAGTGACATTGCCTCGCCAGTCTTTGAACATCGGCTGTGTCTTGGCTTCTAAGCACCACGGGGAATGATCTATGCGCCTGCGTAATCAGCTTTTTTGGGTCATCACAAGTCTTTTTGTGGCTGTACTGATGGTTATTCTGTTGGTTTCCACCGCTGGTACGCGGAGATACCTAGAACAGCAATTGGCCTCGCACGCGCAAGATGCTGCCTCAGCCCTGTCTATTTCGTTATCAGAATCATTGGGCAAAAGTGACACCGTGTTCGCAGAAACCCAGGTGTTGAGTGTGTTTGATCGCGGTTATTTTCAGCGCATAGATGTGCTTGATACGCAGCGAAATGTCATTGTCGCCAAAGCGCTCCCTGCAAAAATTGAAGGTGTACCCATTTGGTTTGTTCAGCTCATGCCCATTCAAACACCCTCTGGCGAGGCTTTTATTGGCTCTGGCTGGCGTCAATTGGGAAAGGTTCTGGTTGTTAGTCAGCCCACTTATGCGTATCAACATTTGTGGCGCACCACTTGGCAATTGTTACTTTGGTTGTTGGCAATTTGCTTGGTTGCGCTGCTTTTGCTTCAAGTGGGGCTGCGTTTGATTTTGAAGCCCTTGCGCGCCATTGAACACACCGCACATGAAATCCAAGCCAAAAAATTTATTCAAATTGACCAGCGTCCTAAGGCACCAGAGCTTGCCAGTGTGGTCAAGGCCATGAATCAGATGTCAAAACGTGTGGGTGAAATGCTGGATGCCGAAACAGCGCGCGCTGAAAGTTTGCGTCGGCAAGCCTTTGAAGACGAACCAACAGGTTTGGCCAATCGCCGTGGGTTTGAACTGCGACTCACAGAACTCTTGACTGGCGAATTTCACTTTGACCTTGGTTTGGTCATATCCGTTGAATTGGATGACATGCGATTGTTAAACCGACACGCTGGTTTTGCAGCGGGCGAAAGCATTGTTCAAACTCTTGCCGATAAAGCGCGCACCATATTCGCACACTTACCTAGCACCATCTTGGCTAGAAGCAATGAGTTCAGCTACAACTTTGTGCTGGCTGACATAGCGCAAAGCCAAGCCACTGAGCTTGCACGAGCGTTCAGGTCAAGCTTGATGCAGGCACTGTCTGATAACGAGTTTTCTCAACAGATTGGCATTCAGGTTGGCGCGGCTTTTTTCACGCAACGAGATAACCGCTCTGACGTGTTTGCCCGGGCGGACCTGGCTGTAGAAACAGCACGCCAATCAGAGCGCAACGGATTTGCTTTGCTGGGTGTGCAGCCGGAAGACTCTAGCACGCTGGGCTCTTTCGCTTGGCGAACCTTGATTGCCACGGCACTGGCTGAAAAGCGCTGGCGTTTGCTGACGCAACCAGTCGTTGCGCTGGACAATACCATGCTGATGCTTCAATCCGAGTGCATGGCTCGTTTGGTAGATGCGCACGGATCCTTGGTGCCGGCTGCAAATTTTTTACCCATGGCGGCACGTCACCGCCTGATGCCAGACATTGACAAGGCGATGCTGACCTTGGCCTTTGATCACTTGAAAGCATCTGCTTTGAGTGGCACCATGGTGGCAGTGAACCTGTCTCCGCAAAGCATTGCAGACCCAACATTTATCATTTGGTTTGAGCATGAATTGTCTGAGTTAGGTGACCGTGTGTCGCGGTTAGCGATTGAAATTTCAGAGTTTGGTGCCATTCGTAATATCACCGCCACGATGAGAGTGAAAGACTTTGTCCAATCACTGGGCGGTCAATTTGGCATTGATCACTTTGGGCTTGAACCCAAAGCATTGACCTTGTTACGGGAAATACTGCCTAACTACGTGAAGTTGACCGGCTCTTTGATGGCAGATTTGGTGGCTGTAGACACTGCGACCCATATGCTCTCTTCATTCGTAAGTTTGGCACATTCACTTGACGTGATGGTTATCGCCCAACAAATTGAAAATCAATCGCAGCTCACTTCGCTGCGTGCAGCCAAAGTAGATGCGGGTCAAGGCTATTATTTTGGCGCACCCCAGTAGGCTCATTTCACAAATCAACCCATTGTGCGACGTTCAGATTGATGGCACATGAACTAACACCCAAC
>JAVHQO010000023.1:0-4893 GCA_036171175.1 Gallionella sp.
TCAATAACAATGCCGCCTATGTCTCGCCTAACTCAAAAAATTATCGCTGTACTTTTCGCCATTTGGCTGCCGCTGTTTAGCGGCAGTGCTTTGGCGGCTAGCGTGACGATGCAACTGTCAAACGCGCCAGCAGGACAGTGTCAAGAGATGGATTGGATGGCGGATATGGAGATGTCCGACATGTCGGCTGCCGCTGACGAAGTCGCTCCCGCTTGTGCTTCGTGTGGCTTATGCCATCTGGCTTGCACGGCTTATCTGAGTGTGCCTAATGTGACGCTGATGACGGCACAAACTGTCGCGCAAGACAGCACGCCTTATGCGTTTTCTTTCCATACTATTTTTTTCACTCCTCTGTTGCCCCCTCCGCTCGCCCGCGCCTAACGCGCGAGGAGTCCGTCTATTTTTCTAGTCTGATCTTGTCTCGTTTTGAGTGGTAGTCGCTTACGACTACCTTTGCATCGCATTGCAAACGGACGTGCACCATGAAATCAGTATTATTTATTGTTAGCTTGTTCGCGCTGCTGAATTCAGCTCGCGCCGATGTGCCGTTGGGCGCAGATTTGGCGGGGTTATTGAGCTATGCGCGTGAACATAATTCCGAACTGGCTGCGACGCGTTTTGACGCAGATGCGGCAGCGCGGCGTAGCGAAGCGGCGGCCGCTTTGCCCGACCCAGTGTTGCGCACCGAGTTTATGGACCTCACTAAACAAGGGGCTGCCGCGCCGAATTTATTGCCCGGACAAAGTGGCGGCGGCACGCGTTATTTGCTGATGCAAACTGTGCCGTGGTTTGGCAAGCGCGCTTTGCAACGCGAGCTGGCGAGTGCGCAGGTGGCGTTTGCCGATGGGCAGCTCGCCGTGACGGATGCGGATTTGGCGAGCCGCATTAAAGCCAGTTACGCGCTGCATTATTTCGCAATCGCAAACGAGCGTTTGGCGCAGCAAACTTTGCGTTTGCTTGAAAATTTAGAGCAGATTGCCAGCACGCGCTACGCCAACGGCATTGCTACGCAGCAGGAGGTGCTACGCGTGCAAATTGAGCAAAGTCAGTTGCGCAGTGAGTTACTCGCTTTGCAAGCCGAGGTGCATCACGCCCACGCCAAGCTCAACGGCTTGTTGTCGCGTGCGGTGAATGCGCCCTTGGCTGAGCCTGTACAACTGCCCGCCATCCCTCATGCTGCGCAGCTTGATGAGGCAACTTTGCTGCAACGCTTACACGCGCAAAATCCGTCTGTGCGCAGCGCAGATGCCAGCCTAGTAGCAGCGGAAAAAAATCGCGATTTGATCGCTAACAATCGTTATCCAGATTTCACCTTCGGCATCGCGCCGACGCAAACTGGTAGCACCGTGAAGCAATGGGATGCCATGGTTGAGTTCAACATTCCTTGGCAACAAAGCACGCGCCGTGCCCAAGAAGGCGCGGCGGCGGCGATGCTGTCAGCCAGTCTGGCGCGCCGCACCGCGCTGCTCAATCAAACTGATGCTGAACTGTCGCAAGCTATCGCGGCACTCGATGCGGCGCGGCGCACTGAGTCGTTGCTTGCCACGCGCTTATTGCCGCAAGCCACGCTCACTTATCAATCTACTTTGGTCGGCTACGAGAACGGCAAGGTGGATTTCGCCTTGTTGATAGAGGCGCAAAAACAAATTCTTAAAGCACGCCAGCAGCAGTTGCAAGCGCAGACCGAAATGCAGCTGCGCCTCGCGGACATCGAAAAATTATTGGGAGATTCATTATGAATAACACGCTAAAAATCGCGTTAATCGCACTGGGAATTTTGCTGGTGGGCGCGGCAGGCTATGGCTTGGGTAGTCACAACCAGCGTGGCGATGCGGGCGTGACTAGCGCGGCTAAAGCCGAGCGCAAGTTGCTCTATTACCGTAATCCGATGGGCTTGGCAGATACCTCAGCGGTGCCAAAAAAAGATGCGATGGGGATGGATTATGTCGCGGTGTATGAGGGCGAAACTGCTGTGTCTGACGCGTCTGACGGCTTTTCTATCAGCGTGGCTAAAGTGCAAAAACTAGGCGTGCAAAGCGAGGCGGCGAGTTGGCGCGAGCTGCATCAAACTTTGCGGGTCACGGGGCGCATAGAAATTGATGAGCGGCATAGCTACACTATCGCGCCAAAATTTGAGGGCTGGGTGGATAAGTTGTACGTCAATAGCACAGGGCAAAGCGTCGCTAAGGGGCAAGCCTTGTTTGATGTTTATAGCCCCGAATTAGTCTCGGCACAGCGCGAGCATCGCTTGGCAATACAAGGCTTGGCGGCGATGCAAGATGCTGATGAAGACGCGCAAAAAAGTATGCAGCGTTTAGCCGCCGCCAGTGCGACGCGCTTAAAAAATTGGGATGTGGCGGATGCTTTAGCGACGGGCGCGAAGCGAGGTGAGCTAGCAAACCCAGTTTCAAGTCTTGAGGCGGCGCGGGTGACATTTCGTGCGCCTGTGAGCGGCATTGTGCTGGAGAAAAAAGCCATTCAGGGGATGCGCTTTATGCCCGGCGAAGGGCTGTATCAGATTGCCGATTTGTCGGTGGTGTGGGTGATAGCCGATGTGCCCGAACAGGACATCGCACAAATTCGGCTAGGGCAAGCGGTGCAGTTAGACGTGGCTGCGTATCCTGCGCAAAATTTTGCGGGCAAAGTGAGCTTTATTTATCCCACGCTCAATAGCGCGACGCGCACGGTGCAGGTGCGCATCGAAATCAACAATGCGCAAGCCTTGCTCAAGCCCGCTATGTTTGCCAACGCCGAAATTGCGCTTGGCAGTAACAGCAAAGTATTGAGCGTGCCGAGCTCTGCGGTCATCGACAGTGGCACTAAGCAAGTGGTACTGGTGCGTTTGGCACAAGGACGTTTTGCACCGCGCATCGTGAGCTTGGGCAAGCGCAGCGATGATTATGTCGAAGTGTTGAGCGGGGTTAGCGAGGGCGAGCAAGTGGTCACGTCGGCTAACTTTTTGTTGGATGCGGAGAGCAATCTCAAAGCTGCGCTGAGCGGCATGTCGTCCGCCGCGCTGCCCGCTGCGGTTGTGCCCGATTCATCTCAAGCCGCCAGTTCGCAACTTAAAACTGTCGCGGTGCAGAGCAAACAACTGCCGCACAGCGTGGGACATTTAGCGCAGGGTGTGCTCGATGCCCGCAACGCCGATGGCACAGTGAGCATCAGTCACGAGGCGATTGCCAGCTTAGGTTGGCCGGCGATGACGATGGATTTTGCGTTGGCGAATGCGGCTTTAGCGACGGCTGTTCCTATCGCTAGCCGTATTACTTTTGAACTGGTCGAGCGCAAGCCAGATGAGTGGGTGATTACCAAACTGCAAGTGCAGCACGGAGGACACTGAGATGCTGGCAAAAATTATTGACTGGTCTGGGCGCAATCGTTTTCTAGTGTTGCTCGCCACTTTATTCATCACCTTGGCGGGGGTTTACGCGCTACTTAAAACGCCTTTAGACGCGCTGCCAGATTTATCCGACGTGCAAGTGATTGTCTATACCGAATACGCGGGGCAGGCACCGCAAGTGGTGGAAGATCAGGTGACTTATCCGCTCACCACGGCGATGTTATCGGTGCCTAAATCCAAGGTGGTGCGCGGCTTTTCATTTTTTGGTGCATCGTTTGTGTATGTGATTTTTGAGGATGGCACGGATATTTATTGGGCGCGTTCGCGGGTGTTGGAATATCTCAACAGCCTCGCGGGACGCTTGCCGAAAAATGTCGCGCCGCAATTAGGCCCCGATGCCACAGGGGTGGGCTGGGTGTATCAGTACGCGGTGCTCAGTGAAAAACATAATCTCGCGCAGCTGCGCAGCATGCAGGATTGGTATTTACGCTATCAACTCACTAAAGCGCACGGCGTGGCAGAGGTCGCTTCCGTAGGCGGTTTTGTACAGCAATACCAAGTGACGGTTGACCCCGTGAAATTACGCGCTTACGGCATTGCTTTGAGCAAAGTCTCGCAAGTGATACGCGATAGCAATCGCGATGTCGGCGGGCGCGTGGTGGAGATGGCGGAGACCGAATATATGGTGCGTAGCCGTGGCTATTTGCACGGTATTAGCGACATCGAAAATCTGCTGCTGAAAGCCGAACGCGGCACGCCTGTGTTATTGCGCGATGTGGCGCGAGTGGAGTTGGGGCCGGATGAGCGGCGCGGACTCACGGAGCTCAACGGCGAAGGCGAAGTGGTGTCTGGCATCGTCATGTCACGTTACGGTCAGAACGCGCTGGAGGTGATACAAAACATCAAAGACAAAATTGCCGAGATTACGCCGGGATTGCCTGAAGGCGTTGCTATACAAGCCGTGTATGACCGCTCCGAATTGATACAGCGCGCTATCACCACCTTGAAAAAAACTTTGTTTGAAGAAGGGGTGATTGTCGCGCTGGTGTGCATGGTGTTTCTGCTGCACGCGCGTAGTGCATTGGTGGCGATTTTGATGTTACCTGTTGGGATATTGATTGCCTTTATCGCCCTGCGCAGCTTAGGTATGAACGCCAACATCATGAGCTTGAGCGGGATCGCGATTGCCATCGGCGCGATGGTGGATGCCGCGATTGTGATGATAGAAAACGCGCATAAACATTTGGAGCGACTAACCCTATCCCCTGACAAGGGGAGGGATGGAGAGGGGTTTGCTGTTGACTTCGACCAGCGTGCCGCAGCCATCCTCGCCGCTTGCAAAGAAGTCGGCCCGTCTTTATTTTTCTCGCTGCTTATCATCACCGTGTCGTTCCTGCCAGTGTTCACGCTGGAGGCGCAAGAAGGCCGCTTGTTCGCGCCGTTAGCGTTTACTAAAACTTTTGCAATGGCGGGTGCGGCCTTGCTGTCCGTCACGCTCGTGCCCGTGCTGATGCTGCTGTTCATCAAAGGGAAAATAAAACCCGAAGCCG
>JAVHQO010000024.1:0-4867 GCA_036171175.1 Gallionella sp.
TTGCTCACGCAAGGCATGGTCATCGCGCCAACGTTTTACCGTGAAGAAACTAACGGCAAAAAACTCTGGCTCAATCCGGCCGAAGTGACGGTTAGCCTTGATGACAAAGGTCGCGCGACGGGTGCGGTGCTGACTCGCGACGGTTTGCCCGTCGTCATTGGCGGCACAGAGAAAATGTCCAAGTCGAAAAATAACGGCGTCGATCCACAAGCCATCATCGACCAATACGGCGCGGATACCGCGCGGCTTTTTATGATGTTTGCCGCGCCGCCTGAACAATCGCTAGAGTGGTCAGATAGCGGCGTGGAAGGCGCGTTCCGCTTTCTGAAACGCGTGTGGAAAGCCGCACATGACCATATTGAACAAGGCTTGGTCGCGGCTTACAGCGGCGGCGAGTTGAGCGCGAGTGCGCAAGCCTTGCGTTTGCAATTGCATCAAACCATCCAAAAAATTGACGACGATTATGGTCGCCGCAAAACTTTCAACACCGCCATCGCCGCCATCATGGAGTTGCTCAACGCTTTGGCAAAATTTGACGCGAACACGGCCGTGGAGCGCAGCGTGGTGCAAGAAGTTTTAGAAACGGCGGTGCTGTTGCTGTCGCCAATTGCGCCGCATATCAGCGATGCAATTTGGGCGGAATTACGCCCTGGCACACGCTTAGTTGAGCAGGCATTTCCGCGCGTGGATGAGAGTGCTTTGGTGCAAAACGAACTCGAGCTGGTGATACAAGTGAACGGTAAATTGCGCGGCAGTTTGCGCGTCGCAAAAGACACGGACAAAGCTACGCTAGAAACTTTAGCCCTCGCCCACGAAGCGGTGCAAAAACAGCTTGCGGGCGGAACGGTGAAGAAGGTCATCGTTGTGCCAGGTCGCTTGATCAATGTGGTGATGTGATGAAATTACGCGCGCTGATTTTGGCTGTTCTTATCGCCGCTTTAAGTGGCTGCGGCTTTCATTTGCGCGGTCAGGCAGGGATGCCGTTCAAGTCGATTTATCTCGATGCGCCCAATCTCAACACGCCTTTTATCAACGAGCTACGCCGCAATCTAATCGCCAATAAATTGCAACTTGCCAGCAGCGCGGCGCAAGCCGAGGTGATTTTGCATATCGTCAGCGAGCAAACCGATAAGCAGATTTTGACCTTGGGTGGCACGGGGCGGGTCAGTGAATTCAAGTTGCGGATGCTGGTGTCATTGCGTGCGGATGACAATGCGCAGCACGATTGGATACGCGCCGAAGAGCTGTCGATTGAGCGCGATTACTCTTACGACGACACCAAAATTTTGGCAAAAGAAGCCGAAGAAGCCTTGCTCTACAACAGTATGCGCACGGACATGGTGCAGCAAATTGTGCGTCGTTTAAGTCACGCAAAAATGCAAATCGAGCCATAAACCCATGCCCACTATCAGCAGCGACGACTTAGCGCGCCACCTTACAGCAGGATTAAAACCGCTGTATGTGGTGATGGGCGACGCGCTGTTATTGGCGGTTGAGGCGGCGGATAGCATTCGTTTGGCGGCGCGCAATGCGGGCTATGCCGAGCGCGAAACGTTTGTGGTAGAGCAATACTTCAAATGGGCGGAATTGCAAAATAGCGCACAAAGTATGTCGCTCTTCTCGGAACGCAAAGTCATCGACATTCGCATTCCGACTGGCAAGCCTGGGCTGGAAGGCGGGCAGGCATTGCAAAATTACACCGCGAATCTGAGCCCTGATATTTTGACTTTAATCAGCTTGCCGAAGCTCGACAGCACCGGATTAAAAAGCAAATGGTTCGCCGCTTTGCAAGCGCAAGCCGTCATCGTGTCTGCTGACGATATTCCGCGTCACGCACTGCCTGCTTGGTTAGCGGGACGATTGCGCCGTCAAGGACAAAGCAGCGACACCGCCACACTGGAATTTTTAGCGGATAAATCGGAAGGTAATTTGCTCGCGGCGTTTCAAGAAGTGCAAAAACTCGCCTTGCTGTATCCCGCTGGCGTATTGAGTTTTGAGCAAGTTAAAGATGTGGTGATGGACGTGTCGCGCTTTGACATTACTAAACTATCCGAGGCGATGTTGACTGGCAATACCGCACGTTTTGCCCGCATCCTCGATGGCTTGCAAGCCGAAGGCACTGCGACGGTGTTAGTGCTGTGGGCGATGACCGAAGACATCCGCAAACTTGGTAAAGTGTTGCAAATTTTGCAGCGCGGCGGCAACGTCAATAGTGCCATTCGCGAAGCGCGCATCTGGGGTGCGAATGTCGGGCTCATAGAAAACGCCACGCGCCGCATCAAGCTGCCGCACATCAATGCGGCCATCCAACACGCGGGGCGTGTGGACAAAACCATTAAAGGTTTGCGTCAGGGCGACGTGTGGGATGAGTTGCTGCAACTGGGTTTACGTTTTTCTAAATAGCAGGAGGCACAATGAGTGAAATGCTGCTAGTGATGACCAATTTACCTGATGCCAAGTCTGCCAAAAAAATGGCGGAGCATATTATTCAGTCGCGCTCAGCGACCTGTGTGAACCAACTGGCGCAATGCACTTCGACCTATTTATGGCAAGAAAAAATTGTCACGGCACACGAGTTTCCGTTGCTGATTAAAACCACGCGCGCCGCGTACCCACAATTAGAGAAGCTGATTCGCGCCGCACATCCTTACGAATTACCCGAAATTATTGCCTTGCCTGTCACGCTCGGTTTGCCTGCGTACTTAGCATGGGTAGCCAGCGAAATCGAAATACAGGGGACTCTATAAATCCAAATCTCGTCGTAATACGGCGTTGCTCACAAAAAATATCTCCTCACATATTAGCTATATTCGTCGTCGTGATTTTTTGTTCGCGCCTAGTCTTACTTAGATATTTGAATTTCTAGAACCCCCTTCACACCACGAGGAAAAATGATGCGTTTTTTTGCCTTATTATTTTGCGTTTTACTCAGCGTCACGGCGCATGCCGATGGCTTTTTGGAAGGCTTGTCGGGCAAGTCTAAAGCGACGTTTTTACCGCCTGATCAGGCGTTTCAGCTCAACATTAACGCGGTCGATGCGCGCATCTTGCAAGCGAATTTCACTATTACGCCAGGCTACTATTTGTATCGTGAGCAGATTAGTTTCAAGCCTGCTGATAACACTTTTACGCTCAGCAAAGTTGATATGCCGCTAGGCGAAACCAAGCAAGATCGCAACTTTGGCAAAGTGCAGGTGTTTCATCAAGGCTTTGCGGCGCAGCTCGCCATCGCCGCCCCTGCTGGGCAAGATAGCGTCACCCTCATAGCCGAATATCAGGGCTGTAGCGAACAGGGCTTGTGCTATCCACCCATAGCAAAAACGCTGACGGTTAAGTTAAGTGAACTTGCCGCAAATGCACGCATTGCAGTGCCGCCAGCCAGCGTCAATGAAAATTCGCAAATCGCTACTTTGTTACGCGGCGGCAGTTTTTGGTTGATTGTGAGTTTCTTCTTTGGCGCGGGGCTGCTATTGGCATTTACGCCGTGCGTATTTCCGATGGTGCCGATTTTGTCGGGCATCATCGTCGGGCGCGGCGCGCAGTTAACCAAGCTACACGCGTTTGTTTTGTCAGCCGCGTATGTGTTGGGCATGGCACTGACTTATGCGGGGGCAGGGGTGGCAGCGGGTTTGTCGGGCGAGCTGTTGTCGAGCGCGTTGCAAACGCCGTGGGTGCTGGGTAGTTTCGCCGCCGTATTCGTGGTGTTGGCGTTGTCCATGTTCGGCTTTTACGAATTACAAATACCTGCCGCCTTGCAAAGCAAGCTCACCGATACCAGCAACAAACTACACGGCGGGCATATTGGCGGCGTTTTTATGATGGGCGCGCTCTCCGCCATCATTATGGGACCTTGCGTCGCTGCGCCCTTGGCGGGCGCATTGCTCTACATCAGTCAAACGCATGATGCCGTGCTAGGTGGCATTGCTCTATTTACCTTGGCTTTGGGGATGGGCGCACCGTTATTGCTCATCGGTAGTTCGGCTGGATTTTTATTGCCCAAAGCGGGCGGCTGGATGGAGTCGGTGAAAAAGGTATTTGGCGTGATGCTGATAGGGCTGGCGATTTGGATTATTCATCCTGTCGTCGCCATCGGTGTGCAAATGTTGCTGTGGGGTGCGTTATTGATTTTATCTTCGGCCTATTTGCAAGTATTTACCCCGTTGGCGAGTTATGCGCATGGCTGGCAAAAGTTCCGAAAAGGCAGCGGGGTGTTGCTGCTATTGCTTGGCATTGCCTATTTAATCGGTGCGTTGTCGGGGGCTAAAGACATTTTGCGACCTTTGGGGGCGTTGGGCGGTGCAACGCAAAGTGTCTCGCTGCAATGGACGCGGATTAAAGATATTAACGAACTGGATGAACGCATTCATGCTGCACAAGGCAAGTTGGTCGTACTGGATTTTTACGCCGACTGGTGTACGTCCTGCAAAGAAATGGAGCGCGACACCTTTAGCAACGCGGCGGTACAAGCCAAGCTCAGCAATGCTGTGCTGCTACAAGCTGATGTAACCGCCAACAACGCGGCGGATAAAGCCCTGCTCAAACGCTATGCTCTGTTTGGTCCGCCCGCGACCTTGTTTTTCGCTGTGCGGGGCGAGGAAAGGCAAGATGCGCGTGTGCTTGGTTATCAAGATGCCGAGCAGTTTTTAGCGACGCTACAAAAGCTAGCCCAGTAAATTATGGGCAATCCAACTCTCAAATCTAATTGGGCACGCTTTGCTTTCATCGCGCTCGCGTTGCTGTGGGCAACGACAGGCTGGTTTATTTTGGCTTATAGCGGTTTTTATACCAGCCAAAAATACTCGCTCGTCACCACCTTGGTGGATGGTTTAGGTGCGATTTTGATGGCTTATTTATTGGGCGGATTCAA
>JAVHQO010000025.1:0-4857 GCA_036171175.1 Gallionella sp.
TTCTAGACCAAGCAGAAATTGTGCAACCAGCTATTAAATTAAAAGTAACCGAAGTTTTGCCCGTGCGCACCAGCGCCTTCCCCACACCTGCCAAGCGCCCGTACAACTCGCGCCTGAACACCCATAAACTGCAAACCACCTTCAACCTAACCCTGCCGCCCTGGCAAGCTGGTGTGAACCGAATGCTGGCTGAAATATGACTCCCGACAAAAACCCTGTGGATACCCAACTGCGTGAGGTGTTGTTGAACTTCCCGGTTGTGAAGCAAGCGCTGGTGTTTGGCTCAGTGGCGCAAGGAACAGCCCGCCCGGACAGCGACCTTGACATCGCAGTGGGAGCCCAACGCCCACTCACCCAGGGTGAAAAAATGGCATTGATTGACAGTCTGGCTACACAAACCGGTCGCCCCATCGATCTGATTGATTTGAAAACGGTGTCAGAACCCTTGCTGGGGCAAATTCTGAAACATGGCAGGCGTCTGCTCGGCAGTGACACTGCTTACGCGCAGCTCATCACACAGCATGTGTTTGATCAGGCAGATTTTTTGCCTTACAAAAACCGAGTCTTGGCAGAAAGGCGTGAAGCATGGATCGGGAAGTAATTGAGCAGAAACTTGAGTCTTTGCGGCGCTGCGTGCAGCGCATAGAAGCCCGTTGCCCTGAAAGTGCCGACGAACTGACGGACAACTTTGACCTGCAAGACATTGTTTCACTCAACCTGAGCCGTGCCGTTCAATTGTGTGTGGATATTGGAGCCCATCTGATTTCCGGCATGAATGTGCCTGCACCCGACACGATGGGGCAAACTTTTGACATCCTGGCGCAAAGCCGCCTGATTGAGCCAATGCTTGCCCAAAACCTGAAAAAAGCCGTTGGTTTTCGCAATATTGCCGTGCACAACTACGAGGCCATCAACTGGCACATGGTGCACAGCATTGCCAAGCATCACTTGGCCGATTTTTCTGCTTTTGCCCAGGCGGTTTCACTATCCGCATTCAATCGCCCAGAGGGCTGGGCTCCTACTTCACTCAAGGGAATCTCAAAATGACACAACGCAAAGGCATCATCCTCGCTGGCGGCTCCGGCACGCGGCTTTACCCGGTGACCCAAGCGGTCAGCAAGCAACTGATGCCGGTGTATGACAAACCCATGATTTATTACCCCTTGAGCACCCTGATGCTCGCAGGCATCCGCGAGGTGTTGATCATCTCCACGCCGCAAGACACGCCGCGCTTTGCAGATTTATTGGGTGATGGCAGCCAGTGGGGCATGCACATCAGCTACGCAGTGCAACCCAGCCCGGACGGCCTGGCGCAAGCCTTCATCATTGGCCGTGACTTTGTGGCCGGCCAACCCAGCGCCCTGGTGCTGGGCGACAACATCTTTTATGGCCACGATCTGATCAAACAACTGACCCACGCCAACGCCCGTCAAACCGGTGCCAGCGTGTTTGCCTACCATGTGACCGACCCCGAGCGCTACGGTGTGGTGGCGTTCGATGCGCAAAAACGCGCCATCAGCATCGAAGAAAAACCCAAGCAACCCAAAAGCAACTACGCCGTCACCGGCCTGTATTTTTACGACAGCCAGGTGTGCGACATTGCCGCCAACATCAAGCCATCTGCCCGTGGCGAGCTTGAGATCACCGATGTGAACCGCGTTTACCTTGAAAAAGGCCAGCTCAGCGTCGAGATGATGGGTCGTGGCTACGCCTGGCTCGACACCGGCACGCACGACAGCCTGCTGGAAGCAGCCAGCTTCATTGCCACCCTGCAAAAGCGCCAGGGTCTGCAAGTGGCCTGCCCGGAAGAAATCGCCTTGGGTCAAGGATGGATTGACGCTGCCCAGGTGCAAAAACTGGCTATACCCCTGGCCAAAAATGGCTATGGGCAATATTTGTTGGGTTTGCTGAAATAATCAAATTTCATAGCTACTTGCGCCCGTTTATCAAGTGATAGAGACCTTTTTCATGCCCTATACCGTTACCCCCACCACACTGCCAGAAGTACTGATCCTTGAACCGAAAGTCTTCGGCGACGCGCGTGGTTTCTTTTTCGAGAGCTTCAACGCGCGCGACTTCGCCCAAGCCACCGGCCTGGATGTGCAGTTTGTGCAAGACAACCACAGCAAATCCGCCAAAGGCGTGCTGCGTGGCCTGCACTACCAAATCCAGCACCCCCAGGGTAAGCTGGTGCGCGTGACCCAAGGTGAGGTGTTTGACGTGGCAGTAGACCTGCGCCGCAGTTCCCCCACTTTTGGCCAATGGGCTGGCGTGGTGCTGTCTGCCGACAACAAACGCCAACTCTGGGTGCCCCCAGGCTTTGCCCACGGCTTTTTAGTCACTAGCGAGAGTGCCGAGTTTTTGTACAAAACCACCGACTATTACTACCCCCAGTCCGAGCGCAGCTTGTTATGGAATGACTCTGCATTAGGTATTCAGTGGCCGCTGGAAGGGTTGCCGCTTTTGGCAGCCAAAGATTCAGCTGCTGCACTTTGGGATCAGGCTGAAACATTTGCCTGATTTTTGCTAATCAAATTTGATCCCAACCAGGAGGAACTTTACCCAGATAGATGGACTCTTGGACTCTTCCTACTTGGAAAAGTTAAGGTATTCGCCCATATAATTTAAATAGAAAGCAGCAAACTGGGAGGGTTTCTGCTTGCCTCGCCCCATAACCTAAAACCGGTTACCTCATGCTCTTGAACAAACACCTGAATTTTTTTGGCAAAACCACACTTGCAATTGTGTTGGTCTTCTCCCTTAACCATGGCATACAGGCTCAAACCAGTGTCTCCACAGGTGGTGCTGTGGGAATCACCTCAACAAGTACAACTGCTCCGTTAGATGCCGGAAGTTCTGTCCCTGGTGCAGCCCCCACAGGCTCCAATGCCAATTCTTTGCTGCTGAGCAATACACTACAAAACAACATTGCTCAGCAAGCTGCGGCAAAGGCGAGCAGCAAAAATGGCCCTGACGCACCGGCGGATGCGACTGCACGCCCACCTGTGCGCACATCTGGCCCCAACCAATTCCAGCGTTTTGTGCAAGAAACTACGGGGCGCTTTTTGCCGGTTTACGGTAGTGATTTATTTAACTCTCCGCAAGCTTATGCAACCAATACTGCGGCACCCGCACCAGACAACTACATTCTGGGCCCCGGTGACGAAGTCTCCTTACAAGTGTCTGGCCCGCAGGATTTCAGCACCAACCTAGTTATCGACCGAAATGGTCAAATCAATCTGCCGAAAATTGGTCCCGTGACATTGGCTGGTGTTGCGGTCAAAGACCTTGAAAGCCACCTTACCCAGCAATTGAGCAAGGTGTTTACCAACTTTAAGGCCAGCGCCACTTTGGGCCGTTTGCGTGGCATACAGGTTTATGTGGTGGGCCAGGCTTTGCAACCAGGCACGTTTCAACTTTCAAGCCTGAGCACCCTGGTGAATGCCCTGTTTGCCAGTGGTGGCCCCAGTGCCAATGGCAGCATGCGTGCCATTGAACTCAAACGCGGCGGCAAAACCATCACCACCATTGATTTATATGACTTTATTGCCAAAGGTGACAAATCAAAAGACCTGCCTTTGCTGGCTGGTGATGTGATTGTTATCCCCCCAGTGGGTTCCCGAGTGGCCATTACAGGTGCCTTTGACCAAGCAGCCATTTTTGAACTTAATTTCGGCAATACCACGATTGGTGATGTTTTGAACCTGGGGGGTGGTGTGCCTACCTTGGCTACAACGCAAAAAGCATTACTCGAACGCATCACACGCACCAGCAACCCACCCCGCCAAGTGCAAGAGATTGTGCTGGATGCCAGTGGACTTAACCAGCCATTGAAAGACGGTGATGTGTTAACCCTGTTGGGCATTAGCCCGGCTTTTGGCAACGCCGTCACCCTGCAAGGCACGGTAGCTGCGCCTTTGCGCTACCGCTGGTTTGAAGGCATGTGTCTTCTTGACCTGATCCCCGAGCGCGATGCCCTGATCACCAGCGACTACTACAGGCGCAAAAACTTGCTGGTGCAAAATGCAGAAGCCGCCAAAGGTGCTGGTGGAAACGTATCCAACCAAATCAGGGGTATGGTGGATCAAATCAATTGGGAATATGCCGTCATAGAACGACTAGACCGGAACACACTCAGCACACAACTGATACCCTTCAATCTGGGCAAAGCCGTTTTACAAAAAGACCCCGCTCACAACCTGCCCTTGCTGGCTGGCGACGTGGTCACCATTTTGAGTCAGAGTGATTTGCGCGTACCCCAAATGCGTCAATCCAGATTGGTGCGCGTTGAGGGTGAAGTGGCTGTACCAGGTGTTTACCAGACTCAGCCCGGCGAAACCCTGCCCAAGTTCCTTAAACGCATAGGTGGGCTAACCCCACAAGCCTATTTATTTGGCACAGAACTCAGCCGCGAATCAGTCAAGCTACGTCAACAGGAAAATCTCGACAGTTTGATTCGTCGCCTTGAAGCCCAGTCGCTTTCTCAACAAAGTAGTTTGGTGGCCAACCGTACCAGCACCAACAACGGCATTGACCAGACTTCAACCATTCTGCAGGTTCAACAAGTTCAACTTCGAGCGCAAATTGAGCGACTTAAATCATTCAAGAGCAATGGTCGCATGGCCTTGGAACTTGACCCACGCGGCCAAACACTTGCCGCCCTGCCCGACCTGCCACTTGAAGATGGTGACCGCATCATGATACCCAGCACACCTGGCTTTGTTTCGGCCTTTGGCTCGGTCAACAATGAAAATGTGTTCATCTACAAGACTGGCAAAACCGTGGCTGATGTCATCAGATCTGCTGGTTTGACTGAAGATGCCGAACCCGGCCAAGCTTTTGTGCTGCGTGCTGACG
>JAVHQO010000026.1:0-1037 GCA_036171175.1 Gallionella sp.
CTGGAGTTTAGACTAGGTGGGAAAAAGAGCGACTGCTGTTGAATAGCAGTCGCTCGATAGTCGATGCTGGAGATTAACCACAATTCCGACATTGACTATGACTAGTTTGGATCAGCTCAAAGGATTTCGGCAATCGGTCTATGGGGTTTTAGGGAATGGGCGAGATGGGATCTTTGACCTGATGGACGCGGTTTTGGTGAGTCGCAGCGTGTCATCTTTTGCGGAACTGACATTATCTGCGGTGTTTCGACGGCAATGGTCGAGCGCTTACGCGTGCGTGCAGGACAGTCAACCGCCGGCTCAAAAGTTAATGAAGCTGTATCTGCGCCACGTGCCTCAACAACAACTGTGTGTGATGGCCGGAGACCACACAAACTGGTCACGGCCCTATGCCAGAACGCTAAAAGACCGCACCTATGAACATCAAGCGCAACCTTTGAGCGGGAGTAGCCCCGTGACCGTGGGTCAAGGCTACAGCACCTTGGCGTGGATTCCTGAAGGCAAGGGCAGTTGGGCGCTGCCGTTATTGCATGAACGCATCACCAGTTTTGACAGTCCCATTAGCAAAGCGGTGAGCCAACTCAAAACCGTATGCGAGCAACTGAACACACGACCCCTGAGCCTATGGGACTCTGAGTATGGCTGTGCGCCCTTCATCCGCCAAACAGCCGATATTGCCTGTGACAAACTGATTCGAGTCCGTCCCAATCGAGTCCTCTATGCGGCTCCGCCTGCCTATGGGGGCAAAGGACGACCCCGCAAGCATGGGGCAAAATTCAAACTTAACGATGCACAGAGTTGGTGGCCTGCCGAGCAAGACTTACAGGTTGACTCTGAGCGACTCGGACGGGTGCGATTACAACGGTGGTCGAGCCTTCATTTCTATCAATCGCCTGCCCATCCGATGCATCTGATTCGGGTCGAACCCCTCACGCCTGAGCGCCACCACCAGCCCTTTTGGCTGATCTGGACTGGACAAACCTTCCCTGAACTACACGGTCTGTGGCACCAGTATCTCCGTCGTTTTACTATTGACC
>JAVHQO010000027.1:0-1037 GCA_036171175.1 Gallionella sp.
CGCTTAAATGTTACGCATCTTGCTTGACGCATGACCCTTGCAATCACTACAATTCCCGACTATTTAATTCGGGTAATCACTTAGGTAAACGCAATGAATACTGATACGCAAAAACGCATCCACGAACAAGTCACCACGCACGCTGTGGTGCTGTATATGAAAGGCAACCCGAAGTTTCCGCAATGCGGATTTTCGGCAAATGCAATCCGCATTCTGAACGCGCTCGGCGTGACGGACTTATTTACCGTGGATGTGTTGCAAGACGAGGCGATTCGCCAAGGCATTAAGGATTATGCCAACTGGCCAACCATTCCGCAGTTGTATATCAAGGGTGAATTTGTTGGGGGTTCGGACATCATGACCGAGATGTATCAAAGCGGTGAACTCAAGCAAGCCCTCGCTGCTTAAACCGTTATCAGCCATTGTATATAGGCATTCAAGCATATAGGCTTTGTGGAGCGGGATGGCTATAGTTCGTTCCGAGTGCTGAAGTTCTGAGTTGGTAACGACTCTTTTCATACTCTCCTCCTCTTAGGGCAATCGCAAGGTTGCCCATTTTTTTTGCCTAAAATTATTGTGTATCGACAATACAGGACGGCTTGACGGCTGCTTGTCGTATTGAAAATAGCACCAAGAATAAATTTGCCTAGGGTGTGCTTTGTATGGATAATGCGCGCCGTCGTGTAAACCCAAAAAGTGCGTACACCCGCCGCACCTAACTTAGCTAGGAAAATAAAATGAAAGAAAATACTCACCCAAATTATCAAGAAATCACCGTTACTTGCAGCTGTGGTAATAGCTTCAAGACTAAATCAGTGATGACTAAACCGACACTCGGTGTCGAAGTGTGTTCTGAATGCCACCCGTTCTACACTGGCACGCAAAAAATTATGGATACGGCAGGTCGTATTGATAAGTTCCGTCAAAAATACGGTACTAAAGCGGCTGCTTAATTTCAGGCTTGACCTGATTACTAACTTTGTAAGTTAGTAACAGCGCATCAAAAAAGGCGGCCTAGGCTGCCTTTTTTATTGCCT
>JAVHQO010000028.1:0-4805 GCA_036171175.1 Gallionella sp.
GACGCATGTTGCCGCCAAATAAAACACTCAAACACATCGACCAAGTGCAGCGTTATGGCACGCCTGTGTTGCTGTTAGCGTGGACTCCGCTGCTGGGAGACGCGTTGTGTGTGGCGGCAGGTTGGTTGCGTTTAAGTTGGTGGCAAGCTGCGCTGTTCATGGCGATCGGCAAGTTTGCGCGTTACGCTGTTATTGCCTTGTTCATGCACACATAAAAAAAGCCGTCCTAAGACGGCTTTTTATTGAGCTTAACAACCACGAGTTTTAGGGTGCGGGTTGTGTCACAGCGTTACTTTGCAAGGTCACCGCTGTTTGTGCCAATAAACGACTATTAGCCGATGCGCCCGTTTTCAAGGTAATCGAGGTTTGCGACAAAATTACGCCTTCCATGTGTGCTGTGGTACCGACCGACACCGCACCAAAGGTTTGCCAAAATACGTTTTTAGGCAATGCACCGCCCGTTAAAATCACTTTCGCGGCATTGGCTTGGGTAATACCCCCAGCGATTTGGAAAATCCACACATCGTTAGCTCCACCATTCAAGGTGACATCTGTTGGAATCAACACATTGCTGCTCCATTTGTAAGTACCTGGAACAATCGTCATACCGCCGATATTACCTGCACCCAACTCGGTGTAATCCGCTGCACGTCCTGCCGCATCGGTATAAGCCGTCCCCATATTGAGCACCGCTGTACCTAAGTTACTAGGGGTAGGCACAGCGTAGTTGGCCGCAAAAATTTGTCCGGTGACCTGAGTCGAAGTGGCAAACACATTGGTCGGATCAGCCACCAAGGTGAAGCCCGTAATGAAGCTAGCAGCGGCTGGACTCAAGCCTAAATTACCCGTGATGGCGGAAGTAGGAACGGTAGAGATAGCTGACTTTGCCAGAATGACATAATTTCCTGCCGCGCCTAACAGCACAGGTGCAGGTCCTTTACCTAAGCCACCCAGCCCAGTACCCGCACCAGGAACGGTTGGCGCAATCACCACGGGTTGAGTATTGGCAGCCGGGGCGACACTACTGCTACTGCCACCGCATCCTGCAAAAGTTGCGACCAATAATGCCGCCGTGATACCGAGTACAGGTTTAAGTATATTTTTTGTTGAAGTTTTCATTTTGTTACTCCTGAATAGAAATCTCTATTGAGATTTAGGTAGTCGCCAACGAGTATTTACTAGCGACTAATCTTGATGTGTTGCACCAAGGCAAGACGGAGTTTCGGCGCAACGCAGCCTTTGTTCGGTGCGCTAACGCACATAGCGCGCAATTTTTTACGGCCTTGCACCGCCATGTTTTTTTGAGGGCGGTGAAGTCTTATCCAACGTGGTCGGCATAAGGTGTTATAAGCATGGGCGCAGCGCGTTATCGCAATTGATTGCTTCCCGTAACGCTTATCCAAAGGTCGATAAATGCAGTGTTCTAACATCGACGCTCCTCAAAAAAATCATTTACTGGCCGCGCTGCCAGCGGAGATTTTTGCCCGTCTTGCACTGCATTTGGAACACGTTGCGATGCCGCTCGGCGAGGCACTGTGCGCATCGGGCGCGCAGTTGCGGTATGTCTATTTCCCCAGCAGCGCAATCGTTTCGCTGCACTACGTGATGGCCGATGGCGCATCCGCAGAAATCGCCGGCGTGGGCAATGAAGGCGTGTTGGGTACGGCAATTTTTATGGGCGGCAACACCACACCCAGTCTCGCCACGGTGCAACTGGGCGGCTATGGTTATCGGCTGCCGATTAAAGCGTTGATGGATGAATTTAATCGCGCCGGGGTGTTGATGCGTTTGTTGTTGCGTTATACCCAAGCCTTGATGACGCAGATGGCACAAACCGCTGTATGCAATCGGCATCATTCCATCGAGCAACAACTGTGTCGCTGGCTATTGTTAACGCTAGATCGTGTACCCGCTTTGGAATTGACTATGACGCAAGAGCTGATCGCCAGCATGTTGGGCGTGCGTCGCGAAGGGATTACGCAAGCCGCCAGTAATCTGCAACGCATGGGCTTGATTCGTTATCGCCGAGGACACATCACGGTGCTGAATCGAGCTGGTTTGGAGGCGCAAGTGTGTGAATGTTATCTCGTGGTCAAAAAAGAATTTCAGCGTTTATTAAGTGATGCACCAGCTGCCCAATAAGCCGCTTACAACCAAGGAAAATCATGCCTAATAAAATTCGTGACAGTGTTAATTTGAATGCCACAACGCTGGAAGATCGTCGTCAAAAAGCCATTTTGAAAACAGGCGCGCTACAGACGGCGATACTCAATAGTGCCAATTTTTCCAGTATCGCCACCGATGCGAAAGGGGTGATACAAATTTTCAACGTGGGTGCGGAGCGCATGTTGGGTTACGCCGCTGTGGATGTCATTAACAAAATTACCCCCGCCGATATTTCCGATCCGCAAGAGGTGGTTGCGCGCGCACAAGCCTTGAGTGTCGAACTCGCCACGCCGATTACACCGGGCTTTGAAGCCTTGGTATTTAAGGCGATGCGCGGCATTGAAGATATTTATGAGCTGACCTATATCCGCCAAGATGGCAGCCGTTTTCCGGCGGTCGTGTCGGTCGCCGCTTTGCGTGACGCGCAAGGCGCGGTAATCGGATATTTGTTGATAGGCACGGATAACACCGCGCGCAAGCAGGTGGAAACCGAGCGCGCGCAGCTCTATGAAGCCCTACAGGAAAAAAACGTCGAGTTGCAAAGTGCCAAATCTGTGGCAGAAAAAGCTAATCTCGCCAAGTCAGTTTTTTTGTCGCGGATGAGTCACGAATTACGCACACCGCTGAACGCTATTTTAGGGTTTGCGCAGTTGCTCGAAGTTGGCTCTCCCGCGCCTACGCCTACGCAAGTTTTGCGCTTGCAACAGATTATTAAAGCGGGCTGGTATTTGCTCGAATTGATTAACGAGATTCTGGATTTGGCAGTAATTGAATCGGGAAAATTATCCTTGTCGCATGAACCGGTGGCGATGCAAGAAGTGCTGCACGAATGTCAGGAAATGATTGAGTCGCAAGCACAACAACACGGCATCCATGTGCGCTTTTTGCCGATAGATAAAGATTGTTTTGCTTATGCCGATCGCACGCGCGTCAAACAAGTCATCATCAATTTGCTGTCGAATGCGATTAAATATAACCGCGAACACGGCACGGTCACGGTCGAATGTCGGGTGCTGAATGCCGCTTATTTGCGCATCAGTATCAAAGACAGCGGCACAGGTTTGAGTGCGGAACAATTGGCGCAATTATTTCAGCCGTTCAACCGTCTGGGGCAAGAAATTGGTAGCGAGGAAGGAACGGGTATTGGTTTGGTGGTGACCAAACAATTGGTCGAGCTGATGGGCGGCACAATAGGAGTGTCCAGCGTGGTCGGGGTGGGCAGTGAGTTCTGGGTAGAGCTGAAGCGCGATGTCACGCCGGTGTTGAGTGCCGAGGTTACGCTGGCGGCAGCAAGAATGCCTTCTATCCCTGCCAACGCCGCACCGCGCACCTTGCTGTATGTCGAAGATAATCCGGCTAACTTGATGTTGGTCGAGCAAATTATTGAAGGTCATCCGCAGCTACGTTTACTCAGCGCGCGCGACGGTAAATTGGGGATAGCTCTCGCGCATGCCGAGCTGCCCGATGTGATTTTGATGGACATCAATTTGCCTGGTATGAGCGGCGTGCAAGCCATGCAAATTCTGCATGAAGACCCTACCACCCAGCATATTCCAGTGATTGCATTGAGTGCCAATGCGATGCTGCGCGACATTGAAAAAGGCTTGGAGCAAGGCTTTTTTCGCTATCTCACCAAGCCTATAAAAATCGCTGAATTTATGTTTGCACTAGACCAAGCGCTACAGCTTGTCAGTCAAGCTAAAAAGGGCGAAATTCCATCGGAGCCACACCATGATTAGCCAAACAGAAATTCTCAATGCCAGCATTTTGATTGTGGATGACCAGCCCGCAAACGTGCTGTTGTTAGCTGAAATGTTGCGGGATGTCGGCTATGCCTGCATCGCTTCGACCACCGATCCTTATGCAGTTTGCGAGTTGCATCGCCGTTACCATTACGATCTTATTTTGTTGGATTTGTTGATGCCCGGTATGGATGGTTTTCAGGTAATGCAAGGACTTAAAGAAATCGAAACCGACGCGTATTTACCGGTCTTGGTGATTACCGCGCAACCCGATCACAAGCTGCGTGCCTTGGCGGCGGGCGCAAAAGATTTCATTGCCAAGCCCTTTGATTTGGTCGAGGTCAAAACGCGCATACACAATATGCTGGAGGTGCGTTTATTGTACAAAAAACTCGAACAGCATAATCGCGAGTTAGAACAAACGGTGCGTGAGCGTACGGCGGAATTGAGCATCAGCGAAGCGCGTTTTCGCCGTCTCACCGAACTCTCTTCGGACTGGTATTGGGAGCAAGACGAGCAGGGTCACTTTACTAAAATGTTTGGTCCCGTTATGGAAATGCTAGGCATACAAGTCGATGAAACCGAGGGTAAAACACATTTCGTCGCGGGTGCGCATTGGAATGAGGCAGAGCGCGCTGTACTCGATGCGTATTTGGCGGCTCGCCGTCCGTTTTTGGATTTTGTTTATAGCCGTACCCTGAGCAATGGCGCACAGCAATATTTGATGGTGAGTGGTGAGCCGATGTTTGATATGCACGGCTGTTTTACAGGGTATCGCGGTATAGGCAAAGAGGTAACAGAAGCCCTGTCAAAACAGCCTCATTTCAATAAATAATGCACATCATGAAAAATTCGCTTGACGACCCCAATTCAGTACGCGTATAAAGCCGCTTGGTA
>JAVHQO010000029.1:0-20757 GCA_036171175.1 Gallionella sp.
ACGGTTGTAAGAATAAATCCAGTTCCAACAAACCGCGCCGCGCCCGCCATTGCATTCTTTTTAGAACCACAGGATTCGGGATTAAGGATGCGGGATTCGGCAAACCCGCTGTGGCGGATCTAACTGAATCCGCGTTATTTAATCTGGAATCCTGCATCCGCAATCCTGCTGCCTCAATCTGGTTTTTCATACCACGCGCTTAATCATCATGTCTTTAATTTTGCCTATCGCTTCGGTCGGATTGAGTTCTTTAGGACACACATCAACGCAATTCATAATGGTGTGACAACGAAATAAGCGGTACGGATCTTCCAAATCATCCAAGCGTTCGGCAGTCGCTTCATCGCGTGTATCAGCGATAAAACGATAGGCTTGCAACAGGCCCGCAGGACCAACAAATTTATCAGGATTCCACCAAAACGAAGGGCAGGCAGTGGTGCAACAGCCGCACAAAATACATTCGTACAAGCCGTTCAGATGTTCGCGCTCGGCAGGCGATTGCAAACGCTCGGTTTCAGGCGGCGGATTGTTGTTTATCAGATACGGTTTAATGGAATGATATTGCTTAAAAAACTGCGTCATATCGACAATCAAATCGCGTATCACGGGCAAGCCTGGCAACGGGCGCAACACGATAGGTTGTTTAAGTGATGACAGTGGCGTGATACACGCCAAACCATTGCGGCCATTGATGTTCATGGCATCCGAACCACACACCCCTTCGCGGCAAGATTTGCGCAAACTCAAACTGTCGTCCTGCTGCTTCAACAACAAAATCGCATCTAACAACATCATGTCGCCCGCTGGCAAAGCCAGTTCGTAATCACGCATATAAGGCGCGCTGTCAGTATCAGGGTTATAGCGATAAATTTGGAATTTCATAGTCAGACCTTAAAAATTTTACGCAGACTTTACGAATAAATGATGGCGTTTTTAATAGACCCGCGCTTTAAGCGGGAAAGAATCTACGGTTAAGGGTTTGAGGCGCACGGGTTTGTAATCGAGTCGGTGGCCTTCCTTAAAATACAAGCTGTGCTTGAGCCATTTGACATCGTCGCGTTCGGGAAAATCTTCACGCGCATGTGCGCCCCGACTCTCACGACGCGCCTCGGCGGCAATCATGGTGGCTTGCGCGACTTCGATTAAATTATCCAGCTCCAAGGCTTCGATGCGCGCGGTGTTGAAAACACGACTTTTATCGTTGATTTGCGTCGTCGCCACGCGCGCCGCGACTTGTTTAATTTGTGCTACGCCTTCTGCCATAAGCTCAGGAAAGCGAAACACGCCACAATGTTTTTGCATCACGCGTCGCATCGCATCGCCCACGTCAGCAACGCTTTCGCCGCTGGTTTGATTGTCTAAACGCGCCAAACGCGCTTGTGAAAATTCACCCGCATCAGCAGGCAACGGCAACACATGCGGATGCGCTTTCAAATCTTCGATAATTTGCTTGCCCGCTTCGCGACCGAACACCAATAAATCCAGTAAAGAATTACAGCCCAAACGATTCGCACCATGCACCGACACACAGGCGCATTCGCCCACCGCATAAAAACCATGCACCACTTCGTCTGGGCTGGTTTTATACGGCGCAACCACTTGTCCATGCACATTGGTAGGAATGCCGCCCATCATGTAATGCGCGGTCGGCACCACGGGAATCGGCGCGTGCGCAGGGTCAACGTGGGCAAATTTCAGCGCGATTTCGCGGATGCCTGGCAGACGTTGCTTGATGACATCGTCGCCTAAATGATCGAGTTTCAACATGACATGATCGCCGTGAGGCCCACAACCACGACCTTCGTTAATCTCAATGGTCATAGCGCGCGACACCACATCGCGGCTGGCCAAATCTTTGGCATTCGGTGCGTATTTGGGCATAAATCGCTCCCCGTCTTTATTCACCAAATAACCGCCCTCGCCACGCACGCCTTCGGTAATCAACACGCCCGCGCCGTACACACCAGTCGGATGAAATTGATAAAACTCCATGTCCTCCAACGGTATGCCCGCGCGCGCCGCCATACCGAGACCATCGCCAGTATTGATAAACGCGTTGGTGCTGGAAGCAAAAATGCGCCCTGCGCCACCCGTGGCAAAAAGCGTCGCGCGCGCATGAAAAATCATGGTCTCGCCAGTCTCAATTTCGAGCGCGGTCACGCCCAACACATCACCCGCTTCGTTGCGAATTAAATCCAACGCCATCCACTCGATAAAAAAGTTGGTATTGGCTTTGACGTTCTGTTGATACAGCGTGTGCAGCATCGCGTGACCGGTTCTATCGGCCGCCGCGCAAGCGCGTTCGACGGGATTTTTACCAAAACTTTGCATGTGTCCGCCAAACGGACGTTGGTAAATTTTGCCGCTATCGAGTCGGTCGAACGGCATACCGAAATGCTCTAACTCATACACCACTTCGGGTGCGGCGCGGCACATAAACTCAATCGCATCTTGATCGCCTAAATAGTCCGAACCTTTCACCGTGTCATACATGTGCCACAGCCAATTATCCTCGCCGATATTGCCCAAGGAAGCCGCGATACCACCTTGCGCAGCGACGGTGTGCGAGCGCGTTGGGAACACTTTGGACAGTACGGCGACTTTAAGCCCCGCTTGCGCCAACTGCAACGCCGCGCGCATTCCCGAACCGCCCGCGCCTACCACCACTACATCAAACGTTCTTTTTGCCATTGCCATGCTACATACCCCACAAAATTTGCACTGACCAAATCGTATAGACGATTAACGCTAACACCACTAACGTGTGTATCACCAGCCGCATACTGGCGAGCTTGACATAATCCATCACGATGTCGCGGATGCCAATCCAGGCGTGATAAAACAGCGCGAGTAAAAATAACAAGCTGAAGGTACGCATGGCGAGATTAGCAAACAGCCCCGTCCATACGTCGTAATCCAAGTGATTTTGCAGCAATAAATAACCCGCCAAACTCACGCTATAAATCACCATCACCAGCGCACTAACACGCTGTATCAGCCAATCGCGCAAGCCGTAATGCGCGCCGACCACGATACGATTTACCATAATTTCGCTCCCAAAATAATCGTCAAACTCAAGCTCACCAGCAGCACAATTTTGCTGCTATTACGCGCGTCTTTGAGACTTTTAACGTAGTGCAAATCAATCGCCAAATAACGCAGCCCCGCGCAGAAGTGATGCAAAAATCCCCACAGCACAACCAGCATCGCCACCTTACTCAAAGGATGCGCCAATAGCGTTTGTAATTCGGTATAAGTCTCAATAGAGCGCAACGACATTTGCAGCATCAATAGCAACAGCGGCAACGCAAAAAATAGCATCAAGCCTGAGACGCGATGCAGGATAGAAATAATGCCAGGAAGCGGTAATTTGATGAGATGTAATGCTAAATGTTTAGGACGTTTTTTATTCATAATCGCGCAATGCCCGCAGGAAAAATTTGCGCAATCGTACACCTTTAATTTGCCGCGATAAAACTAAACAAAAAATTTAATAACTCGTCGAGCAGGATGAAGCGCAAGGAACACGGAACGGAGCAACCGAGACATCACACCTAGATTTGATAGGCGAAGGTTGCGAGTAGCGCGCGACGCAGCGATTCGCCCGCGCACACAGTTATTCTGCATTTTATAAAACGAAACTTTTGAAAATGACTATGATGCTCATCAATTTTAGGAGGAGATAAAAATGAAAGCACCGATACGCATCACCATCACTGGCGCGGCAGGACAAATCGGCTACGCCACCTTATTTCGCATCGCCAATGGTGATATGTTGGGACGCGAGCAACCTGTGATTTTGCAGTTGCTCGATTTGCCACAAGCGCAAGCCATGTTGCACGGCGTACAAATGGAATTGGAAGATTGCGCGTTTCCTTTATTGCAACAAGTCATCATCACCGCCGACCCTAAAGTTGCCTTCAAAGATACCGAAATCGCGCTGCTCATTGGCGCACGTCCACGCGGCCCTGGCATGGAACGCAAAGATTTATTAGAGGCGAATGGCGCAATTTTTTCTGCGCAAGGCAAGCTGCTCAACGAATATGCCGCACGCAACGTCAAGGTTTTAGTCGTTGGCAATCCAGCCAATACCAACGCGTTAATTGCGATGAAAAATGCGCCTGATTTAGACCCGCGTAATTTTTCCGCGATGATGCGCCTTGACCACAATCGCGCCATTGCACAAGTCGCGCAAAAATTATTTCAGCCGATTCGCGATGTGAAAAAAATGATTATTTGGGGCAATCATTCGGGCACGCAATATCCCGATTTAGATCACGCTGAAATTCGCGGACGCTTGGTGCGCGACATTTTGCAAGACCCCAATTGGGTCGAAACTGAATTTATTCCTACCGTGCAAAAACGTGGCGCGGCAGTAATTGCAGCGCGGGGGTTATCCAGTGCAGCAAGTGCGGCGAACGCGGCGGTAACGCATATTCACGACTGGCTGTTGAGCTCGCACCACAACGATTGGGTCACTATGAGCGTGCCATCGGATGGCAGCTACGGCATACCCGAAGGCGTGTTGTATGGTTTTCCCGTGACCTGCAAGAACGGGCACTACAGCATCGTGCAAGGTTTGCCGGTTAGCGAACTGGGTCGTCGCCACATGGAAGAAAGCTATCGCGAATTAACAGCGGAACGCGACATGGTAAAGGCATTACTAGGCTAAATTTAGCGATTTATAAACAACAAGGCGGTCGTGATGACTGCCTTTTTTATCGCCCATAGTTAAGTCCGTAACGCCAGCTCACTTGCTATGGGGTAGTTCGCGACGGTCGTTTGCACCAGCGCGACAAAATCTTCTAAACAGACAGGCTTGCCATACAAATAGCCTTGGTAGGCGTGGCAGCCGTGATGGTATAAAAAGTCGCGCTGCCCAGTGGTTTCAACACCTTCCGCGATAACGTTGAGTTGCAGCGATTTCGACATGGCGATAATCATTTCTACAATAGCGGCATCATTGGGATCAGTAGAAATATCGCGCACAAATGATTGGTCAATTTTGATTTGGTCTAAGGGTAGTTTCTTCAAATACGACAACGACGAATAGCCAGTACCAAAATCATCCAAAGAAAATTGCACGCCGATTTTTTTAAGTAGCTGCATTTTTTCTACCACGCTGTCGATGTCTTCCAGCATCAAACTTTCAGTTAATTCGAGCTTCAACTGCGCTGGATTAACCCCCGTAAATTGCAGCAAACGTTTTAATTTTTCGACAAAGTCAGCACGACTAAATTGCTTTTCGCTCACATTTACGGCGAGCTTGAGATGACGCATCGCAGGGTTGTCTTGCCAGACTTTTAGCTGCACTACCGCGCGTTTCAAAATCCAATCGCCAATGGGCACAATTAGACCGCTTTCTTCCGCCAAAGTAATAAATTCATCGGGATAAACCATGCCCTTTTGCGGGTGCATCCAGCGCAATAAAATTTCTGCACCTAACACACGCTCATTGCTGTCCATTTGGATTTGATAATACAGTTGCAGCTCATCGGCGCGCTCTACTGCCGCGCGTAAATCGCTCTCTAATACGTCGCGTTGTTCGATTTGCTTTTGTATCTCGGCATCATAAAAACGGAACACCCCGCGCCCCGCAGCCTTGGCTTGATACATCGCGCTATCGGCATGTTTAAGCAATTCATCAACCGAACTTTGATGCCCTAAAAATAGGCTTACGCCCATGCTGCCACTACTTTGATACAGATATTCATCCAGCTCATAAGGCTTAGCCAAAATACGGGTAATTTTTTCGGCGACCAACTCGGTTTGGTGCATCGCCAACTCTTCGTGGTTGCTTAACGATTCTAAAATCACCACAAACTCATCACCGCCTAGTCGTCCCACGGTATCGCCTTCACGCAAGCAACTGCGCAGGCGAGTAGAAACTTCTAACAGCAACAAATCACCCACATCATGGCCGTGCGTATCGTTGAGCTTTTTGAAGTTATCTAAATCCAAAAACAGCACTGCGCCATAGCTATGACTATGCTCACTCATCGCTACGGCATGTTTCAACTTATCCATCAGCAAACGACGATTGGGCAGCTTGGTTAAGGGGTCATAAAACGCCAACAAGTTAATTTCATACTCATCCATTTTTTGCTGGGTAATATCGCGGCACACCCCCAACATACGCCGCGCATCATGCTGTGCATCACGACTAACTTTGACAAACGCTTCTAAGTTACGCACTTGTCCATTTGCTAAACACACGCGAAACTGCAAATGAAACTCGTGCTGCATGCCGTTTAATGCCTGTTTGAAAGCCCTATCCAAACCACCTAAGTCTTCTGCATGGATATTTTTTTGATATTCCGCATAACTAATGTAAGCATCACCCTGTATGGGCAGTCCATGTAATTCGCAGCCGCGTGCGTCAATGTGCATCACGTCACTCGCTAAATCAAAATCGATCACGCCCAAGTTCGCCGCCTGCGTCGCCAAGGACAGTCGCTCCATCATCACTTTGCGCTGCTTTTCGACTTCTTTGCGCTGGCTAATATCGCGAAATGTGCCATACACCAAGCCATCATTAAAAACACTATTGAGACTTAATTCGAGCGTGATTTTGTGCCCATTTTTGTGCAGTAATCGCGTCTCCATTTGTGCTTGATTATTACCTTTAGTGAGCTCTTTTAAGCGTTGTTGATAAATAGCGACCCAGTCGCTCGGCACTAAAGAAAAGTAAGACTTGCCGAGCAAATCCGCACGCTCAAAGCCTAATAAATCCAGTGCCGTCTGATTGACGTATTGCAAGATGCCCGCAAAGTCGCAAATCAACACGGCATCGGGCGAGGTATTCATTAAATGATGGAATTTTTGCTCACTCGCGGCGCGCATCGCCTCTAAGCGCAGTGGTTCGCTAATGTCGATGAATGTAACCACCGAACCTGTTACATCTTCGTTTTCGTAAACGGGATAAAACCATAATTCGACAGGCACAGCGCGCCCCGTACGCGTCCACAACACATCAACATTTTCATGTAATTGGTGACCATCGTTTTGCGCGTGAAACATGCCCGATTGGGTGGCTGAATAATAAGTGCCGTCAGGCTTGGTGTGATGAATTAACTGATGCGCATTTTGCCCAATCAAATCAGCTTCATTCGCATAGTCCAACATGCGTAAAGCGGCTTTATTGACGAAACTAAAACGACCTTTTAAGTCCAAGCCATAAATGCCTTCAGCCGCAGAATCAAGCAACAAGCGCAGCCTTGCTTCGCTGACTTGCTTGGCGGCATCTAAGGCATATTTTTGTGTCGTTACAGCAGCGAGTGCCTGTTGGTGTTTGGCGACTAATTTTTGGTGTGCGCCTAGCGCTACGGCGTGTTGCTGTTGCAGTTTTTTATATAAGGCAATACTCAACAAGGTGAGCATCACAATCACGCTGATCAATACGATTAGCTCCAGCACTGAAAAACTTAACACGGCACGCTCCTAAGTGATTAAGCAAGCAAAAAATTTTTGCGATTGTGCCACATAAGCGCAAACCGTATTAGTGAAAATAACCAAGGCTTTAATCTGCAAATCTGCCTCATATTGATACGCGGGGACACGCCTATCGGCTGAGCGAGCCTTAGTAATAGCGAGATTATTACTTAGGAGCGCGTTGACGTACCGCTTCAAATAAACAGATTGCTGCCGCTGCTGCGGCATTCAGCGATTCGATTTTTCCTGGCATGGGAATGGTAATTTTATGGCTAGCCAGCGCTAAGAGTTCATCTGATAAACCCGCTCCTTCGTTGCCCACCATAAACGCGATGTCGCCGTGCAATTGGCACTGATACAAGCTCTGCGTGGCTTGCAAACTAGTGGCAAAAAGTTGCCCTGAGAACTGCTGCGCCACATCGAATAAGTTTTGCTGCTGATAAATTCGCAAGGCAAAATGCCCGCCCATCGCCGCACGCAACACTTTAGGTGACCAAGCATCCGCACAGCCTGAAGATAAAAACACAGCATCACATCCCGCCGCAGCGGCAGAACGCACTATCGAACCGAGATTGCCAGGGTCTTGAATGTCTTCTAATAACAACACAAAGCGCGCTGTTGTCGAAACAGGAACGATAGTAGGAATGAGGGCAAGAATGCCTGTAGGCGTTTTTAATTCGGACACTTCAGCGAATAATTTATCGTCCAATTGCGTGACGACCACGCTGTCTAACCTTGCTAACAAGGCTGTAATTTCCTCGTTGCAAGCGGCACTGGCATTAAGCAGGATGTGCACAGGAGATTCGCCACTATCTAAATAAGCCGCTAATAAATGCGCACCATCCAATAACGTTAGACTTTCTTCGCGACGAAATTTAGCTGATGAACTGAGCTTCACCAGCATTTTGAAAAAGGGATTATCGCGAGAACTGATGTGTTTCATAAGTGCTAAGTTGCGAAAGACGCGAGTGCGTCTTTCCCCGACCACTTAGTCCATGTACATCCCGCCGTTCACATGCAATGTGACGCCGGTGATGTAGGCCGCAGCGGGGCTGGCTAAAAATGCCACGGCTGCTGCGATGTCCTGAGGCTGCCCCAGTCGTTTCAAAGGCACGTGTTCAACCAACTTGGCGCGTTGTTCTTCGCCCAGCGCGTGCGTCATGTCAGTGTCGATAAAGCCAGGCGCGACACAGTTCACCGTGATGTTGCGGCTGCCTATCTCCTGCGCCAGCGACTTAGTGAACCCCATCATGCCGGCCTTGGAAGCAGAATAATTGCTTTGACCTGCGTTACCCATGCTGCCCACCACCGAAGCGATGCTGATGATGCGTCCACCACGTGCCTTCATCATAGCGCGCAACACAGCACGACTCATACGGAACACCGATTTGAGATTGGTCGTCATCACATCGTCCCATTCATCATCGGTCATGCGTGCCAGCAGATTGTCTTTAGTGATGCCCGCGTTGTTGACCAAGATGGAGATTTCACCGAACTGTTTGCGTAAGTCGCCAAGCACGATTTCGGTCTGCGCTGCATCGTTCACATTCAGCGCGTAGCCCGCGCCCTTGATACCTGCCGCAGCCAGATAATCGCTAATGGCTTGCGCGCCTTTTTCAGAAGTTGCCGTGCCAATCACGGTCGCGCCCTGCTTGCCCAGTTCCAATGCGATGGCCTGACCGATGCCGCGTGAAGCACCGGTTACCAGTGCGATTTGTCCTTGTAATGTCATGCTCTATTCCTTAAGCAAAAGTTGCCAAAGCGGCTGTCAATGCCGCGCCATCGTTGATCGCGCTGGCTTGCTGATTGGTATCAATACGTTTATTCAATCCGGCCAAAACTTTGCCCGGCGCGCATTCCACGTTGTGCGTGATGCCCTGTTTACCGAAGGCCTGCACCGTCTCGACCCAGCGTACTGGTGAGTACAACTGACGTACCAGCGCGTCTTTTATCGAGGCCGCATCGCTATAGGATTTCACATCAGCGTTATGCAATACCGGAATCGTTGGTGCGTTGACGGTCACATTATTCAGATAGGCGCGCAACTGTTCTGCCGCACCCTTGAGCAGACTGCAATGCGACGGAACGCTCATAGGCAGCATGATGGCGCGTTTCGCACCTTTAGCTTTCGCCAATTCCATACCGCGTTCCACTGCGGCGCGGTTACCCGCAATCACCACTTGGCCGGGTGAGTTGTAGTTCACCGCTTCCAGTACTTCGCCTTGCGCACCTTCCGCACATACGGCACGCACTAGTTCGTCATCCAAGCCCAAGATAGCCGCGATACCGCCCACACCTTCGGGCACGGCAGTCTGCATACATTGCGCACGGTAGCGCACCAATGGCAAGGCATCGGCAAAGCTCAATGCACCCGCCGCGACCAGCGCGGTGTATTCGCCCAAGCTATGACCCGCCATTACGGTAGGTAAGCCACCCTGTTGTGACTGCCAAGCGCGGTACACCGCGACACCAGCAGTCAGCATGATAGGTTGAGTGTTAACGGTAGCATTCAGGTCGCTATCACTACCTTCTGCGACGAGCTGCCACAGGTCTTGTTTAAGCACGTCTGAAGCTTCGGCAAAAGTGTTGCGCACGGCAGCAAAATCGGCGTAGCCGTTCATCATGCCGCGCGATTGCGAACCTTGGCCGGGGAATACAAAAGCGAATTGGGTCATGCCTGAGAATCTCCCTTAGATTGAATTCGGATGTGATGCAGCTGAGCAAAAGAAAAGTGGCAAAAAAATCAGTTTGTATAAGGTCACACAACGATTTTTTAACCACTTTTCCTGCCCAGCCCGTAAGGTGTTACCAACGAATCAACAGCGCGCCCCAAGTGAATCCACCGCCGATGGCTTCGAGCAAAATATGCTGACCTGGTTTAATGCGTCCATCGCGCACCGCGACATCAAGCGCGAGGGGAATCGATGCAGCGGAAGTATTGCCATGTGTGGCAACCGTCACAACCACATTATCCATACTCAGGCCTAGTTTTTTCGTAGTCGCTTCCATGATGCGGATATTGGCTTGGTGCGGAACGAGCCAGTCAATGATGCTAGAGGACAGCTTATTTTCCTCTAGCAACTCCTCAACAACATCAGCTAACTTATTGACTGCGAACTTAAATACCGCCTGACCATCCATTTTGATAAATGGGTCGCCTTGTATCTGACCGTGGCGGATATTGCCCGCTACTTGGAGCATACCGCGATGGCTGCCGTCGGCATGAAGTTTGGCAGCGACAATACCCGCTGTCGCACTGGCTTGCATCACCACCGCCCCTGCGCCATCGCCAAACAACACAAAAGTGGTGCGGTCATTTTTATCCAAAATGCGCGACAACACTTCCGCACCTACTACCAGCACGGTTTTAGCTTGTCCCGCGCGGATATACATATCGGCAGTATTCATGGCATAGATAAAACCACCGCACACCGCCTGCATATCAAATGCAGGGCCGCCGCTGGTGATGCCGAGCTTGTCTTGCAAAATGCAAGCGGTGCTGGGGAAGATTTGATCGGGCGTGGTGGTCGCGACAATGATTAAATCGATGTCGTTGGCCGCAATACCCGCCATTTCAATCGCCTTACGGCTAGCTTGCAAAGCCAAATCGCTGGTCAGCTCGTTATCCGCCGCAAAATGCCGTTCATGAATACCGCTACGCGAGACTATCCAGTCGTGGCTAGTCTCAACCATCTTTTCCAAATCGTAGTTGGTCACTGCTTGGGCTGGTAAATAACTACCCGTACCGATGATGCGTGAATACATTAAGCCACTCCTTGTTCAGGGTTTTGACGCTTCAAATGCCATTTTTCGACATGTTCGCTAATGTGTTGCAACATACCTGCGCGCGACTCCTCGGCCGCTTTTTCAATCGCACAACGGAAAGCATACACATCCGCCGAGCCGTGGCTTTTCACCACGATGCCTTTCAGACCTAAGAAACTTGCGCCGTTATAGCGACGATGATCTAAGCGGTGTTTAAAGGCTTTGAGCGCGGGCAAAGAAATCAGCGCGGCAAGTTTGGTGTAGAGATTACGGCTATATTCTTCGCGCAAAAATCCGCCCATCATTTTTGCTACGCCTTCAGCGGTTTTAAGCGCGACATTACCGACAAAACCATCGCACACCACCACATCCGTGACGCTATTGAAAATGTCATTGCCTTCCACGTTGCCGTAAAAATTCAAATCACTTTCACGCAGCAAAGTCGCCGCTTGCTTAACGACCTCATTACCTTTGATGTCTTCGCTACCGATGTTTAACAAGCCAACTGTGGGACTGACTTTATGCTCTAAAGCACTCACCAAAGTTGAACCCATCAAGGCAAATTGTAACAAGTGCTCGGCTGTGCAATCGGTATTTGCGCCTAAGTCCAACATACAGACCTGACCAGACTTGGTCGGCAAGTACGAGGCAATTGCAGGTCGGTCGATCCCCGCTATGGTTTTCAGCACATAACGCGCGGTTGCCATCAGTGCTCCAGTATTACCCGCGCTGACACAAGCCGATGCTTCACCGCTTTTGACCAAATTGATCGCTACGCGCATAGAAGAATCTTTCTTGCCGCGCAACGCCGCTTGCGGTGACTCATCCATCGCAACAACTTGCGTGGATGCATGAATGCGCAGCCGCTCATGGGGTGTTACACCCAGTGCGCGCAACTGCGCTTCGATGGCATCCACAATGCCAACCAATACAACGGTGTCACTAGGAGAATGTTGCAGATATTCAATTGCTGCGGGAATAGTCACAGAAACACCGTGATCACCACCCATTGCATCTATCGCTAAAATAACGTCCACTAAGCAACCCTATAAATAGAAAAGAAAACGCAGCCGATAATCAAATCGGCTGCGTCATTAAAAGCCTTATTCGCCTTTAGTCTTAACTACTTTTTTACCACGGTAAAAACCAGCTGGGCTGATGTGGTGACGCAAATGATTTTCACCTGTAGTAGGTTCAATCGCTGTTGCGGGGTTAGTCAAAAAATCATGTGCACGGTGCATACCGCGTTTTGAAGGGGATTTTTTATTTTGCTGAACTGCCATGTTGATACTCCTTGATAAAACAAATAATTAACGCTTTAACTTCGCCAATGCCGCAAACGGATGCGACTCTTTTTGCTGAGGCTGTGAGCCATTCACCGTCTGGCACTCACCTAGAAGATGCTTAGGTGCAATCGGTAAACTTAACAAAATCTCTTCTTCCAACAACTGCCACACATCTAAGCGTGCGTCTGCTAAAACACTTTCATACTCTTCGTCGAGATCGCTGTCATCGAGTTCATCTAATTGCGCTTGGGTGCGTAAACAAATCGAATTCGAGACAGAAATAGCGTAAGTCATCCCATGCAAACACCGTTGACAAATAATTTGCCCCGTGCCTGCCAACTGTAAATCCAGCTGAGGAATGTCATACAAGCCTATCCGACCCGTTACCGTGTATTGCAAAACATCCTGTTTATATTCAAACACATCCGATAAACGTGACAACTGATTAACGAGAACTTCCCCCGTTATTTGTTGGCCATTTCTGGCAAAATCTAAACTATCTATGAAAGGTCGTGCAGGCATAAGGCGCGCATGATATATTTTTCGCCCTGTTCTGTCAAAACCCTAAGGAAAATTCTTGAATTCGCCGTTGCTCGTCTTAGCCTCCACCTCAATTTACCGTAGCGAATTATTAGCACGTTTACAAATTCCCTTTGTCACCGCCGCACCCAATGTCGATGAAACACTGCTGCCAAACGAATCTGCGCGACAAACATCATTACGCTTAGCCCAACTCAAAGCGCACGCAGTGGCGCAAAATTTCCCTGATGCTCTAATCATAGGCTCGGATCAAGTCGCACTACTGGACGGTCAGCAACTTGGTAAACCGCTGACGCATGACAATGCGGTACAACAACTGCAAGCGATGCGTGGTAAAACCACCATTTTTTACACCGCACTCACTTTGCTCAATAGCAAAACAGGTGCGATGCAAACCGAGGTCGCTGAAAATTTTGTCACTTTGCTGGATTTAAGCGATGTCGAAATAGAGGCTTATTTACGCAAAGAGCAACCTTATCATTGCGCGGGCAGCTTCAAATCAGAGGGCTTAGGCATCGCGCTGATGAGCGCAATGAGCGGCGATGATCCGAATGCACTCATCGGTTTTCCTTTGATTTTATTGATTAAAATGTTACGCCACGAAAATATACAACTCTTCTAAAACGATATGACAACCTCCTCCCTTAGCCCATACGGCACGCTGCATCTAATTCCCTGCACTTTAGGCGACGACACACAAACCGCACAAGTTTTGCCCACGCATGTGATCAATGTTGCGCGACAGCTTGATTACTTTGTAGTGGAGCAAGCCAAAACGGCACGACAGTTTTTAAGCGCGTTAAAGCCGCTCAAACCGCTCCAGGAGTTACATTTTTCAGAATTAAATCAACATACTCCTGCGCAAGAGCTGGCTAACTTACTGCTGCCGCTACTAGCGGGACATGATTTAGGCGTTATTTCTGAGGCGGGTTGCCCAGGCATTGCCGATCCCGGTGCCGACTTAGTGAATTTGGCACATCAACGCGGCATACGCGTGGTGCCATTAGTGGGGCCTTCATCTATTTTGCTGGCGTTAATGGCATCTGGACTGAATGGGCAATGCTTTGCTTTCCAAGGCTATTTGCCCATTGAAGAAGTCGCGCGTAAAAAAATTTTAAGTAGTTTAGAAGCCGAATCAGCGCAACGTCGCCAAACTCAGCTTTTTATTGAAACCCCTTATCGCAATGACAAACTATTCGCTGCGCTGCTGACGCAATGTTTGCCTCACACACAATTATGCGTAGCAACGGATCTCACGCTCAACAGCGAAAGCATTCAAACGTTGAGCATTGCGCAATGGCGAAAAACCGCCACGCCTGTTTTGAATAAACGTCCTAGTTTATTTTTGTTACTAGCCGCAAAAAAATAAACCAACGTTTAGCTAAAACACTATTCATTTTTCAATAAAAATAATGACAAAGAGCGTAATTTGGCAGGTTTAACGGGTTTATGCATGAGATGCAGCCCTGCCGAAGTGGCACGTTGCAAGAGCTCTGGACTGGTATCCCCGCTAATTAGAATGCCCTTGATATTTTGTTGCGTATGAACGCGTATGGCAGCAATCACGTCGATGCCCGTTTCAGTCGCACTCAACTGATAATCGCTGATAATTAAATCCCAAGTCGTACCGAGTTGTAGTAACTCTCGAACCCCTTGTAAATCGCCAGCGATTTCAACATCCGCTCCCCAAGAAGATAAAATAGTGGCCGTGCTCGTCAACACCAATTCATCATCGTCTACGACAAGTAGTTTTTTGCCGCGCAAAGGTCGATTATCAATCAAGTCATTATCAGTCAAAGCGGCATAAGCACCCGTAATCGACAATCTTTGCGCGGGCTCAGCTAGCGGCACTTGAATTGCAAATAAGGAGCCATGCTGTGGCATAGAGCGCACTTCTATGCCATGCCCTAATAATCGCACTAGGCGATCCACGATTGCCAAACCCAGCCCTAAACCTTTGTTATTGTCTAACTGTACTTTCTCGATTTGTACAAACTCGCCAAAAATATGGGCTTGATCCGTCACGCTAATTCCCACGCCATTATCTCGAACTTCGATACGTAATTGATTGCCACGCTTACGGCAAGCAATCATGACGCAACCATTTTCAGGGGTATAGCGCAATGCGTTACTGACTAAATTCATCAAAATCCGCTCTAGCAACACTGGGTCGCTATAAACCCAATCTTTACAAGGGTGTACCACAAAACGGATGCTCTTAATTTGTGCCAGCATCCGATAATCATTTGTGACCCTATTCACAATCGGCATGAGATGACAACTTTGCAGGTTCGCGACAACCGCACCCGCATCCAATTTAGAAATATCCAGCAAGGCATTAAGTAAAGTGGATAACGCGTCAACCGACTGTTCAATACGCTCAACCAAAGGCTGCTCCGCTCCGCCCGATAAGGTTCTTCTTAGTTCCGCCGCATACAAGCCTAATGCGTGTAAAGGTTGACGTAAATCATGGCTAGCAACAGCCAAAAACATAGATTTTTGTTGCGTGGCGTGCTCGGCTTGTTCTTTCTTTTCACGCAACGCTAACGTGGCAGCATCAATCTGGGCTTGCAAAGCGGCGTGATTTTTTTGCACCATCAGCATCATTTCATTCATGCCACGAATTAAATTCGATAGCTCAGTAATGGGGCTCACAAGTAATAAGCTGGGTTGCAATTGCCCTTGCGCGACATTTTCTACCGCACGAGACAGTTGCCGAATGGGCAAGGTGATTTGCCGACTCGCTAGCCAAACAGCATAACCAGCTATGCTTAAACACAAAACAGTCACAGCTAATGAAATCAATAACACTCGTAATTTTCGTTGTTGCATCCGCGTTTTGCTGATTTCTATAATAACTGCGCCAATACGTTGGGGCGCAGTCTCCCCGGCAAGATCATCAAGTGCCACTTGCGTGGGTAAAATTGCTTGATAAATCCATAAATTTTTATCGTCGCTACGCAAAGGGGTCTGCTCATCTAAACCATCCATTTTGAATACTGGCGATTCGCGCAATACACCATGCTGGTTAGCCTGCAAAGTGACTAATGAAAACTCGCCTGCCTGACTGAGCACTTGATTGTTGCCATCCAAAACCGTTACAGCTCGGACATCGCCTTGATTCAGGGCGTTACGAGCTAAGTTGCTCAAAAACTCACGATTATTAGCGAACACGCCATATTCACTACTCGACGCTAATTGGCGCGCGATTAACAGCCCACGATCCAATAGACCTTGCTCTAAATCGGCATAGCGCCCTTGCAATAAAAACACTTCCAATAAAATTGCCAGTAATAACAACGGCATCAAAGTGAGCAAGGCCATATTCTGACGAATACTGTGATGTTTAATCATGGTTACTCCGTGCGGATTTACTCATACGCTGGCGAATCTCCACTTCACTAGGGAGACTTAAAGCAAGCGAACGAGCGATTGGTGTATTAAGGGCAATGCTAAAGGTGTCGGCATACTGCGCGCTATTCCAATGTCCTGAGGAATGTGCCTGTTGAATAAAGAGGCTGGCTTGCTGCGCAATTTGCTCAGGACTGGCAAAAATAGCCGCAACAGCCCCCGCGTTTACATAACTAGGCGAAAAACCGATGACAGGTACACCAAAACGATAGGTGCTCAATAAAATGTTACGCACATTACTGCTGCTATATAGCGCGTTATCTGGCATCGCTAATAGAACATCGGCTTGACTCAGCAAGTTTTCTAGCTGATTAAAAAGACGTTCATCGGATTGCACTTCCTGCACAATCAAACTACTGCCGTGCAGCTTGAGTTCTTCACGCAAAATGCGCCACTCCACGTTGGCAGTTGCTGAATACAACACGCCAATTTTATGCTGCCGAGGTAACAGTGCTGTAATGAAATCAACTTGTCGCGCAAACGGTTGATTCAGATAAATAACCCCCATTTGATTGCTTCTAGCTGGGGAATTTATCTTTTCTAATAGATGATTGTAAGCAGCTTGAGGGACAAAAACGGACAACATCGGCAGATTAGATTGCAGTGCGGCTTGCTCCGCAGCGGGCAAACCGAGTGCGACGATAACATCATTATCTTCAAGTAATTGAGGTGCGCTGGAGAGCTCATCCACGCTCGCCGAGCGCAACAAAGTATTCGGTAGCTGCTGTTGTAAGGTAGTAACGAAAGTTTGGTAACTCGGATTACGATTGCTCAACAATAACAAAATGCGTAGCGACTCGGC
Organism: Gallionella sp.; assembly: GCA_036171175.1. Classification (GTDB taxonomy): domain Bacteria; phylum Pseudomonadota; class Gammaproteobacteria; order Burkholderiales; family Gallionellaceae; genus Gallionella. The sequence continues at coordinate 17,236 of JAVHQO010000029.1, forward strand.
ATAAGCTGTGGGCATGTAAAAGCACGCCACGCACAGTAAGCAATACATCATTTTCAGCAAAGGAATGCGTCTTAGTTTCATTCGCGCGCAACGGAGGCAGTCATTGCGCCATTATAACGAGGAGATTGCAAGACTAAAGTATGTTGAATATCTAGATACAAACAAGCGTTGAAGGTGCTTAATCCTTGCCAAACAAATCGCGACTATAAATTTTATCGCTAACATCACGAATGTCGTCGCTAATACGATTCGCCACAATGACATTACTTAAGCGTTTGAATTCCGCCAAATCATGCACCACGCGCGCGCTCATAAATTCTGCCTCATGGAGTGCGGGTTCATAGACAATCAGCTCTACGCCTTGAGATTGCAGGCGTTGCATCACGCCTTGAATACTCGATGCACGGAAATTATCCGAGCCACTCTTCATAATCAAACGATGGATACCAACGATTTTGGGGCGTAATTTTAGGATGCTCGCTGCGACAAAATCCATGCGAGTGCTGTTGGAAGCCACAATTGCACCCATTAAATTTTGTGGCACATCGTGATAATTCGCCAACAACTGTTTAGTGTCCTTAGGCAAACAATAGCCGCCATAACCAAACGACGGATTGTTGTAATGATTACCGACGCGCGGATCGAGGCTCACGCCTTGAATAATTTGCTGTGTATTTAAACCATACGTTGCCGCATAACTATCCAACTCATTGAAATACGCCACACGCATTGCTAAATAAGTGTTGGCAAATAATTTAATCGCTTCAGCCTCGGTCGCATCGGTAAACAGCGTTGGAATATCTTGCTTGATCGCGCCTTGCTTAAGTAAATTAGCGAACACCGCAGCTCGCTCCGAGCGTTCGCCAATCACAATACGGGAAGGGTGCAAATTGTCGTATAAGGCGCGCCCTTCACGCAAAAACTCAGGTGAAAATAAGATGTTATCGCAGTTAAATTGCTTGCGTAACTGGGCGGTATAACCGACTGGCACGGTCGATTTGATGATCATCACCGCTTGAGGATTGATGCTTAACACATCTTGTACGACTGCCTCAATCGAGCGCGTATTGAAATAATTTGTGCCCGGATCATAGTCGGTAGGCGTGGCAATAATGACGTAGTCCGCCCCCTGATAGGCTTGCTTCTTATCTAAAGTAGCGGTGAAGTTGAGCTTTTTATGTTGCAAATAATCTTCTAATTCAACATCTTCAATTGGCGATTGCTGGCAATTTAGCATCGCAACTTTCTCCGCTATGATGTCGATGGCAACCACTTCATTGTGTTGCGCCAGCAAAATACCGTTCGACAATCCTACATAACCTGTACCTGCAATCGCAATTTTCATTTAGCACCTTTTAGAATTCATCCGCGCCCAGTGGCGAAGTGACGGGCATAAAAAAAGCCACAACTCAAAAAGTTATGGCTTTGTTTGGGGTGGCTGATGGGGCTCGAACCCACGACAACAGGAATCACAAGCTAAATACAGCCAAAAAAGCCTTATAACACTTGCCTTGCAAGCAATCTTTGTCCATTATGCCACATTATTGCCACAAAAAAGGTTTAGATTAATGGCGACAATTAGAAAAAGAGGGGACTCCCAATGGGAAGCCCAAGTGCGCAAAAAAGGTTTTAATCATGTCAATAAAACTTTTAACACAAAGACAGAGGCTCAAAACTGGGCTCGTATTATTGAAAGCGAAATGGTGCGCGGGGTATTTACAGATCGCAGCGAGGCTGAGGCGACTTCCCTGCTTGAAGCTTTAGACCGATATGAACGTGAAGTATCCATACTAAAAGATGGGCACGAGCAAGAAAAATATCGTATTGGAATATGGCGTGCCGACTCACTGGCAAAAAGAAGTCTGGCGAGCTTGCGAAGTGCTGATTTTGCTAAATGGCGCGACAATCGGCTAAAACAATCAGCCCCCTCTACTGTCAGAAAAGATTTAGCCGTTATTTCTCATCTATTCACCATTGCAATAAAAGAATGGGGGTTCGCGGTTATCAATCCGATTAAAAATATCCGACTGCCAAAAGAAGACAATTCTCGCGAACGCATTTTTGAAAGAGATGAGGAAACTCGTCTTATGGCGGCTCTTGCTGATTCTGGTGCTGGGCAACGTGCGAACCACTCGATGAAGCCATTAGTTGAGTTGGCAATCGAGACAGCGGCACGTCAAAGCGAATTGTTGGCATTAAAATGGACTGACATTGATTTAATCAAGGCTGTCGCACGAATTCGTGGTCAAGAACGCGCAGACGGCAAAAGCCGCACAAAGAATGGTGACAAGTTTAGGGATGTGCCTCTCTCCAGCAAAGCGAGAATGGTCTTATCGACGCTGCCGCGCAGCATGGGCGGCTATGTATTCCCGACGAGTGTAAGTGCAGTCAAACAAGCCTTTGTGCGTGCCTGTGAACGTGCTGGCATTGAAAATTTCCACTTCCACGATTTACGGCATGAGGCCACTACCCGCCTTGCAGAAAAACTAGCAATGCACGAACTAATGAAAGTGACTGGTCATAAAGACACGCGAATGTTGGCGCGTTACTACCATCCGCGTGCGGAGGATTTGGCTAAAAAACTTGGCTAGATTACGCTTTAGCTCGGATAACAAAATCAAGTTGTTGATTGGATTTTTTCATTTTATTGGTGGAACACAACATAGAGTAGATGTCGCGTTTTGACAGAATTTGAGCGACGCAAGACACCTTTCAAATTTAAAATAACCCGTTGACACAGCAAACTTTTCTGATGTAAAATTCTTCAGGGATATATATGTGTCTGGTTTAGCGTTAAGCGATTTTGTCGCTTTTTTTGTCTTGCCAAAATACACCGAGGGAATCATGGAAAACACAAACTCATTAAAAACAGTGGAAGAAAAGCTTACAAGCAGCGGAATGAAGGATGTCAAATTTCTCTTCAAGCGTGAAGCAATTGCTATCCCATTAAGCAATCTTGAAGCTGATTTGGCCGATGTTTTGAATAAATTTTTGGCTGGCAAGACCGTAAAGGCGGATTGTTTACCCAGCGAAGAATTAACTCGCCACTAATCCGTCTTCAGACTAAACCAAAAGACCCGAAATGGGTCTTTTTTATATTAGAACTTATGGAATTTACTCCTGTACACATTAAACGATGCCTAGGAATGGCTCAGGCTTTAAGAGAAATCTATCAGCACAGCCATTACAGCCCATCACATACCCATATTAGCGTAAATGCACTTTTGAAAATCGTGCAAACCAATTACAAAAAAAATGTATCCCTTTGCTTTCATGAAGACAGCCACAAAGATCATTACTTGTATAGCTTTTTGCACATCGACAATAGTGAAAATTATCAAATATGCCTGATGTCTGGGATGTCTAACTGCTGGAACAGATTTGCACTTTGCAAGGAATTGTTTCACGTTATTCTTGATGAAGAGAAAATAAGAAATACTTCTTTGGCTGAGCACTTACAGGACTTTAGAGCATCGATTCGGGATGCCAATATAGGAGGTGGTGAGTCTTCCAAAATTGAAA
>JAVHQO010000030.1:0-1031 GCA_036171175.1 Gallionella sp.
TTAGGAACTGAGTGCCCAGTTCTCAACAACGAGCCCGGGGTAGTCTTTGAAGTCCGCTTCATTGTTAGTAACAAGGGTAACGCCAGAGCTAACGGCATGCGCCGCGATGAGCCGGTCCATGGCGTTGCGGCTGCGGTCCCGAACTGACGCTCGCAGTACGCCAAAACTCTCAGCGTCCGATTCTGTAAATGGCAATACGGGGATTCTGCCAACGAGCATCGACAGGGCGTGTTCGTCCTGCACTCGGTTTATGGTTTGAATTTCCAGGCCGGCGCGCAGCTCAGCGTAAGTAACAACGGACATCACCGCATCACCCTGATTCAGGGTTTCCAGTCGGCGAAGCACTTGGGGCGGATGATTCTTGATGAGGTAGATACAGATGTTGGTATCGAGCATGTAGCGCATGGTCAGCCTCGCGCTTTAGCAGGTAAGGGGGACATCTCCCCCCAATCGCGCTCATGCTCCTCCTGGAACTCACGTCCATCTGCCATGAAGTTTGAACTGAACATCGAGAAAATTTTCCCGATGTCGGACAACGTTTCATGCGCCACCAAGCGCAGCACCAATGTGTTGCCGACACGCTCGACTTCAATGTCTTGCGCAGCGTCGACGAACCCAAGCTCTTTGGGAATGCGAACAGCCAGTGAGTTGCCGCTTTTGAATACTCTGGTGAGCATGGATGTACCCTTTGATTTTCAATGTATGCACAGTATATACATGATGCGATACCCGTGACGGTGTTTTGAGAGTTGGCAATTGACACACGCTCGGCCCCAGGTTTATTACTGGGTGTTGGGCGTGCCGCACCGGCTGAATGACACCCTCTTTTCTTCGCTATCGCGAGCCTACACGCACGGGTGTGATTCAAACTGATGTGGAGTTATTCTTGCCCCATCTAAGCACTGATATTGGCGCCGCCTCCGATTTGAGCCACGCGCCGACCGTCAATTGAGCCATCAAAAAAGTCAGGTGGACGGCCATAGCCTTGATGATCTGAGTCATTCAACTGGCTCATTGCAAATCCGGCAAGT
>JAVHQO010000031.1:0-1029 GCA_036171175.1 Gallionella sp.
GATTAGCGCACTGTGCATGGGTGGCTGATATTGACTTGATGTTAGGTGGATGCCGTGAATGCTGGACCTACCGACTGTTGCACACAATGTACCAACTTGGAGTGCTCAACCGGACCACCTGGGACCACAGGGTCAATTCTGATGTTGATAGGCAGTGCATCATGCATTTGGAGCTTGTGCCGGAGAGCATACAAGATGCGTTGCTTGGCAAAATGGCGTCTAGATGGGCAGCTAGGCATGCGGACCCACGTACTGCCCCATCTGGGGGGCTGGAGATGTGCACTCATGCTGCATGGGTGCTGCAATTTCAGGCAGGTAGCACTGTGGTGCCTAAACACTTGAAGTTATGTGTCTCATTTGTTGTATTGCAATGTTTAGCGAAATTGAGGCTTGGTTGGCATCAACTACAAATCAGGAGTGACAGGATCAAGAATGTTGCAACTCGGAAGCCTAGAGCTGAGCGGTTGTGTAGGTTGTGCTCTACAGCTGGATCAGCTTTTCATACAGGGGGTGGTTGTGTCGAAGACGTGCGGCATTTCTTGTTAGAATGCCCAGCATACCAACATTTGAGGGCCAAATTTCCTTGTGTTTTTGGCAATGTCCAACCAAATAGTGAGACCCAGAGTGCGCATTCGCGACTGCTGTCTATTTTTGATTGTGATCAGCAGGACCAGTTGGCGCATGTTGTTTACACAATGACTGTGTTCAGAAACAATTGCCTATCGCTGCCACACGGCAGTCATGTGGTTGTGGATAGTGCACAACAAATTGTGGAGGAGGATGTGGAATTAGTGAGGCTCCAATAGAGAACAAGATATCGGGTTGTTGCACTGCCACCTGACTGTGCTCCCGAATTGTGAGGGAGTGACTAAGTGAGTTGAATCGGGATTTCGAAGTGTGGTGGGATACGGGCCGCTCAATGCTGGTTCCTGTGAATACCGCCACATGTAAATTACACACACACACACACACACACTAGTAGACTTCCCACACCCGATCATGTGTCGCAGAAATGCAAGATGCACCTTG
>JAVHQO010000032.1:0-4745 GCA_036171175.1 Gallionella sp.
CTATAAAAACTCTTCCACTTTCTGGAATTTTTGAAATATCAATATTGCAACCTACCCAACCTGCTCGTTTAGCATTTATGGATAAAGGTTTTCGTTTAGTAATTATTTCAGGAGTAAAAAATTGTTTAGGAATTACTAAAAAATTATCAACGATATTTTTATCGTAAGTCAAAAAGAAAAAATTTGGGTTGGTATCTGAAGTGATTCTCTTGATCATACTGCCATAAGCACCATCATTAATGATGGTGCTTAATTTTCCATTTTTACTTTTTAATTCAAATTCCTCTTTGCATTCTGGACAATAAAAATCTGCAACTGGCATATTATTTTCAAAGTCATTCAATTGTGATTGACCACAGCTTGGACAATAAGAATTTTCTTTGACCCAACTTTCAGTCAATACTCTGGCAATTTGTGAATTGCTTTTATATCCTTCCGCAAGCGTAATATTGAGATTTAAATTCATTCTATGTGGAAATACTTTCAGTTGTTGTCAGCGGAGCATAAGGCGGATCGCAGTACACCACCGATCCAAAACTTGCTTTATCCATCGTTGCCTTGAAGTCAGCGACTTCAAAGATGGCGCGCTGACTTTTTTGATGAAAATTATTCATCGCCTCGCTAGGGAATGCTGGCTTGGCATATCGTCCAAACGGGACATTAAATTTGCCACTTGAGTTATAACGACAAAGTCCGTTAAAACAATGCCTATTCAAATAAACGAACAACGCTGATTTTTTGCTTATGTCTTGGCAGGCGTTAAATTCATCACGCAAAATATAAAACCCCGCTTCAGTATTATTTTCTGGTGTGAAAAAAGTTTCACCGTAAGCAATGAAATCTTTGCCGTGCGTTTGTATTTGCTGAAACAGATTGATTAGATCCGCATTCGTATCTGCAATTAAATACTCATCAAAATTGGTGTTCAGGAAAACCGCACCTGAGCCAGCGAAAGGCTCAATAAGTTGTTGTCCTTTCGGCAGGGACGCAACAATGCGATCGATGATCTTGTATTTGCTTCCCGCCCATTTTAGAAAAGGTTTCATGTCTTACTTAATCACTACACCGTTCTTCAGCAACGGCGCGCGCAGCAGTTCAAAATCTTTTAACGGCACATATTGGAACACCACTTTTTGATTGCTGCCGAGCATCACATCCAAGCCGTGTTGCGCGTATAGCCAGTGCATTTCGCCGCTTTTTGTTTCACGTATCCGTTCGCTCGGTGTGCCAAAGCGTTTGCTGATAATCGCTTCGTCCAAACTGGCGGTAGGCAAGTAAGTCAGGCTATTCAAAGGGGCTGCGCGTACCTCTTGAACATCGGCTGGGGCAAGCGTGATGCGCTTACCGCTCGGCGTGCTATTCAGGCGTGCTCCGCGCTCATACATGGCTTGCATTACTTCAGGTTTGAGCGCAACGGTGAGCGTCATTTTGGCTTTTAAGCCATTGAAGTTGACCTCTTCAATGAACACTTCAACAGACATATTTCCTTCGCTCGGCTTGAACAAACTAATTTCCGTTTCTGCCTCGTGTTGAAAAATATGCGCGGCTTCATCTAGCGTCGTTTTGCCTAACGTCACGCCAAAAACTTGCGTTGTTTCAGGGCTGGGATGGGTGATATTCCAAGGTAGTGTGGAAGGGGTGTCCACTTTGTTTTCGGGAAGTTGGTTGAGCGCAAACCAAGCGACAAAAAATAAGGCGAATACTGCGACGATAATTTTCTTATCCATTATTGGTTTGCTCCTGTGGTGGGGGACAAAGCTAATGCGGCTGAAGGAATTTGGCTACTTTTGCATTGATGTTCGGCATCAAATTCCAATACCACCAACACTAACAGCGACACCATAAACGGCAGTTGTCCGATGCCGAATGCCAATGATTTAGAGGCGATAGGCGATAAGCCTAATTGCCCGCCAGCAAAGAACATCAGGGTGGTGAACGTGCCCGTGACCAAAAATAAAATCAGGAATAAGCGTGCGCGTTTGGCGGCGAGCAAATTGTGGCAGCGCACAAAATGTGAGGCTTCGCTGGCGAGGCTTTGACGCGCTTTGAATATGACGTAAACCAATGAGGATAAGGACAGCGCGGCCATGATCAACAGTGGCAAGCGAGTGCTTTTAATCATGCTAATTGCCAGCACAAAAACAAAAATATGGATGACGATAAAATCAAACAGTAATACTGAATGGAGCTTCCTTGCGCGGTTTATTTCCGCGTCACTAGCCTTAAATTCCATGGTGCTTGTTACCTGTAATAAAAACGAAGGCGCGGATAATCCGCGCAAGCTGTAGCCCTGTCAAACTAACTTGAGCAATTTACGGCGGCTTGTAGTCTAGGTAAGTCAATAATCTCGATGGCACGCACTTTGACGTTAATCAGCCCTAATTCTTGAAAGTGCGAAAACGCGCGACTGACGGTTTCTAACTTCAGTCCTAAGTAGCTGCCAATTTCTTGGCGCGACATGCGCAACTGAAATTGCGTCGCCGAAAAGCCTCGTGCGGCAAGGCGTTGCGATAGATTTAGCAAAAATGCCGCGAGGCGTTCTTCGGCGCGCATCGAGCCTAACAGCAACATAATGCCTTGGTCGCGCACGATTTCGCGGCTCATTATTTTGTACAAATGGCGTTGCAAACTGGGCAACTCGCGGCTTATGGTTTCGAGCTGATTAAACGGCAGCGCACACACCTCGCTGTCTTCCATCGCCACCGCATCGCAGGTGTGCGCATCGGTGCTAATCGCATCCAAGCCAATAATTTCGCCGGTCATTTGAAAGCCAGTGACTTGCTCGCGACCATCTTCGTGTAGCACTTGCGTTTTGAACGAACCGGTGCGGATGGCATAGAGCGAATGGAACGCGTCATTGCTACGATACAAATAGTCACCACGCGCCACGCGCTGCTTTTTCTGTACCAAATCATTGATGCGCTGCATATCGCCCTGCGACAAATCAACGGGCATACACAGCTCGCGTAAATTGCAGGTGGCGCAATGCGAGCGTAGTTGGGATGAAATGGGAATAGACACGCGCAAGCCTTATCGGGAAATTATTTACGGCGCGCATTTTGACATATATCAAAGGACTGAATCGGCTTAACTGGCATAGTCCGCGCCACTTTGCCGACCCGTGGGAAAACATCATGACAGCCGCACTCGATTTAGATTTAGAACTATTACGCCGCCTCGACAAAAATGGTCCGCGTTATACCTCGTATCCCACCGCCGATCGTTTTGTCGAAGCGTTTAACGCCGACAGCTATGCCTCTTGGGTGGCGAAACGCAGCATCGGCGGTGCTACGCGTCCGCTGTCGTTGTATGTGCATATTCCGTTTTGCAACACACTGTGTTTTTACTGCGCGTGCAACAAAGTTATCACCAAAGATAAAAGTAAAGCCGCCGATTATGTACGTTACTTGATTAAAGAAATGGAGATGCAAGCCGCATTGTTGGGGCGCGGGCAAGTCATCGAGCAGCTGCATTTTGGCGGCGGCACACCAACATTTTTGAGTGATGCTGAAATTGCCGAAGTGATGAATGCCATCCGTAAAAATTTCAAGCTCATAGACAACGGCGAATACTCCATTGAAATCGACCCACGCAAAGTGAGCGACGCAACCATCGCCCTGCTTGGCAGCGCGGGCTTTAATCGCATCAGCGTGGGTGTGCAAGACTTTGACGAAGCGGTGCAGCGCGCCGTTAATCGTATTCAATCTGAGGAAGAAACGCTGCGCGTGATTAACGCGGCGCGCGCCAATGGCTTCAAATCAGTGAGCATAGATTTGATTTACGGCTTGCCCAAACAAACGTTGGCAGGTTTTGGCGTGACGCTGGATAAAGTCATCGCAGTCGATCCCGATCGCCTGTCAATTTACAACTACGCGCACATGCCGACCTTGTTCAAACCGCAACGCCGCATCAGCGAAGTCGACTTGCCCGATGCGCAAACCAAGCTCGATATTCTCGGCATGGCAGTGAAAAAACTCACCGACGCGGGCTATGTTTATATCGGCATGGATCATTTTGCCAAGCCCGAAGACGAGCTGGCGGTGGCGCAACGCCAAGGTCGCTTGCATCGCAATTTTCAAGGCTATTCGACCCATTCAGATTGCGATTTAGTCGCGCTCGGCGTGAGTGCCATCGGCAAGGTCGGCCCGACCTACAGCCAAAATTTTCGTGATTTAGAAAATTATTACGACGCGCTCGATCGTGACGTTTTACCTATCATGCGCGGACTCGAATTAAACGCTGACGACCTGCTACGCCGCGCCATTATCCAAGCATTGATGTGTCATTTTGAATTGACCTACGAGCCATTTAACACCGCTTACTTGGTCGATTTTGAAAAGTATTTTGCTACCGAAATGCCAGAGTTATTGGAGTATCAACGCGAAGGACTGTTAGTCTTATCACCGCAAGCACTCACTGTTACCGCCAAAGGGCGCATGTTGATTCGCAACATCTGCATGGTGTTCGACAAGTATTTGCGCACACGCACGGAACACGCGAAATACTCAAAAGTTATTTAGCAAGTGGGGGCTCATGCTAGTAGCAGGTAGCTTGTAGCCACCCAAACCTGTGGGAGCGAGAATTTAGCAGCGACCAGCGATTTATCGCTTCGTCGATTGCTTATGCAAAGCTATCTCGCGATGGTTTTTGAGTGCAGCTATCGTCCGATGAATCGGCCTCCTACAAGCTACTCCCCGCTATAATCCGCGCCTCATTTTTAGCGGGGTTAGCATGAATAAATTTCT
>JAVHQO010000033.1:0-4684 GCA_036171175.1 Gallionella sp.
CGTAATTCGCATACGGATTGCTCGGTTGATTAAAGTAGTAACTTTCCAACGCGCCACCCTCGCTCAGCTGCATATTGCTGGTCTTGGCATTGATGCCAAACATGCCGTACAGCGGGCTATCCAGCTTGCCCGCCATATCCGCCACGACATACACCACGGGCAGTAAATCCTTGTGATAAATCGGATAGTCCCTGTCCAGCTTTTGCACTTGCACCAGCTCCGCGAGCGGCACTAATACGCCATCACGGGCGCGCACTTTGAGTGTAAGCACGTCCGAAATTTTGATGCGTTTTTCAGCCGGCAAACCAATGCGCAACGGTGGGGCGTATTTGGCATTTTCGTCATGTAAGGACGTAACGTCTTGCCCGCCCAACGCCACGCTAATCACGTCCACCACATCGCGGGGTGCGACCCCCAACATCGCCGCCTTGCTTTGCAACACTTGCAACATCACCTTAGGTGCGGCACTGGTCACCGAGTCGTCGATGCCGACAATGCCCTCAGTCTGTTCAAACTGCTCACGCACCTTGCCCGCCACGCTGCGCGCGCCGTCGTAATCTGGGCCATAAATTTCCGCAACCAGCGGCGACATCACTGGCGGGCCGGGGGGCACTTCGACGATTTTGATATTGGCGTGCCATTTTTTGGCAATCGCTTCGATCGGGACTAACACCGCCGTAGCAATTTGATGGCTGCTGCGACTGCGATGATGTTTGTCGCGCAAATTCACTTGCACATCGCCTTGCGTGGGGTCGTTGCGCAAATAGTATTGGCGCACCAAACCATTGAAGTTAATCGGCGCAGCTGACCCTGCGTAAGCCTCGTAATCAGTGACTTCGGGGACGGTCGCCAGATACGCGCCAATGTCATGCAGCACCGCGCTGGTTTGCTCTAAAGCTGTGCCGCTCGGCATATCGACGACGATTTGGAATTCAGATTTATTGTCGAATGGCAACATTTTCAAGATGACCAACTTGACCACGCCCAAGCCCACCGCTACAACTAAGCCCGCCAAAATTGCCAGCCACAACTTGCGCCGCGCCGCTTTGCCGTGTTCGCCATTCAAAAATGGGGTGAGGCGTTTGCGGAAAAATTTACTCAAAGCGGAGTCATGTTCGTCATGTACTTCGGCGTGCTGTGCGCCTGAAAATTTCAGCACCAGCCAAGGCGTAATCACGAACGCCACCGCCAATGAAATCAGCATTCCCATCGAGGCGTTAATTGGAATCGGACTCATGTATGGCCCCATCAAGCCGCTCACAAACGCCATCGGCAACAAGGCGGCAATCACCGTAAAGGTTGCCAAAATGGTTGGACTGCCGACTTCATCGACGGCATCAGGAATGATTTCCGAAAGCGGTTGATGCGCGGCTAAAGCGCGACGACGATGGATATTCTCGACCACCACAATCGCGTCATCGACCAAAATTCCGATAGAGAAAATCAGCGCGAACAGCGACACGCGATTGAGCGTAAAGCCCCACGCCCATGACGCAAACAAAGTCGCCGCCAAGGTCAGCAGCACCGCAATGCCGACCACAAACGCCTCGCGTCGCCCCATCGTCAACCACACCAGCAACACCACCGCAGCAGTAGCAAACAACAGCTTTTTAATCAGCTTCATCGCTTTGTCGTTGGCGGTTTCGCCGTAGTTGCGTGTGATGCTAACTTGCACATCAGCGGGAATCAGGCTGCCTTTTAATTCTTCGACGCGCGCCAATAATTTTTCTGCCACTTCGACCGCATTCGCGCCAGGCTTTTTACTAATCGCCACCGTCACGGCGGTGTATTCACCCTTGGCGGCAATGCCTTTGTCGGCGGCCGCTGCACCCGCGCCCAACCACACATAACTGCTAGGCTGATCCGCGCCATCTAACACTTGCGCGATGTCGCGTAAAAACACCGGCTTGCCCGCGAACACCCCAACCACCAACTGTTTCACGTCCTGCGCATTGGTCAAAAAGCCACCAGTTTGCACCAGCACTTCGCGATTGTCCTGCGTCAACATGCCCGCGTTTTGCGACACATTGGCGGCTTGCAAGGCCGCGCGCACATCCTGAATGGTTAGTTGCACCGCATTCAAACTTTCAGCATTGAGCTGCACTTTGACCAAGCGTTGCGTGCCGCCCAAGGTATTCACCTCGCGCGACCCAGGCACGCGCTTGAGCTCGTTTTCAATCGCGTGCGCCACTTGCGTCAGCTCAACACTGCCGCCCACCGCCTGCTCGCGCCACAAAGTCAACGCCAAAATCGGCACATCGTCGATGCCTTTGGCTTTAATAATCGGCTGCATCACACCCTGTGTGGGCGGTAGCCAATCGGAATGTGAATGCACCACGTCATACAGTTTCACGATTGACGGCACATGCTCCAGCCCCACTTTGAATTGCACGGTCATCACCGCCATACCCGGTTGCGACACCGAGTAAACATGATCCACGCCCGCAATCTGCGACAACACTTGCTCGGCGGGGGTTGCCACGGTTTGCGCCACATCTTTTGCCGACGCGCCCGGATAGGCAATCATCACGTTCGCCATGGTCACATTGATTTGCGGCTCTTCCTCACGCGGCGTGACCGCGACAGCGAACACCCCCAACAAAACCGCGACTAGAGCCAGCAGCGGAGTCATCGAAGAATGTAAAAAATGTTTGGCGATGCGTCCTGAAATACCCATGATTTTTTCCTAACTTTTACTCTTTTTGATAGTCCACTATGATACAGTAAATTAGCATTTTCTTATTCTAAGAATTTTTATCGGGAGCGACGCCAACATGGTATTCAAACAACTTTTTGATAAAGACTCATCGACACTGACCTATTTATTGGCGGGCGACGACGGACGCGCCGTGCTTATCGACCCTGTACTAGAGCAGTTGCCGCGTGATTTAGCGTTGATTAAAGCACTGGGGGTAACGCTGGACTTTGTCCTCGACACGCATGTTCACGCTGATCACATCACCGCCTCAAACGCGCTGAAAAAAGCCACAGGTGCGACCAGCGTGATTGCGAAAAATTGCGCTGCAGCGGGTTACGACAGACAACTTAACGACGGTGAAATTATTCAATTTGGTGCGGAGCAACTGCGCGTGATTGCCACGCCAGGACACACGCTAGGCAGCTTGTGTTATCTGTGGCACGAGCGTTTATTTTCGGGCGACACGCTGATGATAAACGCGTGCGGACGCACCGATTTTCAAAGTGGCAATGCCGAGCAGATGTATCACAGCATCACCGAAAAATTATTTACTTTGCCCGATGAAACTTTGCTCTATCCCGGCCACGACTACAAAGGTCGGCGCGTGAGTTGCATAGGTGAAGAGAAATTACTCAACACCCGCATCGCGGGCAAAAGTTGCGCAGAATTTGTCGCCATCATGCAAGGCTTAAATCTCGCCACGCCGAAGCGCATCCACGAAGCTGTGCCTGCAAATTTATTGGGCGGCATCACGCCCGCGCAGGGATGAGTGGCTAGTAAGTAATCTTGTAAAGCAAGAGCAACGATACCAATACGATTAGTACCGCGAAAGCCCGTAGCACATAGTGTTTTGGCAGGTGTGCGGCGTAATGGCGAGCGAGCAACATACCGAGGGACGCACCCGCAACAAACAGTCCCGCGCTGCTGGAAAACGCCACCTGACCGCTGCTCCATGCGGATAAAAATGCCCCGCCTGACACCAGCGCGATGACCATTAGCGAGGTGGCGACGATGCCGTCTAAGCGGATGTTGCTACAGCGCAACAGCGCGGGCACGATAATGAAGCCGCCGCCCACCCCTAGCAATCCCGTGGTCAAACCCGTCAGCATTCCGATGGCGGTGAGTGTCAAAAAAGAGCTCAGATTCCAAACGATATAACCTGTTTCGACTTGTATTTTTCGTACGCGCGACACCGCTTCTTCATCCACACTCACGCCACTTGCCTTGCGCCACACGCGGCGCGCGACTAGCAACATCACTACCGCAAAGCCTGCGATTAAATAGCGTTCATCTAAGCTGCGCGCCCACTGTTGACCGAACGGCACGAACAACATGCCCGTTGCGGCAAGCAAGCTCGCGGCGCGATAGCGCACCAAGCCAACCCGTAAACCCTGCAACGCGCCGATTGCCGCAGCACCCGCCACTGCCAGCAGCGCAATCGGTGCGGCTTGTGTCATCGACCAGCCCAACACCAGCGTCAAGGCTGGCACGGCGAGTATGCCGCCGCCCGCGCCCGTGAGACCAAGGACTGAGCCGATCAGTGCGCCTAAAGTGAGTGCCATTAGCAGCATGATTAAGGCTTGCCGCGCACCACTTCCAACCCCGCATCTTGCCAAGCACTCATGCCGCCGCTGACGTTGCTGACTTGGCTATAACCTGCTGCTTCGAGTAAGGCAACGGCTTTGGCGGAACGCTTACCTGAGCGGCACATCACCGCGATAGGCTTGTCCTTGAAGGGCGCGACTTCATTGAGACGCGCGCTGAGTTCGCCGAGCGGAATCAAGGTGACATTAGGCGCATGAACTTCTGCGTACTCACTGGTTTCGCGTACGTCTAACAGCAACGCACCTTGCTGTTGCATGGTTTGCGCTTGTTTTACATCGATGCCTTGCGCGGCTTGCAGTTGATTCCAGCCAAACAGCGCGACGAAAACCGCGATGAGTATCCATTGCAATTTGCTAGCGTTAAATTTCATGATTTCTCCTT
>JAVHQO010000034.1:0-1012 GCA_036171175.1 Gallionella sp.
CTGGGTTCGGGCACGGACGTATCAGTAGAAAGTGCTGATATTGTGTTGATGCACAACGAGCTGAATAAAGTAAGACTAGCGACGTTGTTATCGCGCCGCACGCTGCGCACCATCAAGCAAAATATCGGTCTGTCGTTTGTCTATAACAGCATCATGGTGCCGCTGGCGATGTTGGGGCATGTCACCCCTTTGGTCGCCGCGATTAGTATGCCGATTAGCTCGATTTTGGTGGTCGCCAACGCCGCGCGCATTCGTAATTTATTTAAGGGCTAATCGCCGCCCTCACCCCCCCCTCCCACCTGTGGGAGAGGGGGCAAACGAAACGCTACGCGCAAATAATTTGAAGGAGTAAAAATATGGAAGTCATTTACAGCTTGATTCCGGGCATGACATTTATGGGTTTGGTGTTCGTCGCCGTTTTGATTTGGGCGGTGAAAAATGGTCAATATGAAGACATGGAAGGCAACGCCAGCCGCATTTTGTTAGACGATGACGAAGATGCGATGCTGCGCAGCACGCCCGAAGAAAAAGCCGCCGCTAAAGAAAAAGCGCGTCAGGAAAACCAACCTGACGCGCCTATCTAAAACCCTAGCTGTGTTTAACCAAATACTCGATCTAAAGCTCCATTTTGTAAGCACTGTAAATTAAGTAAGGCGGGGGATTGATCAAAAAATTCACGCAGGGGTTTACGCGTCGATTGCCATCCTTCGCCATCTGTTATCCAAATAAATTCAAAATTTTGTGCTGCCCAAAATTTTGCAATATCTTTGTATTCACCTGCTGTAGATTTAAGTTTTGAGCCCGTCCCGCCATAAAAATTGGTTTCGATAAAGTACAAACGCCCGCGCATGTTGACAACAAAATCAATGCGCCGCGCAGTCTTATCGACATTTATGTCTATTTGCCACGCCTGCCTAATTTTTGCTTGTGTTGCTTGAGCAATATAGTCGCCGCCATGTTTAGCGACAGCTTGCTTGATAAAAGGCTCGACAATATTTTCCATCATGGTGCC
>JAVHQO010000035.1:0-4648 GCA_036171175.1 Gallionella sp.
ATTTCGCCCAACCGTTGCTGCAAATGGCAGCCATCGGCATCAAAATTAACGTGGTATTGATGGTGCTTAATTTATTGCCTTTACCGCCCTTAGATGGTGGACGCGTAGCGGTGAGTTTGTTGCCGCACCGTCAGGCTTTTCAACTAGCCAAGCTCGAACCGTATGGCATGTTTATCCTGATTTTTATGGCGATTACGCCAGTTTTGAGCTGGATACTTGCGCCGCTCGTCAATGTTGTGTACCAAATTATTTTTTTCTTGTTCGGAATTTAACTATGTTTGCTGATCGTGTTTTATCGGGGATGCGCCCGACGGGTAGTTTGCATTTAGGCCATTACCACGGTGTGTTGAAAAATTGGATCAAGATGCAGCACGAAACCGAGTGCTTGTTTTTTGTCGCCGACTGGCACGCGCTGACCACGCATTACGACACGCCGCAAGTCATCGAGCAAAGCGTCTGGGACATGGTAATAGATTGGTTGGCGGCGGGTGTCGATCCCGCTCATGCCACGTTATTTATACAAAGTCGTGTGCCAGAACATGCTGAGCTGCATTTATTGCTGTCGATGATTACGCCGTTAGGTTGGTTGGAACGGATGCCAACCTACAAAGATCAGCAGGAAAAGTTATCGGGTAAAGATTTATCCACTTATGGCTTTTTGGGCTATCCCTTGCTGCAAAGCGCGGATATTTTGATTTACCGCGCCACGCAAGTTCCCGTTGGCGAAGATCAAGTGCCGCACATCGAATTCACCCGCGAAATTGCGCGCCGTTTTAATCACATTTACGGACGCGAAATTGGCTTTACCGAAAAAGCGGAAGCCGCTGTTAAAAAATTGGGCAGCAAAAAATCTAAGTTGTATGCCGAATTGCGTGTGCGTTATCAAGAGCAGGGCGACGACGAAGCATTGGAAGCGGCGAAGGCTTTGCTCGATGAACAACAGAACTTGAGTCACGGCGACCGCGAACGTCTGTTTGGCTATTTGGAAGGCGGCGGAAAAATGATTTTGTCCGAGCCGCAAGCCATGCTCACCGTAGCTTCCAAGATGCCAGGGCTGGATGGACAAAAAATGTCCAAGTCGTATAACAACACGATTTCATTGCGCGAAGACGAAGCCAGCGTGACGAAAAAAATTCGTACCATGCCCACCGATCCCGCGCGGATTCGCCGCACCGATGCGGGCAATCCCGACAAATGTCCCGTGTGGGCTTTGCATCAGGTTTATAGCAACGAAGCCACCAAAGCCTGGGCGATGCAGGGTTGCAAGAGTGCGGGCATCGGTTGTATCGAATGTAAGCAGCCCGTGATTGATGGCGTGTTAGAAGAGCAACGTCCGATGCGGGAACGCGCGCAACTCTATCTTGATGACCCAACCTTAGTGCGCAACATCATCGCCGATGGCTGTGAAAAAGCACGCGAACTGGCACGCGACACGATGCGCGATGTGCGTGAAGCGATGGGCTTGAGTTATTCCTAAACGATGAGCGACAGCCAACTCCAACTGATTCCCTTTGCGCGCATCCATGGCGAGCCGATGTTGGCGTTACCGCAGGATTTATACATCCCGCCCGACGCGCTGGAGTTGGTGTTGGAAACTTTTCAAGGGCCGCTGGATTTATTGCTGTATTTAATCCGTCGCCACAACCTCGATGTGCTGGATATTCCTATGGCGGAATTGACGCGTCAGTACATGGGTTATATCGAGTTGATGCAAAGTAATCGCATGGAATTGGCGGCGGAATATTTGCTGATGGCGGCGGTGTTGATTGAAATTAAATCGCGTATGTTGTTGCCGAAAATCAGCAAAATCGCCGACGACAATGGTGAAGATCCGCGCGCCGAATTGATGCGCCGCTTGCTCGAATACGAACAAATGAAATTGGCGGCGCAGCAATTAAACGAGCTACCTCAAGCCGAGCGTGATTTTGAAATCGTGCAAGTTCTAATTGAGACCACCGTGCAAGAACGCTTGCCAGAGGTGAGCTTGGAAGACTTGAAGCAAGTTTGGTTAGGGCTGCTAACGCGTGCTAAAAACGCCAAGCACCACACTATCCGCCGCGAACAATTATCGGTGCGCGAGCAAATGACGCATGTGTTGCGCTGTTTGAAAAGTGGCGAATATGTGCTGTTTGAAAGCCTGTTTGAGCTAGACGACGGTTTGCCAAAAATGGTCGTCACTTTTATTGCCGTCCTCGAATTAGCTAAAGAATTTTTAGTCGAGATTCAACAAACCGAAACTTTTGGGAGCATTTATGTCCGCACCAATCGCGCCATTAACGATGAATGAGCTGAGTCAGAAAATAGTTCCCGTCGAGCCTGTCGAAGACGCTGTGTTAGCAGTAAATAATGCCGTCATCAGCACGGATTTGTTCGATGGAAAAATGAACACCGAAGAGCTCAAAATCGTGTTGGAGACCGCGCTGCTCACCAGCAGCGAACCTTTGCCATTAAGCGAATTAAAAAAGCTCAGCGAAGTCTCGTTAGACAATCGACAGTTGGAAGTTTTGCTCAATCAATTGGCGAGCAGTTGGGCAGGGCGCGGCGTTGAGTTGTGTTGCGTGGCAAGCGGTTGGCGATTCCGCGCGCGCCCCCACATGCAAATTTATTTGGATAGATTAAATCCGCAAAAACCGCCGCGTTACTCGCGTGCGGTACTCGAAACGCTTGCCATCATTGCTTATCACCAACCTGTTACGCGCGGTGACATCGAAGAAATTCGAGGTGTAACGGTTTCAGCACAAATTCTTAAAACGCTTGAGGCTCGCGGCTGGATAGATATTGTTGGTACGCGCGATGTGCCGGGTAAACCAGAGCTGTTCGCCAGCACCAAGCGTCTTTTAGACGATTTGAATTTGCGCAGTTTGAATGAGCTCCCATCCTTGCAAGACATTAGTGCCTTGTTAGAGCCCGACGTGACAGCCGCTCATTAGCAGCGATAGTGCTCTTGGTTTTGCGCTGCCAGCTTGTGTACATTCCATTGCACTACGCCCCAAATCGAAAAGTCTTGTTCGGGCTGAATAATTAAATCGGCATAGTCAGGATGCGCGGCGCGTAGCAATCGTCCAGTTGCGGTGTAGATAAGTTGCTTAACGGTAAATTCGCCCGCCACCACCGCAATCACGACACTGCCATCGGTAGCAGCTAGGGCGCGATCAACCACCAATAAATCTCCATCAAAAATACCCAGACCGCGCATTGAGTCGCCAGCCACGCGCATGAAAAAGGTCGATTCTTTATGCTCAATCAGGTGCTCATCTAGGCTGACGCGCGTTTCGATTTCGTCATCGGCCGCACTTGGAATACCTGCGGGGACGGCATGACGCAATAACGCGAATTGCCGATTAAATAAGGCTTTGCTAGGGTAGGTGAGCGATAGTAAGGAGGACGGCAGGTTGCGCGATTTGCTTTGCAATAAGGTCGCCATGGTTATCTCCGATACTTGCGAATTAAACCCACTAACACGCCAAAAATTTCGAGCTTGCCGTGTGGCCGTATGACGGCAAAGGCAGGATTGGCGGGGCGCAAGATAAATTGTCCTTTTTCTTTGTCTAGTGTTTTAAGGGTGAATTCATCATCGACTATTGCCACCACGATGTCGCCTATATTGGCGGTGTGACGCTTCTCAATCACCGCAACATCGCCATCGTGGATGCCCGCGTCTATCATCGACTCGCCCTTAACCGTAATCAGCGTGGTCTTAGACGGCGTATCAATCAGCATTTCGTCAATCAAAAAATAATCGCCAGAAGTCGCGCTAATCGTTTGTGGCATTCCCGCTTGTACTGTCGCTTCGGCGAGCGGGCGAGCAAAAAATTGACGGGTGGGAACCCACATTGCATCGGGTGTGCGCTCGATAAAACCTGCTGCACACAGCCTATCCAAGATTGCCTTAACCCAAGACTTAGAGGTGATGCCAAATACTTCACACAACTTAGCGTACGAAGGAATGCTTTTCCACTCGGCGTAATAATCTTGCAAACGGCTTAAATACTCTTGGTCTTTGGGGTTGGCACTAGCCTCGCTAGTGGAATTGAAATCACTCATGGCAGACTCCTACAGAACGAACGTGCTGCAAACTTTACAGAACGTTCGTTCATATGTCAATGCTGCTACACCACCAGCCGCCCTACCAATTCCGACATATTCGAGTAAGTGATAAACACCTCATGTGTGGCGCGGGTGATGGCGACGTAGGTCAAGCGGATGTCGTCTTCGATGTCCTCAATTTTCTTCAGCTCACCTAATCCGCCGATGGCTACGCAGGGAAACTCTAGCCCTTTGGCAGTGTGCATGGAGAGGAAGCGCACTGCATCACTTTCGGTCTGCACGCGATTGCCGTGCACTTTCGCTACATCAACTGGTACACCGCTTTTCGCCAGTATTTTTTCGAATAACCCGCCGATGAAATGCCGTGGATACAGCACCGCCATCTGCCCCCACTCATACCCAGCGGCTTTGCGACCTTGCAACCATTCCGCAATCGCGTGGGCTTCGCCGTCATAGCTCACGCATGAGCGCACCATCGGCTCCACTCCCTCGCGCCCGCCGTCTTCTGGCATCAGGATCGCGCTCTCGTCACCGGCGCATACGCCCGGTGCGCCGATCACATCGGCAGCGAATTTGCGCGCGAAGCGCAAGGTCTGCGCGG
>JAVHQO010000036.1:0-1005 GCA_036171175.1 Gallionella sp.
TAGTTAAAAGGTTGCGCATTTCTATGACGACAATGCAGTTCGGCTTATACAGGCCGCCTTTCAAAGTTGTCAAATAAAAAAGGAGACCGAGGTCTCCCCTATGTTTAATTTAGCACCGTGATTTGATGAGTATCGCTTACATTCAACCCATCTACGCGGGCTACATTTCTGCCAACAACGTTTCAGGGGCTATATCTTGCTCATTAGGCCACGTCAGTGCGCCCAACAAAATACTCACACGCTTAAAATAATTTGCATCTTGCAATTCACGAAACACACTGTGCTGCAAATAGGGCTGCACATCAAATGTGCCTTTGCGCCCATCCGCGATCTCAACGTATAAGCAAAAATTTGCCAGTGGTTTGACCAGTTTCACATCCCAATACATATCACGTTCATCGTTAGAAAACACTACAAACCCAATTCGCTATGCGAGCCTAGGCGAACCAGCTGCAAAACTTCGTTGGATGGCTTGCGATAAATCAACACCAAATCAGGTTTGATATGGCAATCTCGATGGTCAATTTTGTCGCCTGACAAAGCATGGTCGTAATACTTTTCTGGCAACGATTGATTGTTAATGAGCAGCAGCAATACCGTTATCAAGTCGTCCGGCACAGTGTTGCGATGCCGCCCTTTCGCTTCACGCTTGAAATCGCGCTTAAACTGCCCAGTACGCTCAATCGTCCGCATTCAAATCAGCCATCAATGCGTCGATATTATTGAATGACGGCAACTTACCCGCGCGCGCTTCTTTCATTGCCGCAAGCGTATCCGCATTCGGGATGAGCGGCTCAAATGGCAAAGCCTTATCTTGAGCGATACGCATCAGCATCATCCTAAATGCGTCAGACACCGTCATTCCCATTGCCGCTAACACCACCGCCGCCTCTTCTTTAATGCTCTCGTTGATGCGAGCTCTAACCACCGCGTTGGCTGACATAACACTCTCCTTAAGTAATTTGAGCCACATCGTAGCACAAATTATTTTCACGAACGCAAAAA
>JAVHQO010000037.1:0-4642 GCA_036171175.1 Gallionella sp.
GAACCTACTGTATCGACTAAGGACGCACTGGGTAAGGTTTGGGCTGAAGCGGAATTTTTCGCTTAATTTAATTCACACTACCAATCAGCAGTCGAACTAGCTGAAAAAATTGCGGCGCGGATGTTAAAATCCGCGCCGCAATTTTTTCGTATCCCACCATGTCCTCTCCTGCTTTTGTCCATCTGCGTTTACACAGCGAATACTCCATTGCCGACGGCATGGTGCGCCTCGATGAGGCGGTTGCAGCGGCGCGCGCAGATGGAATGCCCGCGCTGGCTTTGACGGATTTGAGCAACACGTTTGGGCTGATTAAATTTTACAAGGCGGCGCGCGGCAAGGGTTTGAAGCCGCTCATCGGCTGCGATGTGTTTATTACCAACGATACCGATCGTGATCGTCCGCAACGGCTGTTATTGCTGTGTCAGTCCAACGCGGGCTATTTGCTGCTGTGCCGTTTGCTGTCGCGCGCCTATTTAGAAAATCAATATCGCAACCGCGCTGAGCTGCGTCGCGAGTGGTTTCAACAAGAAGGCACGCAAGGTTTAATCGCCTTGTCGGGCGCGCATTTAGGTGATGTTGGTAACGCTTTATTGGCGGGCAATGCGAACTTAGCGAAGCAGCACGCTCAGGACTGGGCGGCATTATTTCCGCAACGCTATTACGTTGAGATTCAACGCGTCGGACACGCCGATGAAGAGCCGTATATCGCGGCGGCATTGGCTTTGGCGGGCGAACTGGATTTACCTGTGGTCGCCACGCATCCGGTGCAGTTTTTAACTGGCGCGGATTTTAAGGCGCACGAAGCGCGCGTGTGCATTGCCGAAGGCTATGTATTGAACGATAAACGCCGCGCTAAGGTCTTTACCCAACAGCAGTATTTCAAAACCCAAGCCGAGATGGCGACCTTGTTTGCCGATGTGCCTGAAGCCTTGCAAAACAGCGTGGCAATTGCGCGCCGCTGCAATTTGCAGCTAGTTTTAGGCAAGCCTAGCCTGCCTGATTTCCCTACGCCGAACGGCATGGGTTTGGACGACTTTATGCGCAGCGAAGCGCAGCTCGGTTTGCAGCAGCGCATGGAATTTCTCTATCCCGATAGCGAACTGCGCGCCGCCAAATTCCCCGAATACCAAGCGCGTTTAGATTTTGAGAACGACACCATCGTCAAGATGGGCTTCCCCGGTTATTTTTTGATTGTTGCCGACTTTATTCGCTGGGCAAAAGGCAATGGCGTACCCGTGGGTCCGGGTCGCGGTTCGGGTGCGGGCTCGCTGGTCGCCTATTCATTGGGCATTACCGATCTCGACCCGCTCAAATACGAATTGCTGTTCGAGCGTTTTTTGAATCCTGAACGCGTCTCGATGCCCGACTTTGACGTGGATTTTTGTCCCGAAGGACGCGATCGCGTGATTGATTACGTCAAGCACAAATACGGCGCGCAATGCGTCTCGCAAATCGCCACATTTGGCACGATGGCATCCAAAGCGGTGATTCGCGACGTGGGGCGCGTGATGGATTTCCCGTACGGCTTGTGCGACCGCTTATCCAAACTGATTCCTATCGAAGGCGTGAAACCCGTGTCGCTGGAAAAAGCGCGCGCCACCGAACCCGAAATCAATGTCATCGCCGAAAATGAAGAAGGCGTAGATGAATTATTGGAGCTAGCGGGACGCTTAGAAGATTTGGTGCGCAACGTCGGGATGCACGCGGGCGGCGTGCTGATAGCACCGGGCAAATTGACCGATTTTTGCGCGCTGTACAGCGCGGAAAATATCGTTGCAGGCAATGACGGCAAGGCAGTCAGCCAATATGACAAAGACGATGTGGAAGCTATCGGCTTGGTCAAATTCGACTTTTTGGGCTTGCGCACCCTGACGATTATTGATTGGGCAGTGCAACATGTGCATAGGCTAGAGAAAGGTAAAGGGGGAAGGGAGAAGGGTAACGGCGGTGCGGAGGGTTTTTTCCCTTCTCCCTTGAACACCGCAGGTGCGGACTCTTCCCCCTTCTCTATTGAGACCATTCCACTCGACGACCCCGCGTCTTACGATTTGTTGAAAAAATGTAACACCACCGCCGTGTTCCAGCTCGAATCGCGCGGCATGAAAGACCTGATTAAACGCCTGCAACCGAGCACCTTTGAGGACATCGTCGCGCTGGTCGCGCTGTTCCGTCCGGGTCCGTTGGAGTCGGGCATGGTGGAAGACTTTATTAACCGTAAACACGGCCGCGCCGAAGCGGATTATTTTCATCCTGAATTAGAAGCCTCGCTCAAGCCCACTTACGGCGTGATTGTTTACCAAGAGCAGGTGATGCAGATTTCGCAAATCATCGGCGGCTACACGCTGGGCGGCGCGGATATGTTGCGTCGCGCGATGGGTAAAAAAGATCCTGAAGAAATGGCGCGCCAACGCGGCATTTTTGTCGCGGGCGCGACCAATCGAGGTATCGAAGAAAAACTTTCCACGCGCTTATTTGACTTGATGGAAATGTTCGCGGGCTATGGTTTTAACAAATCCCATTCCGCCGCTTATGCCCTGGTTGCTTATCAAACCGCTTATCTCAAAGCGCATTTTCCTGCCGCGTTTATGGCGGCGACCTTGTCTAGCGATTTGGACAACACCGAAAAAGTCGGCACTTTTTACGCCGACACGCTGCAACAAAATGTGCGCGTGTTGCTGCCCGATGTGAACAGCTCTGGCTATCGCTTTGCGCCCGTCGATGAACAAACGATTGCGTATGGTTTGGGCGCGATTAAAGGTACAGGCGAAGCGGCGATTAACTGCTTGGTTGTGGCGCGTGAAAAAGGCGGGGCGTTCAAAGATTTATTCGATTTTTGTCGCCGCGTGGATAAGCGCGTACTGAATCGTCGCACCGTCGAAGCGCTGATTAAAGCGGGCGCGTTCGACAGCATTAACGACAACCGCGCCGCACTCATGGCGAGTGTGGACGCGGCGTTGGCGAGTGCCGACCAGCAAGCGCGTGCGGCCAATCAAAATAGTTTATTCGGCGATGACGAAGCCGATGCGGTGCTGATAGTGCAAACGGCGGATGTGCCGCGTTGGAGTTTGCGCGAGCAACTAGTGCAAGAAAAAATCAGCCTAGGCATTTATTTGGGTGGGCATCCTTACCAAGAATATGCCGACGAATTAAGCAACTTTATCAAGCTGAAATTAAGTGACCTCACCCCGCAATTAGTCGGCAAAAACAACAGCGGCTATGGTGGCGGACAAGGCAAATCGCGCGGCGTGGCGGTGCTGATTGCGGGCATCGTGGCGGCGATACGCATCCAGCAAACGCGACGCGGACGCATGGCGGTGATTACTTTAGATGACGGTGCTGGACAAACCGAGCTGACCGTATTCAACGAAATTTACGAAGCAAATCGGCCGTGGATTATCGAAGACGAGTTGTTGGTGGTACGCGGCAAAGCCACGCTAGACGAGTATTCGGGCAACATCCGCGTGAGTGGCGAAGAGCTATTTGACTTAGCGCAAGCACGCTCCAACTTCGCGCAACAATTATCGCTACGCTGCGACGGAAAAGTCACCATCGCGCAACTGAAAAAAGTCCTCACTCCCTATTGCGAAGGCAAATGCGCCGTGCAGCTCTACTACCGCACGCCCACCGCCGCCTGCCAACTGCGCCTAGCCGAGAGCTGGCAAGTCACCTTATCCAACGACCTGTTGCGCGACTTGCGGGGCTTGTTAAAAGCTGAGAATGTGCAAGTGGTGTACGGCTAGATTGGCGAGTGATTGGGATTGCTGCGGGCAAGCTAGGCTAACTTGGTTGCGTCTTGCAAAGAACTGAGATTTCGCGTCAACCTAGACAAATCTTCCCGCAAATTAAGTTGTTGCGAAGCCTCTGAAAAGCTCATTTCGAAAAGACGGGTGGCAATCATTCCTGTTTCAATAGTGAATTTCATCGTGCTTATGGAAAGGGCGTTCCATGGATGCAGCGTTACCACTTTGATAACCAGCCCCTCATTTTCACCTGACTCCATCACCATATTTGAATAAAGCGCATCTCTATTCGGATGTGCGCCAAAATCAATCGCTGTTTGATGAAGATAGTTAGCCCATTCAGGCAAGCAATTGTCAATGGCAGATAACTTCTTCGTCAAAACTGAGAATTTAAATTCCTTGTTCCAGTTTCTCAGCCCATCTTTATCGTTTGGCTTATTGTTCCAGCGTTGCGCAGCTTCTGGAGTGTTTGATAAATACCAGCCATAGAGAGCATTCTCAACCGTGGCACGTCCCGTCGGATACGTTGCCAAGCAATGCCCCGCCGAGACAGATCGAACGGAGGCTAAAAATTGATTATTCGCTGCGAGGAATAGCAAGATTGCGGATGGCTCATCTGTTTTATGTAGCTGTTAATTGCATATTGACCGCACTTGTTAAGGACGGTTGCGACATCGAGGAGAGCGGCTTGCCACTGAGAAGCCTGGACAAAAGTTGCTAATTCGTTTTGAAAAGCGCGGTTTTGAAAGTTGGATAAATAATCATTGCCCCAATTTTTGGGTATCTCAAACGGATTGCTACTCATAGGGTTTGGAGTATTAGTTAGTGCTTGATTTCAAGCAGCATAGCGGCGCGCAAGATTGCATTGAGACGGGTTTGATAGCCTTTGCCTTGTGATTTTA
>JAVHQO010000038.1:0-19947 GCA_036171175.1 Gallionella sp.
TCGGCAATCAATAGCCCATAAAAAACGAGCCTCGTGAGAGGCTCGTTTGCTTTGCTACCTTCTGCAATGAGCTGGTTTACACCAGCAACGTTTTAGAAGTTGTGAATCACACCAACTGACAAGGCACTTGGGCTGTAGCTAACTCCAGCAGTTGCTGGGTTTGTTTGTGGCGTACCTACACCACCATGTGCATAGCCTGTTGCCGAGAAAGCTGCATTAGTCTTGTTACTGACTTTTGCATAGGCTGCATAAACAGTGGTGCGTTTAGACAGGCTATAGTCGTAGTCCAATGCCATCAAAGTTGCACCTGAGTTAGCCTGTGATGCACCACTAACAGTCATATCGCCCGCTTTAGCGACTTGCGCCTTGATTGCGCTGGTTTCAGTCAGATTGTATTGACCACCCAAAGTGAACACACCTTGCTTCATGCCTGTACGCAGTGCAACAACGTTCGCGGCTGCCGCCGCATTGGCATCAGTCAAAACGTACTGCGCACGCACTTGAGCGATACCAAAGTCATAACCGCCTGCAAATGAAGCAACGGTTACTTTCGCACCCGCTGCCGCACCACCCGCTAAAGTACCATTCGTCACGTTGACACCCGCAACACCTAAACTTAGGTAGTTGGCCGCTGCAAAAATACCATCTTGGTCATAAGCTGCACGCAAAGCAAAGCTAGACGCTTTATTAGCTTGGTTTTGTGTCGCAGCACCAGTTGCTGTGGTTGTATTGGCAGCAGTCGTAGTTCCTGCTGGGATTGAACCGCTTAAAGATTGTGATGAGTTAGGGACAAATCCCGCTGTAACTGTCATGCCGCTAAATGCTGGCGATACATAGCCTATCGCACGACCTGCACGGCTAGGTACAGCAATCGCACCGTTACCACCGAAACCGCCCGCCGTCATATTGCCCGCATCGCCAATTTTGTCGGCAAAGAAGTTGGCATCGTTCGCGTACATATTCGCCAACGGCAAACGACCTGCAACAAGCGTACCCAAACTACCTTTAACGCCCAAATAAGTGTCGCGTTGCGCGCCGACCAAGCTATTGCCGCCTTGTGCCAACACTTCAGTTTCGTATTGGTAAATAGCGTTCACTCCGCCGCCCAAATCTTCCACGCCTTTCAAGCCAAAGCGTGATGAGTTGCTGGTCAAGTTCAAACCATTTTTAGTGCCTGTTGCAGTCGTTCCAGCATTGCCGTTGTTGCTGTCTAAAGACAAGTGCGCTTTGCCGTAAAAAGTGATGTTCGCGTTATCCGCCAAAGCCAAAGTAGGTGCAGTTAAAGCAGCAGCAACAGCCAATACGATTAGTTTCTTTTGCATATAAAACTCCTTAGGTGAGCGTTAGCGGCACATGCCAGTAACGGTGTTCAAAAAACTCTCGGTTGAGAATTTCAGGCGCGGACTATGCCGATACAAAAAAGCGCAGCAAGGATTAAACACACTCGTGTGGTATTTTTACGACATACCCTGTTTTTTTCCAGCACAAATAAAAAACGAGCCTCCTAAGAGACTCGTTTTTCGTTTTCTAAATTGAACGGTAGGGCGAGTTAGCTCGCCATATCGTTAAATTAGAATGAGTGTTGCAGACCTGCGCCGAAACCGCTCAACTTAGCACCCGCTGCGCTGGCGATGTTCTGACCAGCTGACAAGCCGTATTGACCCGCTGTGTCGTTAGACAAAGCTGAGTACATTGCAAACGCTTGAGTGCGTTTTGACAAATCGTAACCGTAACGTAAAGAGATTTGATTCGCACCTGTTTTGGTCGCTGCGCCCATGTTGCCCAACTTAACGTAGCTCAAACCGAAGTTATTTTTATCTAACTTGTAGCTGGTTGCTAATTCAAAGCCTGTGCGTGAAGCAGTTGTAACGCCCGTTGCAACCAAAGTAGCAGCAGTTACTTTTACGCTTTCTACAGTTGCGCCTACCCAGAAACCATCGGCAATTTTGTATGAACCGACTAAACGAGTTGCAGTATCTGAACCAGTACTAGCACGAGCCGCTGTTGGTGCAAATGCATCGCCGTGGCTTTCAAAACCTAAAGCAACGTAGATGTCATTTGCATCGTAAGTGCCTGAAACAGAGAAAACACTCTTGTTTTGCTTAGTTGCCCCATTGTTTGCAACAGCCAAGGTATCCGCAGCTGGTGCAAAAGCTGCTTTGACATCAAAACCAGAAAAGCTAGGTGAGTAGTACTGAACTACACCAGCTTGACGAGTAACAAAGTTAGCGGCTGTTGTTGCAGCTTGTGCGGCTGTTGCTGTCGTTTTACCTGCGCGACCAATCAAGTTGGTTGCAGAAGCAAAAGTGGTGTTGTCGAACAATTCGATTTTGTTATGAGTCAGCTTGAAAGGCGTATCCCAGTTACCAATCGAAACAGCACCAAAAGCATCGCTCTTGATACCCGCGCCGCTGTTACGGATACCGTTGAAAATACCAGGAGTAGCATCAGTACCAGTCAAGTTGACGTTAGCTTCAACTTGGAAAAATGCTTTCATGCCATCGCCCAAATCTTCTTCGCCCTTAAAACCTAAACGTGATGCGTTAGAAATAACGCGATTCACGCTGTAAGAGCCAGACGTTGCTGGTGCAGTAAATGCCACGTTTACGCCAGTAGCTTTGTCAGATTTAACATTTTCCAAGTCAGCAATCAGTTTGCCGTACACGGTAACGTCAGCCAACGCCAAAGCAGGGGCAGCCAAAGCAGCTGCAACAGCCAATGCGATCAATTTCTTTTGCATGTAAAACTCCTAAATTTTTCATTCGTACCCGCAGCACACGCTACGGGTTGGTTAAGAGAATCCTCGGCTGAGAATTTCTGGCGCGCATTATGCCGATCGGAAAATGGCTGGCAATAGCTGTCATGCAGATTTAACAAAAGTTTAATAAAGCGAAGTTTTGTTACAACGGCGCAACGCAAACAACGCTAGGAGACCGAAAAGTTTTGTGGGTAAACGGCTTCCTACAACAGCACTTCATCCAGCTACGCGCAGCAGCAGCCCTTTCAAATACGCGCCTTCGGGGAAGCTCAGCAACACGGGATGATCGGCACTGGCGTGTAGGTGGCGGACGATTTGCGCATCCACGCCCGCATCCAACGCCGCCCCCGCGATAATTTTTTGGAACAACTCTTCGCTGATGCCGCCCGAGCAGGAATAAGTCGCCAGCAAGCCGCCCGGATTAAGCAATTTGAAGCCGAGCAAATTGATGTCTTTGTAACCGCGCGCGGCTTTTTCGGCGAAGGCAGCGGTAGGGGCAAATTTAGGCGGGTCGAGAATAATCAAATCGAATTTTCGTCCTTGATCGCGCAGCTTGCGCAACGCTAAAAATACATCGTCGCATTGCCATTCGGCGGCATTCGCAGCCAAACCATTGGCGATTAAATTGCCCTCTGCGAGGTGTAAGGCATCTTGAGACGCATCTATCGACAACACCGATTTTGCTCCGCCGCGTAAGGCATAAAGCGAGAAGCCGCCGGTGTAGCAAAAACAATTCAGCACGGTTTTATCGCGTGCGATAGTTTCGGTCAGCGCGCGATTGTCGCGTTGATCTAAATAAAACCCGGTCTTCTGTCCGTCCGCCACATCAACGTTAAAACGCAAACCGTGCTCAATCACTTCGACCTGCTCAGGCAACACGCCGCGCAACACGCCGTTGCGTTCGGGCAGGCCTTCCAAGCCGCGCGAATCGGAATCGGAACGCTCGTAAATGCACACGGGATTGCATAATTTTTGCAGCACATCCGCAATCGTGTCGCGCCAAAATTCCGCACCCGCACTGCCAATTTGCATCACTAATACGCTGCCATATTGATCAACGATAAGCCCTGGCAAGCCATCCGATTCGGCGTGAATTAAACGCATTCCGCTGCTGTCATCGGCCAAGCGCAAGGTGTTGCGCGCCGCCAAAGCGTTGGCGATTTTGCGTGCAAAAAATGCCGCGTTGATGACTTCGTCGGCACGCCATGACCATACCCGCGCGCGGATTTGCGAGGCGGCGTTGTAAGCCGCCCACGCCAAAAATTCACCGTTGGCACTTTTTACCGCGACGCTTTGTCCATTGTGTGGCGCGCCATCGACGCACTCAATCGCACCCGAAAAAATCCACGGATGACGACGTTGCAAAGACTTTTCACGCCCCGCTGCCAGCACGATAGTTGGGGCGGCATGGACATCACCGGTGCGCGGCTGGCTATGTGCGCGCGGCGTACTCGCTGGCGTTACGTCGCGTGTGCGTTTACGAAAATCGCGTTTGCCCGATGAGGCGTTGCGGGCAGAATTGGGTTTTTTATCAGTCATATTTTTTATGTTTTTCGTTTAGCTCTAGGGTGAGTCGTGTCGTAAATTTTGCTCAAGTATTGAAAATCTAAATGGGTGTAAATCTGGGTGCTGCTAATGCTGGCGTGCCCTAACATTTCTTGCACCGCACGCAAATCACCTGACGATTGCAGCATGTGGGTGGCAAAGCTGTGGCGCAATAAATGCGGATGTACGTTGCTAGTAATGCCTTGCGTGATGCCCCATTGTTTTAAGCGTAATTGCACCACGCGATGCGCGATGCGTTGTCCACGCGCGCCGACGAACAAGGCGATTTCATCGGGCAGTGCCAGTTGCTCGCGCACCGCCAGCCAAGCCTGCAACGCGGCAATCGCAAATTTTCCTAGCGGTACAACGCGCTGTTTTTGACCCTTGCCGGTCACCCTAATTTCGCCGGAAGCGAGCGCGGGCAAAGTTTGTTCGACATCGAGATTGACCATTTCCGCCAAGCGTATTCCCGATGTATAGAGCAGCTCCAACATCGCTTGATCGCGAATCGCGGCGAGGGTGTCGTGGTTAACCTCCATCAAATGCACGGCTTGCTCGACCGACAACGCTTGCGGCAACGCTTGGTCAATTTTGGGTGCGCGGATGCCGATGCAAGGGTTGGCGGTGTAGCCGCAATCGCGCATTAAATAATTAAAAAATCCGCGCCAAGCGGATAGCAAACGCGCCAAAGAACGTCCACTCAAACCCTTGCCATGCAACACGGCAATAAAGCGACGAATCTGTGCTGCGTCCAGCGTGCTTAAGGATTTTTCGCCAAGCAACTCGAATAAATAATGCAAGTCGCGCGCGTAACTTTGCACGGTCAGTTCGGAATAGCGTTTTTCAAAACGCAGCCACGCCAAATAGCCCTGCAAATACTTTTCAAGCGGTGGCGCGAGCAACATTTAATGGGTGAGATAAGGATGTAGGGCGGCGGCAACTGCCTCGGCGATGCGCTGCAAGAACACCGTACCCATTTCGGGATAAAAGCGTTGCTTGTCTTCACTAGCGAGCACCAACATGCCCACGGTTTCTGCGCCTGCGTGCAGCGGCAAATAGGCATAGGAATGCAAGCTCGTGGCGTGTGCACCAAACCAAGTTGCACTGTCGTGCGCCGCGTGATGCAAGCACACAGGATAGGTTTGTGCATCAGCAAATGCCAACACTTCCGCGCTCGGTGCATTGATTTGCCAGAGGCGCAACACGCTGTGTGGCACACTAAAAATATCGCTTAGCAAGTGTGGAATCATGTCTTGCAAGGTCGCCAAATCGCGTGCCGCAAACAGCGTCACGACAAACTCTTGCACCTTAATTTGCAACGCGTCATTTTCTTTGGCGAACAGCAATAAATCGTGCAATTTTTTTTCTAAGTCTTTATTTTTTTCACGCACCGCCAACAGTTGTCGCTCACCTAGCGAAATGGTGCGACCACCATGCGGGTGCGGCAAAATAATGCGCGCCAAGATGTCGAGGTGCGCTTCAAAAAAATTGGGGTTGTCTGCTAAATACTGCGCTACGTCTTCGGCTCTCATACGGACTCCGTGGTGATTGTTATAAATTGATTTCGCCGCTAAAGACCGTGATGGCTGGGCCTGTCAGCAACACAGGCGCGCCCTCGTTTCCCCACGCGATGCTCAATACGCCGCCGCGTGTTGCGACCTGTACTGGGCTTTGTAACAAGCCACGGCGGATGCCTGCCACCACCGCCGCACACGCGCCCGTGCCACATGCCAAGGTCTCGCCCGTGCCGCGTTCATAGACGCGCAGCTTGATGCTGTGCGCATCGACGATTTGCATAAAGCCCGCATTAACGCGGTTGCGAAAGCGTTGGTGGCGTTCAATCAGCGGGCCGATGGTGGCGACATCCGCCGTCTCCACATCGTCCACCACTTGCACCGCGTGTGGATTGCCCATCGACACCGCGCTGATTTGTAAGGCTGTCGAGCCCACTTGCAAAGGCTCGCTAATCGCGCCCGTGCCGTCAGTAAACGCGATGCGTTCAGGGTCAAACACTGGCGCGCCCATATTCACCGTGACGCGCCCATCAGCTTCCAAGCGCGGCACGATAAGACCGTTTTTAGTTTCGACAATAATCTCGCGCTTACTGGTGAGTTTTTGCTCATGCACAAAGCGCACAAAACAGCGCGCCCCATTGCCGCATTGTTCGACCTCGCCACCATCCGCATTAAAAATGCGATAACGAAAATCAGCAGTTTTTTCGTGCGGTTTTTCCACCAACAAAATTTGGTCACAACCCACGCCAAAATTCCTGTCCGCCAATAAACGTAACTGTTCAGGGCTGAGGTCTATGTCTTGGCGCACACCATCAATCACCACAAAATCATTTCCTGCGCCGTGCATTTTTGCAAATTTCATAGCATTCCTTTACTCATTTTTGCGTATCTAAAACAATCCATCGTATGGTCATTGACCATGCCCGTCGCTTGCATAAACGCGTAACAAATCGTGCTGCCGACAAACTTAAAGCCGCGTTTTTTTAACGCTTTACTCATCGCATCCGACTCCGCTGTGCTAACGGGAATTTGCGCCAAATTGCGGCGCGTCTGTTGCAACGGCGCGCCACCGACGAACTGCCAAATAAATTTATCAAAGCTGCCGAACTCGGCTTGCACGGCTAAAAATTGTTGCGCGTTAATCACCACAGAATTGAGTTTCAAACGGTTGCGCACAATGCCTGAATTTTGCATCAGTGATGCGATTTTTTCGGGGGTGTAACTGGCGATTTTTTGCGCGTCAAAGTTATCTAGGGCGGCGCGATAATTTTCGCGTTTGCGCAAAATGGTAATCCAGCTCAAGCCCGCTTGCGCGCCTTCCAACAGCAAAAGCTCAAACAGCTTGGCATCGTCATGCAGCGGCACGCCCCATTCCTCATCGTGATAACGCTGATACAGCTCGTCACTCCCCGCCCATGCGCAACGCTTAAGTTGCTGCGCGGGCGTATCGCTACGTTGCACGGTCTTGGCACTAGCATCACGCGACAAGCCCATGAGCTGCACCGCAACATTCGTTGTCGCGCCCTCGTTTATCTGTTTGATATGCCTCGGTTGCTGCGTTCCGCGCGCCTTGCGCGTTATCCCGCTCGCGGTTGTTACTTTGTTAATCATTGGGCTCAAAGCCGTCGCACAGTTGCACGCAGTCGCGCCACATGCAGCGATTCATTACCACCGTGATGCCCGCCGCTTGGGCGCGCAGCGCGGCGGCCTCGTCGATTACGCCGTCTTGTAACCATAGATTTTTAATCCCTAGGGCGATGCAGCTCTCGACAATCTCTGCGACAAATTCCGAGGCGCGAAACACCTCTACGATGTCAGGACGCTGCGGCAAACTTGCCAAGTCGGCATAGGCACGTTGCCCTAACACTTCGTCCAGCAGCGGACGCACGGGAATAATTTGATAGCCGCGACTTTGTAGCCCTTGCGCCACGCGAAAACTGGGGCGTGCAGGCTGCGGCGACAGCCCTACCACGGCGATGGTTTTGATGGATTGCAATAGGCTGCGTATGGCATCGATGCTGGGATTTTGGAAGGGCATAGTGGCTTGTTCGTGCTTTGGGTGGCTGCAAAAGCGTGAGATTTTAATAGATAAGCGCGCACTTGCCTAAGCGCATGACAGGCTTAATCAGATAAGCCGCGCGGCGGTTGCCCAAGATGGACAGACAAGGTAATATCCCCGCCCTTTCGTTTTTGCAATGGTTGTTATTGTGCGGCGCGTGCCGCCTTTATTTTGCTTAAACACCTTAGATTTCGTGAATTTACTGGAGTAATGCCGTGAGCAATTCTTCTTTGCCAATGCAGCAAGGTTTGTACGATCCGCGCCAAGAGCGTGATGCCTGTGGAGTGGGTTTTGTCGCTCACATTAAGGGCAAAAAAAGCCATGACATGGTCAGCCAAGGGCTAAAGATTTTAGAAAATCTGACGCATCGCGGTGCGGTGGGTGCCGACCCATTAGCCGGCGATGGCGCGGGGATTTTGTTGCAAGTGCCAGACGCATTTTTGCGCGCGAAATGCGCCGCATTAAAAGTTGAATTGCCTGCGGTGGGCAGCTACGGTGTGGCGATGGTATTTTTGCCACGCGATGCGGTAGCGCGCGCCGCGTGCGAGCAAGTTATCGCGGCAAAAATCGCCGCTGAAGGTCAGTCTTTATTGGCATGGCGCGATGTGCCAGTGGATAGTTCGATTTTGGGCGAGAGCGTGAAATTGGTTGAGCCGGTGGTGCGTCAAGTGTTTATCGCCAAGGGTGCTAACTGCACCGACCAAGATGCGTTTGAACGCAAATTGTTCGTGATTCGTAAGACCATGGAGCACGCCATTCGCGGCTTGGCAAACGCGCAAGGCAAAGGTTTTTACTGCCCGTCGATGTCGTCGCGCACTATCGTTTACAAAGGCATGTTGCTTGCCGATCAAGTCGGTAAGTATTACCTCGATTTGCAAGATGCAACGCTGATTAGCGCGTTGGCTCTAGTGCATCAACGCTTCTCCACCAATACCTTCCCAACTTGGGATTTGGCGCATCCGTTCCGCATGATTGCGCACAACGGTGAAATCAATACCGTGCGCGGCAACATCAACTGGATGGCGGCGCGTCACGCCGCGATGTCGTCGCCGTTGCTGGGCGAAGA
Source organism: Gallionella sp. (assembly GCA_036171175.1). GTDB lineage: Bacteria > Pseudomonadota > Gammaproteobacteria > Burkholderiales > Gallionellaceae > Gallionella. The sequence goes on from JAVHQO010000038.1 coordinate 8,943, forward strand.
TTTAGAAAAATTGTGGCCGCTGATTGTTGATGGTCAGTCAGATTCAGCCTGTTTCGATAACGCACTAGAGCTATTGGTGGCGGGTGGTTATTCGCTGCCGCACGCGATGATGATTTTGATTCCTGAAGCATGGGCGGGCAATCCGCTGATGGATGAGGAACGTCGCGCCTTCTACGAATATCACGCCGCGCTGATGGAGCCGTGGGACGGCCCTGCTGCCGTGGCATTTACTGACGGTCGCATGATTGGTGCGACGCTGGATCGTAACGGCCTGCGTCCTGCGCGCTATTTGATTACCGATGACGATATGGTTTTGCTCGCTTCTGAAATGGGCGTATTGCCTATTCCTGCCAGCAAGGTGGTTAAAAAATGGCGGCTGCAACCGGGCAAAATGTTCCTCATCAATATGGACGAAGGACGCATCGTCGATGACAGTGAGCTGAAAAATGAAATCGCGACGGCTAAACCGTATGCACGTTGGTTAGAAAAATCACGTTACTTCTTGGGTGATTTGCCTAGCGTCGATGTGCCGCAAAAACTCAATGCGTCGTTGCTCGATAGCCAACAAGCGTTTGGCTACTCGCAAGAAGATGTGAAGTTCATTCTCGCGCCTATGGTGGCGGCGGGCGAAGAGCCAACTGGCTCGATGGGTACAGATGCTGCGTTGGCGGTGTTGTCGAATAAAAATCGCTCCTTCTACGATTATTTCCAACAACTGTTTGCGCAAGTAACCAACCCGCCGATCGACCCCATCCGCGAAGAAATCGTTATGTCGCTGACCTCATTTATTGGTCCTAAGCCAAACTTATTGGGCATTAACGAAGTCAATCCAACCTTACGTTTGGAAGTGCAGCAACCAGTGTTGTCGAATGACGACATCGCAAAATTGCGCAACATCGACAGCCTTACATCTGGGCAATATCGCAGCCAAGTGCTGGACATGACTTACCCCGCCGAACAAGGCGCGGCAGGCTGTGCTGCTGCTGTGCAAGCCTTGTGTGCCGCCGCCGATAAAGCGGTGGCGGATGGTTACAACGTATTGATTTTGTCGGATCGTGCCATGTCAGCGGCGCGTATTGCCATTCCTGCTTTGGTGGCGACTTCAAAAGTTCATTTGCATTTAGTGCGCGCAGGTTTGCGCACCAGTACAGGCTTGGTGGTGGATACAGGTTCGGCACGCGAGGTGCATCACTTTGCTTTGCTGGCAGGCTACGGCGCGGAAGCGGTGTGTCCGTGGTTGGCTTACGAGACAATTATGTCGATGAAGTTACCCGCCAACGTGGATGCCAAAGAAGCCAAAAAACGCTTTATCAAAGCGATTAACAAAGGCTTGATGAAAGTCATGTCTAAGATGGGTATTTCGACTTATCAATCGTATTGCGGCGCACAAATTTTTGAAGCGATTGGCTTGAACGCGAGTTTTGTTGCGGAATTTTTTAGCGGCACCGCAACGCAAATTGAAGGCATCGGCTTGAGCGAAGTCGCTGAAGAAACTGCGCGCACGCATCGCAACGCCTTCGGTAACGACCCTGTGTTGGCGAGCATGTTGGAAGCGGGCGGCGAATACGCGTACCGCGTGCGTGGCGAAGAACATATGTGGACACCCGACTCCATCGCCAAATTGCAGAACGCGACACGCACCAACAATGTCGCGACCTACAAGGAATATGCCAAGCTCATCAACGATCAGAGCACCAAGCTGAAGACCTTGCGTGGCTTGTTTGAAATTAAATCTGTCGGCGCAGCCGTGCCATTGGCTGAAGTCGATTCCGCTAAAGACATCGTCAAACGCTTCGTCACTGGCGCGATGTCGCTGGGTTCAATTTCCACCGAAGCGCACACCACGCTGGCCATCGCCATGAACCGTATCGGCGGCAAGTCGAACACCGGTGAGGGCGGCGAAGATGCGGCACGATTCAAAGCCTTCAAGGGCGGCGAGATGTTGTCCGACATCATCGGCAAGAGCCGCATCGAAGCCGACCGTCAGATGTTGCCCGGTGATTCGTTGCGCTCACGCATCAAACAAGTCGCATCAGGACGTTTCGGTGTGACTGCCGAATACTTGGCGAGTGCTGATCAGATTCAAATCAAAATGGCGCAAGGCGCGAAGCCTGGTGAAGGCGGTCAATTACCTGGCGGCAAAGTGTCCGAGTACATCGCCAAACTGCGCTTCTCTGTCCCTGGTGTGGGCTTGATTTCGCCTCCTCCACATCACGATATTTATTCGATTGAAGATTTGGCGCAGTTGATTCACGACTTGAAGAACTCCAATCCGAGCGCGTCGATTTCGGTGAAGCTGGTGTCCGAAGTGGGTGTGGGTACGGTGGCGGCGGGCGTGTCTAAAGCCAAGGCTGACCACATTGTGGTGTCGGGTTTTGATGGTGGTACGGGCGCATCGCCCGTGTCGTCCATCAAGCACGCGGGTACGCCGTGGGAATTAGGTCTGGCGGAGGCGCAGCAAACGCTGGTGTTGAACCAGTTGCGTGGACGTATCGCACTGCAAGTGGATGGACAGTTAAAAACAGGTCGCGACGTGCTCATCGGTGCATTGCTAGGTGCGGACGAGTTCGGTTTTGCTACCGCGCCGTTGGTGGTGCAAGGCTGCATCATGATGCGTAAGTGTCACCTCAACACCTGCCCAGTCGGGGTTGCCACACAAGATCCTGAGCTGCGTAAAAAATTCACTGGTCAACCTGAACACGTGGTCAATTACTTCTTCTTCGTAGCCGAAGAAGTGCGCGAATTGATGGCGCAAATGGGTGTGCGTAAGTTTGATGATTTGATTGGTCGCAGCGATTTGTTGGATGTGAAAAATGGCATCGCGCATTGGAAATCGCAAGGCTTGGATTTCTCCAAAGTGTTCCATCAACCCGCCATGCCAGCCAGTGTGTCGCGTCGTCATAACAGCGGACAAGATCACGAGTTGGAAAAGGCTTTGGACAACAGTTTGATTGCGCAAGCGCAAGCTGCCTTGAACGATAAAAAACATGTCGTGATTACCAGTGCGATTACCAACGTGAACCGCACCGTCGGCACCATGTTGTCGCACGAAGTGGCGAAGCGTTACGGTCAAGCGGGCTTGGCGGAAGACACTATCCAAGTGAATTTGACGGGTACAGCGGGACAAAGTTTTGGCGCGTTTTTAGCGAAAGGGATTTCCTTTAACTTGCGCGGCGAAGGCAATGACTACGTCGCTAAAGGCTTGTGCGGCGGGCGTATCGCCATCATGCCGCCTGCCGACTCGAAACTCATTTCCCATGAAAACATCATCGCTGGCAACACGCTGATGTACGGCGCAACCAGCGGCGAATGCTATTTCAACGGCGTGGTCGGCGAGCGTTTCGCGGTGCGTAATTCAGGCGCGATTGCGGTCGTCGAAGGTTTGGGCGACCACGGTTGCGAATACATGACGGGCGGTTTAGTCGTGGTGTTAGGACAAACCGGGCGCAACTTTGCAGCGGGGATGTCAGGCGGCGTGGCGTTCGTATTAGATGAAGACGGTCAGTTTGAACAGCGTTGCAACTTAGCGATGGTCGCGCTCGAAGCCGTACCAGAAGAAGCGGCAGCGAGCGAAACAGGCGAGGTCGAATCACATGGTCGCGTGCATTTCAATCACTTGAATCGCGCCGACGCAGCGGTATTGCGCGGCAAAATCGAAAAGCATTTGCGCTATACAGGCAGTGCCCGCGCCAAGCAAATTTTGGATAACTGGTCGGTGTTCTTGCCTAAATTTATCAAAGTGATGCCGACTGAATATCGTCGTGCTTTGCAAGAAATGGCCGCAACACAAGCTAAACAATTGGAGGCTGCATAATGGGTAAGCCCACAGGTTTCATGGAGTTTGAGCGTCAGGCAGAAGCCAATTTGCCCGTCGCTGAACGCGTTAAAAATTACCAAGAGTTCGTGCTGCATCTGTCCGACGAGCAAGCCAAAACACAAGGCGCGCGCTGTATGGATTGCGGTATTCCGTTTTGCACCAGCGGTTGCCCGATTAACAACATCATTCCTGATTGGAATGATTTGGTGTATCGCGGCGATTGGCAAAATGCCTTGAATGTCTTGCACTCCACCAACAACTTTCCTGAGTTCACAGGTCGTCTGTGCCCCGCACCCTGCGAATCGGCGTGCACGCTTAACATCAATAACGACGCGGTCGGCATCAAGTCAATAGAACACGCGATTATTGATAAAGGCTGGGAAAACGGTTGGGTTGTACCTCATGTTGCGGCGCAAAAAAGCGGTAAAAAAATCGCGATTGTAGGCTCAGGTCCAGCGGGGCTAGCAGCAGCGCAGCAACTGGCGCGCGCAGGGCATGACGTGACGGTGTTTGAAAAAAATAGCCGCATTGGCGGCTTGATGCGCTACGGCATTCCTGATTTCAAAATGGAAAAATTCCATATCGACCGCCGCGTCGCGCAAATGGAAGCGGAAGGCGTGACCTTCGTAACCTCGGTGTTTATTGGCACGGATAGCGACATCGGCGTGAACAATATGGCGACTAAAACGATTTCGCCTAGCGCACTGCAAGCCGATTTTGATGCGGTGATTTTGGCGGGCGGCGCGGAAACACCACGCGATTTGCCTGTGACAGGTCGCGAATTGAGTGGCATTTATCCTGCCATGAACTTTTTGCCGCAACAAAATCGCGTCAACGCGGGCGATGTTGTACCTGAGCAAATCAAAGCGACAGGCAAGCATGTGGTGGTGATTGGCGGCGGCGATACCGGCTCCGATTGTGTAGGCACGTCTAATCGTCATGGTGCGGCATCGGTGACGCAGTTCGAAGTGATGCCACGTCCTCCCGAAAAAGAAAATAAGTCGCTGGTGTGGCCAAACTGGCCGCTGAAAATGCGCACGTCGAGTTCGCATGAAGAAGGTGCGAATCGTGATTGGTCAGTTTCGACTAAAGCGTTTTTGGGCAGCAACGGTAAGGTAGAAAAACTGTTGTGCGTGCGCGTCGAATTCAAAGACGGCAAGATGGTTGAAGTGGCGGGCAGCGAGTTTGAAATCAAAGCTGACTTGGTGTTATTTGCGATGGGTTTTGTCTCACCCGTGCAAAAAATCTTGGACGCATTTAGCATCGAAAAAGATGCGCGCGGCAACATCAAAGCCAGCACAGAAGGCGCGCGCGCGTACTACACCAGCCATCCTAAAGTGTTCGCGGCGGGCGACATGCGTCGCGGTCAATCATTGATTGTCTGGGCTATTCGCGAAGGTCGCCAATGCGCCCGTGCAGTGGATGAATTTTTGATGGGCAGCTCGCTGCTGCCACGTTAATTTAACTCGGAAAATATAATGAACTTCAAACTTAAAAACGACACCTTTTTGCGTGCTCTGTTGCGCCAACCCACCGAATACACCCCGCTGTGGATGATGCGCCAAGCAGGTCGCTTTTTGCCTGAATATCGCGCTACCCGGCAACGTGCGGGCAGCTTCTTGGGTTTGTGCAAAAACCCCGATTTCGCCACCGAAGTTACCTTGCAGCCAGTTGATCGTTTCCCATTGGATGCGGCGATTTTGTTCTCGGATATTTTGACCGTGCCCGATGCGATGGGCTTGGGGCTGTATTTTTCTGATGGCGAAGGCCCTAAGTTTGAACGCCCGTTGCGCACGGAAGCGGAAATCATGGCGTTGCGCGTACCTGACGTAGATAAAGATCTGCGCTATGTCACCGATGCGGTGAGCCAAATTCGCAAATCTTTGGATGGACGCATTCCGCTGATTGGATTTTCCGGCAGCCCGTTCACGCTATCGTGCTACATGGTCGAAGGCGGCAGCAGCGACGATTACGCCAAGGTCAAAACTTTGATGTACAACGACCCCAAGCTGATGCACCACATTCTGGAGGTCACCACCCAAGCCGTGATTGCCTACCTGAATGCGCAAATCGAAGCGGGCGCGCAAGCCGTGATGATTTTCGACTCATGGGGAGGCGTGTTATCTCATGCCGCATTCCACGAATTTTCGCTGGCTTACACTAACCGCATTATCGCGGGGCTGATTAAAGAAAAAGACGGCGTGCGCATCCCCAACATCGTGTTTACCAAAGGCGGCGGCTTGTGGATTGACGGCATTGCTAACACTGGTTGCGATGCGATTGGTTTGGACTGGACGATGGACATCGGCGTGGCACGGCAAAAGGTCGGGCACAAAGTCGCGCTGCAAGGCAACCTTGATCCCGCCGTATTGTTCGCCGCGCCGAACGCGATTGAACATGAAGTCGAAAAAGTATTAAGCAGCTACGGCTTCGGCAGTGGTCATGTGTTTAACTTGGGTCACGGTATCTCGCAACACACCAATCCAGAACACGTCGGCGCAATGGTCAATGCGGTGCATGAGTTAAGTCGCAAATATCACTAACACCAAGCACGCAAACATCAAGCCGCAGAAAACATCCTGCGGCTTTTTTTGTATCCATATGAAAATTTTTTATTCAGTCATGCACTGCTATTTTTGCCTTTATTCGCTGCATATATTTGCGTTGCGCAGCGCGCCTAAGTGATGCTGATTGCGCGCGTCGCCCTCGATATTCCGCTCGCCACTTTGTTTGATTACACGGTGGAGGCGGCTATGGACGTGGAGGTCGGGCAGCGTGTAGTCGTGCCGTTTGGCACGCGGCAGATGCTTGGTGTAGTGATGGAATGCGTTGCCAATTCGGATATGGATGCGGCAAAAATCAAACCCATCACGCGCGCCTTGCAGGATTGTGCGTCGCTCTCTGCTGAGTTGCTCAAGCTGCTGAATTTTTGCAGCGATTATTACCGTTATCCGATTGGTCAAACCGTCTTGTCCGCGCTGCCGACGCGCTTGCGTTCGGATGAGCCGATTGTGATGAAACCCATCGTGAGTTATCGCTTGAGCGCGCTGGGCGCGGCATTGGATTTGAGCGCGGTGCCTAAAAATAAAAAGGTGCAATTACGGATTTTGCATTTGCTATCAGTGCGTGCACATAACAAAGCGGAATTAAAAGCGGTGGCAACGACGGTTAGCGCGGCTTTGCAGGTGATGATGGGTGAAGGATGGGTGGAGGAGTTTGAAGAGGTTGCAAGTGCTTCGACAGGCTCAGCACGAACGGATGTAGTGAGTGTTCCTCATGTGTTTAACAATGCACACACTTTAACTAGCGAGCAACAAGTGGCGGTGGATGCCGTCATGAGTGCGCAAAACTTCCAGTGTTTTTTGCTGCACGGCATTACCGGTAGTGGCAAAACCGAGGTGTATGTGCATCTGATGCACCATGCTTTGCAGTTGGGCGGACAGGTGTTGCTACTCGTGCCCGAAATCAATCTCACGCCGCAGTTGGAGGAATACTTCCGCAGCCGTTTTCCTGATATGGACATAACCAGTTTGCACAGTGGCTTAAGTGAAAAAGCGCGGCTGGAAAATTGGTTAGACGCGCAACAAGGACGCGCCAGAATTATTTTAGGCACGCGTTTGGCGGTGTTCGCCGAGCTGCCAAAACTCGCACTCATCATCGTCGATGAAGAACACGATGCGTCGTTCAAACAGCAAGACGGCTTGCGATATTCAGCGCGCGATGTGGCGATTTTTCGCGCGAGTCAGCGCGGTGTGCCGATCGTTTTAGGCTCGGCCACGCCTAGCTTAGAGAGCTTTCACAACGCGCAAACGGGGCGTTATCACATGCTCACTTTGCAGCAGCGCGCCAATGCCAGTGCGCAGCTGCCGACAGTGCGCTGCATTCATAGCAAACAAAATTTAATGAAGGACGGCATCAGCGAAATTTTGCTGCACGAGATTGAGCTGCGCATCGCGCGCAGCGAGCAAAGTTTGCTGTTTCTCAATCGACGCGGTTACGCGCCAGTGCTGATGTGCGGCGGGTGTGGCTGGTTGTCAGAGTGCAAAAATTGCGCAGGGAAAATGGTCTTGCATCTGCAAGATCAACGGCTGCGTTGCCACCATTGCGGCTATCAAATTCGCCCGCCCAAAGTATGTCCAGACTGTGCCAGTAATGACTTGCATCCCATTGGTAGCGGCACGCAGCGCGTTGAAGAAATTTTGCAAGCACGCTTTCCTGCGGCGCGAATTTTGCGCGTCGATCGCGACAGCACGCGCAACAAGCGCGCTTGGCAAACCATGCGCGAACAGATTCATGCCAACCAGGTGGATATTTTGGTCGGTACGCAAATGCTGGCGAAGGGGCACGATTTTCCCGCGCTCACTTTGGTTGGCGTACTTAATCCTGATAGCGCGTTGTACAGCAGCGATTTTCGCGCGGCGGAAAAACTATATGCACAGTTAGCGCAGGTCTCAGGACGCGCGGGGCGCGCCGATAAAGCGGGCGAGGTGATTATTCAAACCGAGTTTCCCGACCATCCTTTGTACCGCGCTTTGCAACGCCACGACTTCAATGGCTTTGCCGCTGAACAGCTTGCCGAACGTGACATGGCGGGCTTCCCGCCGTTTCATTTTCAAGCGATTTTGCGTGCCGAAGGCAAAGTCGAAAGTGAGGTGTACGCCTATCTCAATCAAGCGCGCGCGGCGGCGATGGGGTTGGGTCATGCGGTCGAAGTGTTGGGCGTAGTACCCGCCGCGCTGGCACGCCGCGCCAATCATGTGCGCGCCCATTTGCTGATTCAAGCCAGCACGCGGCGGACGTTGCAAACTTTTTTACGCGACTGGCAGTTTGATTTAGATGCGATACCGCACACTAAATTGCGCTGCGCGCTGGACATCGACCCATTGGAGTTTTAGAGTGCCCCTCCGCAAAAAATCCTGATAGGAATCGACATGGCTATCCACCGTTATTACACGCTGACTTTGAGCGAAAAATTGCTCTATACCTCATTCCTGTTGTTGGTGGGACTGGGTTATTTAATGGCGACGGCGTACTTGTATGTCACCCACGAAATGAATGATAACAAGCCTGGGCTGTCGGTGGCGGACGTAGCGAATAGCTATTACGGCAATCGCAGCGGCACGCGTTTGGAGGCGGCGATACGCGGGCCGATGTCAGGTTTTATCGAGGAAGATGATCGCGGCACGGTGGTGGCTTGGCTAAAAAGTGGCGCAGCAGAAAAAACTTTTGACAGCGACATCAAACCAATTTTGAGCAAGACCTGTTTGAATTGTCATGTGGCAAGTTCAGGGCAAAATTTACCCGATTTTTCTAGCTACGCGGGGCTGCATAAATACGCCGAAGTTGATACTGGCATGTCGATGGCGAGCTTGCTTAAACTGTCGCACATACATTTATTTGGCATCAGCATTTTGCTATTCATTTTGGGTTTCATTTTTATCCAAAGCGAAGTTAACGTGCATTTCAAACGCTTCTTGGTGGTGTCGCCGATGATTGCGGTGTTCGTCGATGTGCTGGCGTGGTTTTTGACTAAATGGGATGCGCATTACGCCATGGTGGTGATTGTCGCGGGCGCGGTGTTGGGTTTCTCAATGGCGGCGCAAATTTTGATTTCGCTGTACCAAATTTGGCTGCTTAAAGCACCTGCTAATCCTGATTTACATCCGCCTTTGAAATGATAGACGCACTGCTCAAAATCGTTGGCGGCGAGCATGTTTTAACGGGGGTGGATGCGCAACCGTATTGCCGCGATTGGCGCGGACGCTATGCTGGCAAAGCCTTGGCGGTGGTTTTTCCAAGCAATACGCAGCAAGTAGCCGCCGTCGTGCAACTGTGCGCAGCAAACAATATCAGCATCGTGCCGCAAGGCGGTAACACCAGTTTGTGCGGCGGCAGCGTGCCTTTGCCTGACGGCGCGCAAGTGCTGGTGAATCTGTCGCGGCTGAATCAAATTCGTGAATTGGACGCGCTCAATTACACCGTGACCGTTGAAGCGGGTTGCAAATTGGCAGCGTTATATGCCGCCGCCGATGCCGCGAATCGCTTGTTCCCCTTAGGCTTGACGGCTATCGCAGCGCACTGCGAAATCGGCGGCAATCTTTCTACCAATGCAGGCGGCATCGGCGTGTTGCGTTACGGCAACATGCGCGATTTAGTGTTGGGTGTGGAAGTGGTGTTGCCTGATGGGCGCATCTGGCATGGCTTACGCAGCTTGCGCAAAGACAATACTGGCTACGATCTAAAACATTTATTTATCGGCGCGGAAGGCACGCTAGGCATTGTTACCGCCGCCGTGCTCAAACTGTTTCCGCGTCCCCAAGCGGTCGCGCATGGCTGCATCGCGGTGCCTAATCCCGCCACAGCGGTGGCGTTGTTGGCGCATTTACGCGCGAGCTGCGGCGACAATATCAGCAGCTTTGAAATCATCTCGCGCAGTTGTTTAGAGCTGGTTTTTCAGCATATTCCCGATACCCACGAGCCGTTTGAGCAACCTTATGAATGGGTGGTTTTAACGCAATTAGCGCATGTTTTAGATACACCTTTAGACGCGCCGTTGCGTGCCGCTTTAGCCAGTTTTTCGGGTGAAATTTTGGCGGCGCAAGTGACGGCGGATAAAGCGCAAGCTGAACGTTGGTGGACGCTGCGGCGCAACATCAGCGAAGCGCAAAAGCGTGAGGGCATCAGCATCAAACATGATGTATCGGTGCCGATTTCTCGCGTGGCAGAATTTATCGCACGCGCCAATAAGACCTTGCGTGAGCAATATGCCCACAGCCGCATCGTCGCGTTTGGACATATCGGCGACGGCAACATTCATTACAACATTTCGCACCGCGATGCCTTGCAAAATCAGGCTTTCATCGCCACGCATGAAACAGCAATCAATCATTGCGTGTATCAAATTGTTGCCGAATTAAATGGCAGCATCAGCGCCGAACATGGCTTAGGCCAGCTCAAGCGCGATGAAATTCGTCATTACAAAAGCGCGCTTGAGTTGGAGTTAATGCAGCGCATTAAAGCGGTGCTAGATCCCGCTGGCTTAATGAACCCAAGTAAAGTTATTTAGTCTGGTGGGTGTTTTTTTAGTCGGCTGCAACCCTTATTTACATTAGCTTAATAGGGTTTTATGTAGGCGAATTTTTGTGAGTTTTTGTCCCCGCAGATTCAATTTAGAAGTGCAACCGCTTG
>JAVHQO010000039.1:0-4511 GCA_036171175.1 Gallionella sp.
TTTCTTTGCGATCATGGCCTTCACGCACCAGTTGCTTCATCTCATCGACCATCCAGTTGGCCTCGGCAAAGTCGCTGGTGGCCTCAAACACCCGCACGGGTTCACCCGGGCCTTGGGCGGTACGCAGGTTTTTACCCAGGCGTTTGCTGTTGTTACTGATCAAGGCGTTGGCGCTATCCAGGATGTTGCTGCCGCTGCGGTAGTTTTCCTCCAGCTTGATCTGGTGCTGCACGGCAAATTCACGCACAAAGTCGGCCATGTTGCCCACGCGCGCGCCACGAAAGGCATAGATGCTCTGGTCATCATCGCCCACCGCCATGACGCAGCCTGTGGGCGCAAAAGTGCCATCCACGCTGTTGTGCGCGCCCGTGCCCGCCAGCATCTTGATCCACAGGTATTGCAGCTTGTTGGTGTCCTGAAATTCGTCGATCAGAATGTGCCGAAAGCGGCGCTGGTAATGCTCGCGGATGGGGTCGTTGTCGCGCAGCAGCTCATAAGAGCGGAGCATTAGCTCGCCAAAATCGACCACGCCTTCGCGCTGGCACTGTTCTTCATAGAGTTGGTAAATCTCGACCTTTTTGCGTGTTTCGGGGTCTTTAGCCACCACCTGGGCCGGGCGCAAGCCGTCTTCTTTGCAACCGCCAATGAACCACTGCATTTGTTTGGCTGGGAAGCGCTCGTCGTCAATGCCAAACTGTTTGTACAGGCGCTTGATGCTGGAGAGCTGGTCTTGCGTATCCAGAATCTGGAACGCCTGCGGCAGGTTGGCCAGCTTGTAATGGGCGCGCAAAAACCGGTTGCACAAGCCATGAAACGTGCCAATCCACATGCCGCGCACGTTCAGCGGCAGCATGGCGGCCAGGCGCGTCATCATCTCCTTGGCGGCCTTGTTGGTGAACGTCACCGCCAGAATGCCGCCGGGCGACACCTGACCGGTTTGCAACAGCCACGCTATGCGCGTGGTCAGCACCCGGGTCTTGCCCGAGCCCGCTCCGGCCAGGATCAGCGCGTGCTCGGCCGGTAGCGTGACAGCGGCAAGCTGCTCCGGGTTGAGGTTGTGCAACAGGCCCGCATCGGGCGTACGGGTGGGTGTGGTCGAAGAAAACATAAGGGGCATTGTAGGAAGCAACCCGACTAGAATCAGTCACCGGGCCCAAGCCATTGCAGCCCGGTTTTTTGATGCCGGTAGCAATCCAAGCGCTCTTGTTTGAATCAACTCAAAAGGTGCTTGACCATGGAAATTTTTGACTACGACAACATCTTGCTGCTGCCACGCAAGTGCCGCGTGGACAGCCGCTCAGAGTGCGATGCCAGCGTCGAACTGGGCCCACGGCGCTTTCGTATTCCAGCCGTTCCAGCCAATATGAAAACCGTGGTCAGTGAAGATATCTGCATCTGGTTGGCGCAAAACGGCTACTTCTACGTGATGCACCGCTTTGACTTGGACAACGTGGCGTTTGTCGAGCGCATGGCCGCACGCGGCCTGTATGCGTCCATCTCACTGGGCGTGAAGCAACCTGATTACGATGCCGTCGACCGCCTGGTGGCGCTGGGCCTGACTCCCGACTACGTCACCATCGACATCGCGCACGGGCACGCCGACACCGTCAAGGCCATGATTGCGTATCTGCGCGAAAAAATCCCCAGCACTTTCATCATTGCCGGCAACGTGGCCACGCCCGAGGCGGTGATTGATCTGGAAAACTGGGGCGCTGATGCCACCAAGGTCGGCATTGGCCCTGGCAAAGTCTGCATCACCAAGCTCAAGACTGGTTTTGGCACTGGGGGCTGGCAGCTCAGCGCCGTCAAATGGTGCGCCCGCGTGGCCACCAAACCGATCATTGCCGACGGCGGCATCCGCGACCACGGTGACATTGCCAAAAGCATCCGCTTTGGTGCCACCATGGTCATGATCGGCTCACTGTTTGCTGGGCACGAAGAATCGCCCGGGGCCACGGTCGAGGTGGACGGCAAGTTGTACAAGGAATACTACGGCTCAGCCAGCGACTTCAACAAGGCCGAATACAAGCATGTGGAAGGCAAGCGTATTCTGGAGCCCATCAAAGGCCAACTGGCCAACACACTGATCGAAATGGAACAAGACGTGCAAAGCTCCATCAGCTACGCGGGTGGCAAAAAACTGATGGACATCCGCAAGGTGAACTACGTCACGCTGGGCGGCGACAACGCGGGTGAACATTTGCTGATGTAGCGATTTCCCAGGTCGCCGCCGGTAACGCTTGGCCAACTGCTGCACCAGCAATAAACGCGAAAAAATCAGGAATTTCCCCGCTATAATTTGCGGCTTCGATCGGTGTGGAAAACCACCATCAGGGAACTTAGCTCAGTTGGTAGAGCAGCGGACTCTTAATCCGTTTGTCGAGGGTTCGACCCCCTCAGTTCCCACCAAAATAAGTAATGAAATCAAGCACTTAGCGTCAAAAACCAAGTGCTTTTTTCTTGCCCAAAACACTACGCACACACTACGCACTGCTTGACCCTTGCTGTGCTTGGCTGTAGGCTACACGCACACAAACTGATGCGGGTAGGTAATGAGCGAGAAGAAGGACACGACGCACATACTGATTGACAAGCAACTTGTCATTTTTCAGCGTCCACGCAGCGCAGTGTGGCAGTGCCGCTACCAAGTTGACAAACGCTGGCAGCGCGAAAGCACTGGCGAACACGATTTGGATAAGGCAAAGAAGCGAGCACACGACTTGCTGATTGAAGCGAATGTGCGCAAGAAGTTAAATGTCGCGCCGATTACACGCTACTTCAAAGACATCGCCAAACTGGCTGTTCAGCGTATGGACGACGAATTGCGTGCTGGCAACGGCAAGGTGATTTACAAAGACTACAAGAGCGTCATTGAAAAATACCTCGTTCCGTTTTTTGGCAAATACAAGGTTGACAGCATTGATTACAAGGTGCTGGAGCAGTTCAACGATTGGCGAGCAAAAAGGATGGGGGGAGCACCCAAACACAGCACACTGCTGAACCACAACGCGGCACTGAACAGAATTTTTGACGAAGCGGAACTGCGCAATTACTTGTTGCCAATCAGTCGTCCCAAACTGAACGCAAAAGGCAAAAAGAGCGAGCGGCGAATAGAGTTTAGTTTGGATGAAACGCGAGCGATACGGAGCAACTTTGACGACTGGATAAAAAAAGGCAGGGCTGACAGTGTTGCGGTGCGTGAATTGCTGAAAGACTATGTGATAACACTGCTGGACACTGGCGCACGACCTGGCAGAGAGTTGCTGTGTTTGACTTGGGCGCAAGTTAGGCAGGAATTTTCACCAACCTTTACTGAAACTGGTAAAAAAACGGATGATGGCGAGGGGGTGATTGAAGATGAAGTGATTTTTAAACTCAATCACACCGTCTTTTTGAACATACAAGAAAGTAAAACTGACAAGCGTATAGCAGTTGGCAGAGCACCAACAGCAAAGGCGTTGCGCTCCATTGCCAACCGCAACTATGGAAAAACTTTGGAAGAATTGCTGTGTGCCAACAACACGGATGCGATATTCAGGTTTAAAGAATATTTTAGCAGTGATGACATCGCAAGCGGCAAACAAGCAAAATTACTGGCACCAACAAGTTTCCCAAAACTGTTTGAAAAATACTTGAGTGACCACAATTTACTGATTGACCCAATCACAGGAAAAAAGCGTGTCCTTTACAGTCTGCGTCACACCTACGCAACGCTGGCGCTGACATACGACAAAACGGAAATACACACGCTTGCGAAGCAAATGGGAACAAGTGTAGGGATGATTGAAAAACATTATTCGCATTTAGACGCAGTCAAAGCAGTCCATCAGTTGCGCGGCGATGAAAGCAGACAATTGATTGAGGCTGGCGGAGAAGTGGATTTGCGATACGCTTACGACGCGAAGAAGTGATACTGCGTTGCTGCGCACACAGCACCAGCAACGCACCAGAAACGCTGTCGATTGCGTTGAAACTGACGCAGGTGTGCGTGGCAGCAGCGCAGCACGAAAACACGCGACTCAAAATTCGACGCACAGCAAAGACAACAGTGAGCGACAGACAACATTAGCCTACGCGCCAACAACACGGGAACGCTGTATCGCAGGCTCATTTGACGACCGCATCGCTTCATTCAGAGGCTACCTGTGCGTGCGTTGTCACGCTAACGAACGCAACACAGGTGATTGAAAAACCAATTTGACTCGAAGTTTTCTAAAGCGCACAATTCCCCACAGAGCATGAAGAGGAGAAAAAATGCCAACTGAGGAGCAACACTGCCCAATGGCGGATGCCACAGCCACACAATGGTCTGGCATTCCGAATTATCAATACGAACCGCCAAAAGTTGGACACAGCGTATCTGGCGTTATCACTGTCCAGCACGAGGTTTTTCATCAAATTGCGGACATGACAGCGTTCTACGAGGCTTTGGGCTACGACAAGAAAGCACAAGGTATCACAAGTTCGACACCTTTTCGCCAAATTTTCGGATTTACCGACCCGGACTGCCA
>JAVHQO010000040.1:0-17094 GCA_036171175.1 Gallionella sp.
CGACTGGGTCAAGTGTGGATGGTGCTATTTTTGCCATGCTGCATTCCCCCTGTTAGTTTTCAATCTGAATGAGTTACTTTTACTTCCAGCCCGCCAAATCCAAATGCCGTTTTGCCGCCCAATTGCGTGATGCTGCCCAACCTTAGCCAAGGCAGGGTAAGTTGCATTGCCCCTACATAATCTATCGTGCCAACTAGACCATTAAATTGCATCTGCTGATGGCTGCGCGCAGAACGTCTTTCCAGCCCATACGGGTAAATATTTGAGGCTTTAATCACGACGCGCTCTGCCTCCTCAAAGAGTTCAGCACGTAAATTTTTAACGAGCGGCGCGGTTGCTTCGGCAACATGACCCAACTGATCAATACGACTAAAAATTCGACGCAATATTTGGCTGTACCTTGGTGTGTTACACAACAAGTCGTTACCGTCTTTAATGCGCAAAGGTGTCATCAATCGAACGTAGCAGGCATCGACCACTTGAGTTTCTTTTGTAAGATAATCACAAGCAAAAAAAGCGTGCGGCAGCGTAATAAAACCTTGCCGCGCTGACATATAGCACATCGCATTTTCTGGCGTGACAACATTGGCTTCGATTATTTCGTAGTGCCCTCCTGGTCTCATTCCGACGCGACCCAGCTCTGCTATCGCTTGCGTGACCGCCAAGGCGTGTTCAACCCCCTCCCCGAATAAAGTCAATCGCAACTCAAACACTTCACCCGTCGAAAAAGAGGATTGCATTGGGGGAAGTAAGGCATATAGGCGAGATTCTGAATTTCTCTGGTACAGACAGCGAAAGGCTGTTGATGATTGCTGCGCCAACACCATACCCAGGCCACCATGCCACACACTCCCCGAAAAATCGGGGAATTTTATTCCGAGCGAGCGCAATACAAAGCACAAAGGCAGAATGCGCAGTGGCTTGCTTGATGCTAGGTTGTTAGCTGCTAATACCACCTGAATTCCCTCTCATTTTTAATCGTGAAAATAACAATGGCTGAGACTTAGCCATGATGAAAAATAATCAGCCGATTGTTTTTCTTATCCGCCGCAGCGGAGAGGCTTTCGATAATCGTCGCGATATAGCAACCTTCGTCTATTTTTTCCATCACCACAGGCTCGGCTAACTGCTTAGGATATTCAATCCACACTTCGGCATCATCAGGCAACGAAGCACAAAGTTCTTTGAGATGTTTTACGGTTAGTTTCATAACTTTTTCCTATTAGGAGTAAGAGCTTAAAAAAAACAAATGAGCAATCAAAATGATTTATTTATTTGAGATAACTTCGATTCGTTCTACTGGGTAATTCAATCCATACGCATTCAAACGGCTTTGCGTATCGGCACGTTGCGCGGTGAGTTCAAAGGGTTGCGCGCGCGATACACCCAAGGCGTTGCGGATTTTTTTGTGTAGTGAATGGAGGATGCCCGCCCAGCTATCTTTGTCAAAACCTTGCGCAAAAGCACTCTGCGCAGTTTCATAATCGGTATGCCATTTGTCACCGTTAAGCACTTCCAAATAACACGAAAAATAAGCGGCCATTAACAAATTCCCTTTGCCTATCGTCTCCTTCCAAGTAAGGGGAACTGCGTCCTCTAGCTCGATATGACGTTGCGCGTGCCATAGATAAAACGCCATGTCGCGCGGTGACAATTTAACCGCGATGCCACCGCAAATAATTTGCCGTTTCGGTATATCTATCACTAACAGATTGTTGGGCAGACTTTGTTGTACGGCTTCGACTGCATCGGTGTAATTGCCTTTGCCCGCCAATAACGATTCAGGCAGCCCTGCGCGTAATCGCACAAAGGGAATTTCTGCCAGCCAGATTTTTGCATCGTCGGTGGAAACGGGACGCTCATCGACTAAAGCCCCTACCATGCTGCGTGCATAAAGGGTTTGCGCAACGGGTGGTTTGTAGAAAAATTCGCGATGGCTTTCAAATTCAGATGAAACCAGTACATGCGAAAGTCGGTCTTGTTCGCGTCCAAACAACGACAAGCCGTAGCCCAAATAAAACCCCATGGTTTTACGACCGCCCGCTAAACACGCGTGTATCGCGCACTCACTGTCTTGCGTAAAGCTGCGTAGCCACGCAACAATTTGATCGGCGGCTTGCTGGTTATCTTGCGGCGAAATAATGTCGCGCAAAGGCTGTCCGCTCAGGTCGCTTAAGACGTGAATATGCTGGGAGCTAAAGGCTATAGGCGGCAGCGCGTAGTCGCGACATAGCGCGTGAAATTTTCCCGTGGCTTCATCCAACAACTGCAAACGAATACGATGCGCGCCCTCCGAAGTCGTCACCACATGTACCTCAGTCGGCACAAACGGTGGCTCGGATTGGCTTAATGCGTACAGCGTTTCAGTAAGAATTTGTGGTGTAGTACCCGCGACGGCGAGCAACACCCGCCGCGCAAATTGGTGCGGGGCTCGTGCGGCAATAGACAATTTACAACTCCCTGAATTATTAGAGGGGCAGCAAGCCCCTCTTTTTTTGAGCGCGAACTTTAGGTGCGCGCTATGAATTTAGCAATGCCTAATTAAGAATTATTTTGCGGGTGTCGCATCATCTTTTTTATCGGCTACTTTTTCTTTCAAACGCGCATCTGTGAAGATGCAACTGACCCCACCATTGGTTTGCACAATGCTAAAGCGAAAATCGCAAAAACTCGACGCGGCATAAATCGGCAGCTGCTCATTACCCCAACGCGACGGGGCAAATACGGCGACTTGACCATTTTTGCAACTCGTTTTTGCACTATCTATATCCATAAAATAACAAGCCGAATCCTGCGCCACGTTAGTGCTACTCGATTTTTCTGCACAGCCCACTAATAGCAAACTTAGCGCGGCACTTATCAGTATTACTTTTTTCATGCTAAAACCCCTATCAATAAATCAATCGTCAAATGACGAAAATGATGACGAAGAAAATGTATCGTCGAACATGTTGCTACTCAAAAAACTATCATCCTGAAATACATGATGCGAGGAATCGCTACCGTAAAAATTGCCTGCAATATCCACACAGCCCATCATCGGCAAACCATTGGCAGGATTAGTCGCGCAACTATTTAGCTCGTCATGCTCGCCCGTGTCCAAATCAGACATTGAGTCCAATAACGAAGCTCGCACCGACTCATCTTGCGTTATGCCATGAGGTAGCAACGACTCGGCAGCGCAGGTGGTATCTGTAACCGCAGCACTCATCAAACCGTGCCGCAAGCGATAAATCCACCAAGCAACCACGCCCAACCCTATCAACCAAAACATCACGCACTCCTTGTTTATTGCCAGCAGTTTAATCAGTCATCGGGTTTTATTTAGTTAACAAGCTTGCTAAAAATCTAGCTCTGCGTGGTTTTTACTGCTACCCCCGCACGTCCTTGCGCGAAGGTGATTTGCAACGTACTGCCGATAGCTAACTGCTGCGCGCTGCTCACGATTACACCATGCGCGTCTTGCACCAAGCTGTAGCCGCGCGCTAAGACCTGTTGTGGGTCGAGCAAAGAGAGTTGCTGCGCAGTGTGTTGCAAGCTGGCGTTGTATCGCGTTAGCTGCTGTTGCATGGCGTGATGTAATCGCTGGGCTAAGTGAGCTTGCCCTTGTTGCAGGCTGGTGACATCAGTGCGGGCGCGATGCAGCCGTTGGGTGAGCGATTGCACACGCCAATTTTCATGTTGCTTGCGATAAACGAAAGCACGCTGCAAGCGTTGTTGCAGCTGGTTTAATTGTTGCGCTTGACGCTGTAATTGTTGTGCTGGATGAATCACGCGACGCTGCATAAAGTCCAAAGTCTGCATGGCGTTTTGCAAACGATTACGCATCGCGCGTTGCAAATGTAACGCCGTGTCGCTCAAACCATTCAATAGCGCGTGGCGATCTTGCACCACAGCTTGGGCGGCAGCGGTAGGCGTGGGGGCGCGCTCGTCGGCGACAAAATCAGCAATGGTAAAGTCCGTTTCATGCCCGACTCCGCTTACCGTCGGAATCGCACTCGCCGCGATGGCGCGCGCCACCACCTCTTCGTTAAACGCCCATAAATCTTCAATGCTGCCGCCCCCGCGACAAATAATTAGCACATCACATTCCGCACGCGCATTCGCCAGCGCAATCGCCTGTGCAATTTTTTGCGCGCTGCCCACGCCTTGCACGGGCGTGGGATAGAGCAGTACAGGCACATTGGGCAACCGCAGCTTTAAGGTGGTTAAGACATCGCGCAGCGCGGCGGCTTGTGGCGAGGTAATCACGCCGATGCGACGCGGAAATTTGGGCAGCGCACGTTTATGTTCGGCGGCAAATAAGCCTTCATCCGCGAGCTGTTGTTTGAGCTGCTCGAACTGCTCATATAAAACGCCTAGACCAGCGGGGCGCAATTTTTCGATGGTGAGTTGAAAGTCGCCGCGCTGCTCATATAAAGAGGCAATCGCCAACACCTCAACTAATTGACCATTGTTAAGCGGACGTTCGATAACTTGATTTTTATGACGAAACATCACGCAGCGCACTTGTGCTTGCTCGTCTTTAAGCGAGAAATAAAAATGTCCCGATGCGGCTTTGACCAAATTGGAAATTTCACCGCGCACCCACACAAAAGGTACATTTCTTTCGATTAACTGCTTGATTGCTAAGTTAAGTTCGGCGACGCGTAAGACGCGATTTTTTTCTTGATAAACTAGTCCTAAAGACATATTGACTTTCTTAAATAATCCACAAATCCCACTGTTATTAGCTTCAAGCAAGCTAGGCCTGCTGTAAATTTTGCAACTTACAGCAACGCACTGTTTTTAATGGTTTTTTTTGCAGTCGCAAAATTAAGCATACTGTTAAAAAGCCTTATTCAACATCGCGTTAAGTGTTTAACCACAAATCTATTCACAAAGTTATCCACAGATTTTGTGGGTAATCGTAGATTCCCTTACGCGACGGTGAGTTAGCAAAAGCAAGCGATTTATCGTCAATAAATGTAAAAAAATTTATTGACATTCGCAATTCATCCACAAATCCAGAGCAACACCAGAAGCCGCTATCTGGCAACACGGTAAAATGTTGTCTAGATAGCTAACATACTGTTTTATATAAATAAAATATCAATGCTGGAAAATCAAGCACGCCTTAAAAAAACCTTATCCAGCATCACTTTAGCCGCTTCATCAAGTATCTATCCACAAAGTTATCCACAGATTGTGTGGGTAACATAAAAAGGCTTACTGGGTAGTGAGTTAAGCAAATTTGATAAACAAAATACTGAGAAATCTTGCCCAACTTAACTTGAACCGCTACAGTTGCGCCCTTTGCGAATTCCGACACTATCAACCCTCAAGCATATACGAGTTATTTTCGCGTATCCCTGCCCATTCAAAAATTAGGAGTATCACTTTGTTAGCAATCGTTGAAGCGGCTGGCTGGCCGATTTGGTCATTGATTTTAGCCTCGATCGTCGCCTTAGGTTTAATCGCTGAACGCTTAATGTTTTTACGCAGTAGCAAAATTGCGCCGCCTAATTTACTGGCTGAGGTGGTCAAGGAGCTTAAGCAACGCGGCGCATCTGAGGCGATGATACTGAAGCTGAATGAACATTCACCGCTCGGTCGCATTTTTGCGGCAGGAGTGAAAAATATGAAAAGCCAGTCTGCGATTATGAAAGAAGCGATCGAAGAAGCGGGGCGCGCCAGCACGCACGAACTGGAACGCTTCCTCACCACACTGGGAACGATTGCTTCAATTAGCCCACTACTCGGTTTGTTTGGCACGGTGGTCGGCATGATAGAAATTTTTGGCTCACAAAATGCAGCAGGGAATAGCCCCGCGATTTTGGCGCACGGCATCTCTATCGCTTTGTACAACACCGCTTTTGGGCTGATTGTCGCGGTGCCTAGCATGATTTTTTATCGTCATTTTCGTGCCAAAGTAGATAGCCTCACCATCGAGATGGAACAACAAGCCATTAAATTAGTTGAGACCGTACACGGTCAACGTCAAGACTAAGCGCTATGAATTTTCAACGTGGACGCAATCGCGAAGAACCCGAAATCAATCTGATTCCGATGATTGATGTGCTGCTGGTGATTTTGATTTTTATGATGGTCACCACCAGCTACGCAAAATTTTCTGAACTGCAAATCAATCTGCCGCAAGCAGGTGGAGAAGCCAGCAGCAGCACTGTGCAGCCGCTTTCGGTCGCCGTCGATGCCAATGGTCATTACGCAATTAACAGCAAGGGCGTGGCTTATAGCGGCATCAACGGTTTGTCGGATGCGCTGAAGAAATCAGCAGGCGCACAAACCGACCCGACCATCGTTATCAATGCGGATGCCAAAGCGACCCATCAATCGGTGGTCAATATCATGGAAGCGGCGCGTTTGGCGGGCTTTGGGCGCATTACTTTTACCACCCAAAATCAAGCGAACTAAATGTTCGATTTGCAACGCCACTGGTATCGCATCACCGCGCTGCACTTAGTGTTGCTGCCCGTCAGTTGGCTGTTTGGTGCACTCGCAGCCACGCGTCGCGCGCTATACCGCTACAACATTTTCACTCGCACCCAGCTTAATATCCCCGTCGTTATCGTCGGCAATATCAGCGTCGGCGGCACTGGCAAAACACCACTCACTTTAGCCCTCGCCGCGCAACTCATCGCACACGGCAAACAGCCGCTGATTATCAGTCGCGGCTATGGCGGCACTAGCTTAGAGCCGCAAGCCGTCACGCCAAGTAGCACAGCGGCGCAAGTCGGCGACGAGCCGCTGTTAATGGCGCAACGCAATCTTTGCCCAGTTTGGATTGGTAAAAATCGGGTTAGGACAGCACAAGCCGCGCTCGCCGCGCATCCCGAATGCGATGTAATTTTGTGTGATGACGGCTTGCAGCATTATCGTTTGCAGCGCGATGTGGAAATCGTCGTAGTCGATGCGGCGCGTCAATTTGGTAATCAATTTTTATTACCTGCGGGGCCGTTGCGCGAACCCCTGGCGCGGCTCAAAAGTGTAGCTGCGACTGTCTATAACGGCGGCATTCAAGCGACTAGTGAAAAACAATTCTCCATGCAGTTGCAGGGCGAGCTTTTTTACAATTTACTAACGCCTAGCAAAACCGCTACAGCCCATGAACTACATGGCTTACGCTGTCATGCCATTGCAGGAATCGGCAATCCACAACGCTACTTTGCTGCGCTAAAAAATCTCGGTTTAAGCTGCACCAATCACGCCTTTGCCGACCATCACGCCTATCGTGCTGAAGAATTAAATTTCACCGATTGCGATGCGTTACTCTTAACCGAAAAAGATGCGGTAAAATGCGCGCCCTTCGCCGATGCCCGCTATTGGGTGTTACGCGTCGAAGCACAAATTCCCCCCGCGCTTATCGAACTCATACTGCGAAAGATGCAAGATCATGGATGCAAAACTGCTTGAAATTTTGGTTTGTCCTTTGTGCAAATCGCCACTGATTTATCAAAAATCTGCACAAGAATTAGTCTGTAAAGCCGACCGCTTAGCCTTCAAAATCGCCGACGATATTCCCGTAATGTTGGTCGATGAAGCCCGCACCCTCAGCGTAGATGAAATCGAAAAACTGTAACCATGACAGCCTTTCACGTCGTTATTCCTGCTCGTTTTGCTTCCACGCGCTTACCTGGTAAGCCGCTGCTCGACATCGTCGGCAAGCCTATGGTGATCAGGGTTGCCGAGCAAGCGAGCAAAAGTGGCGCACAAAAAATTTGCATCGCAACCGATCATCAGCCCATTTTAGACGTGGCCGCTGTGCACGGTTTTAATGCCTGCATGACGCGCGTTGATCACGCCAGCGGCACCGATCGCATCGCCGAAGTGGTAGCCCTGCGCGGCTGGACGGATGACACCATCGTGGTCAATGTGCAAGGCGACGAGCCGCTGATTCCGCCCGCGCTGATACGCGCCGTGGCAGAACATTTACATCAGCATCCAGAATGCGCCATCGCCACCGCCGCGCACGCCATTCACGACGAAGCAAGTTTGCGCAATCCCAACATCGTCAAAACCGTGCTGGATAAACAGGGTAACGCGCTGTATTTCAGCCGCGCACCCATTCCGTATCCGCGTGATTTATTTGCGAGCAACGCCAGCGCGTTGCCGAGCGATTTACCCGTACTGCGTCACATCGGCATCTATGCGTATCGCGTCAGTTTTTTGCGCGCCTATAGCCAATTAGAGCCTTGCGCGCTGGAGCAGTTTGAAGCCTTAGAGCAACTGCGCGCGCTCTATCACGGCTACAAAATTGGCGTGACAATAGCCGCTGATGCACCACCCGCAGGCGTGGATACGCAAGCGGATTTAGAGCAGGCAAGACAAGTATTTTTAGCCAACAATCGTTAACTGTTAGCGACTACATTTTTTAAGGGAACAATATGAGATTGATACTTCTGGGCGCACCCGGTGCTGGCAAAGGCACACAGGCAAATTACATCAAAGAAAAGTTTGCCATTCCGCAAATTTCTACAGGCGACATGTTGCGCGCGGCGGTAAAAGCAGGCTCGCCGTTGGGCGTGTCGGCGAAAAAAATTATGGACGCGGGAGGCTTGGTGTCGGACGACATCATCATCAATTTAGTCAAAGAACGCATCAAAGATGCCGACTGCGCGCACGGCTTTTTGTTCGATGGTTTTCCACGCACCATTCCACAAGCACAAGCGATGAAAGACGCGGGCATCCCGATTGATTTTGTCGTGGAAATTGATGTTGGCGACAGCGAAATTATTCAGCGCATGAGTGGTCGCCGTGTCCATCCCGCTTCAGGGCGCACCTACCATATCGTGTTCAACCCACCCAAAGTGGCGGGCAAAGACGACATAACGGGTGAAGACTTAGTGCAGCGTCCCGACGACGTAGAAGACACGGTAATGAAACGCTTGGATGTGTACCACCAACAAACCAAACCACTGGTTGAATACTATTCAGCTTGGCAGCAATCAGGCGCAGCAAACGCGCCTAAGTGTGTGCATATCGCGGGAGTAGGCTCAGTCGAAGCGATACGCGACAAAGTGTTCGCCGTGTTAGGAAACTAAGATGACCAGCAAAGCTGTTTTAACGCTAGATGAGGCGAAAAAAATTGCTGCCGCCGCCGAGGCAGAAGCGTTGCGCAATGATTGGAAAGTCACCATTGCGATCGTCGATGACGGCGGGCATTTATTGTATTTGCAACGCGACCACGAGACTAAGTTTGGCTCAGTCGAAACGGCGATGATGAAGGCTCATGCAGCGGCGGCTTTTCAATACGCCACCAAAGATTCTGAAACCGCCGTGCAAAGCGGACGCTTGATTCATCTGGCTTTGCCAGGCGTAATTCCAGCCGAAGGCGGCGTACCGATTGTGCGTGACGACGTGGTCATCGGCGCATTAGGCATCAGTGGTGTGCGCGCCATGCAAGATGGGCAAATCGCCGCAGCGGGCTTACAAGGTCTAACTCACACCTAACTGTGTGTGCATAAAAAAGCTCGGCAACTATTATGTTGCCGAGCTTTTTTACACACATTTTTTAGAAATGCTGGGTCGGAAAACGATAATTCTCTTGTGTCATATTCTCAATCCCACAAGGCAATACCTCTATCCAATCTAAAAATTGTTTGACCATTTTTTTGCCCTTAAACGACTTGCCGTGTTGCGGCACAATCGCCTCGACATCCATAGAACGCACCATGTTTACCCAGTAGCGGTTGATGCGATTTGAAATCATGTAACGACGATGAAACCCTTCCATGCTTTTAATATGTGCGTTGAAGTCATCAACGGGGGCATCAGCTTCCGTGTGCGACACCAGCGATGCGCCCATATCACCCGAAAATAGAATTTTGCTAATCGGATCGTAGAACTGGAAGTTACCTTCCGAGTGCATAAAGTGTGCAGGAATCGCGACGATATTCGACTCACCCAACTTGAAATACATCCCCTCATCAGGTATCGAAATAATGCGTCCGTCGATGTTGCCGACACTACAAAAATGTGGAATGAAACGCGCCCACAATTTTGAAATGGCAATTTTGCAATCTGAATGAATCATCCATTTATTGATGGACGCGATGATGTCTGGGTCGGCATGAGAAGCCAAAATATATTCCAGTTTTTTAGGCGGGAAATAGTTGTGCATTTCCAGCAACAGACCGTTGTAAGTCATATTGCCACCTGGATCGAGCAATGCACCATGACCATTATTGATAATCAAAAACTGATTAGCTTGTACCGCAATGCCCGCTTCGTCATCGACCAAATCGTCGAACATTAGAACTTTATGCGAACCGTTATTAAATAGTTCTATCGACATTTTTACTCTCCTCATCACTCATTTTTGTAATGCGATTATGTTAAACCTGATGCGGCAATCGCATTTGATACATATCAAGTGGATGAGTAGAAAGTGGAACTCAAACTTTTGTAGGAGGCCGACTTGTCGGGCGATAGTTACACCCACACCATCGCTCGATAAATCGAGCTCCCACACCTCTTCTCCTACAAGCACCGACCAAGCCCTTGCGGATTTTCTACTCACCAGCAAGGCACGCAGTGCCGTTCGACTTTCTACTAACTCGCAGCCAATCGCCACAAGCTGGTGGTTTCGGCCTTACGCGCCGCGTGCAATGGATCGCTGGTGTCGGCAACTTTGGGGTGGTGCGGCTTAATGTCGGCTTTATCAATCACGCGCAAGCCAGCGGCGTGTATCCATTGCAACAATTCATCACGCGTGCGCAAACCTAAATGTTCGGCGATGTCCGACAAAATCAACCAGCCTTCGCCACCCTCGGTTAAGTGTTCAGGCAAGCCCGCTAAAAAGCCGCGCAACATTTGGCTAGCAGGATCGTAAATCGCAAACTCCACAGCAGCACTGGGACGCGCGGGAATCCACGGCGGATTGCACACGATTAACGGCGCGCGCCCTTGCGGAAATAAATCTGCGTGCACCACATCCACTTGCGCATCAAAACCCAAATTCACCAGATTATCTTTAGCGCAACGCAAGGCGCGCACATCTTGGTCAGTCGCAATCACGCGCTGCACGCCGCGATGCGCCAACAACGCCGCCAATACGCCCGTGCCAGTACCAATATCGAAGGCCAATTCGGTGGAGGGCAGCGGCGCGTTATTCACTAGCGTGAGGTACTCGCCGCGCACGGGCGAAAACACGCCGTAATGTGGATAAATGCGATTTTCTAACACGGGAATTTCTACGCCTTTTTTGCGCCACTCATGCGCGCCAACCAAGCCTAATAATTCGCGTAACGACACCACCGACGCGCCGCCCGCTTTGCCATAAACCTCGTGGCACGCCAAAGCGACTTCAGGCGCGCGACCGAGTGGAATCGAATAATCGGTACTAAGCGGAATCAAAATCATTGCCAACACGCGGGCGCGTTGACCTTGCGCTTGACGGTGCAAATTAAACGCCTCGCTCGCGACAGCAGAGGTTTTAGACGGCTTGCGATCGACGCGGCGCGACAGCGCAATTAACAACTGCCGCGCATTCTGAAAATCGCCGCGCCACAACAACGCCGTGCCTTCACAAGCCAAGCGATACGCCACATCCGCCTTAAGCGTGTCATCGGCAATCAGCACTTTTTTGGGCGCAGGCAAACCGCTCTCCGAACGCCAAATTGCTTTACATGGTTTACCTGCTTCGTTCCAAATGATCATGATAATTTTCTCGTTGATGCGTAGCGAACTACGCGATGTTGAAGGTGATGCTTGCGCATCTGAATGGTATGTTGGCTGTGTCTAGCAGCTCAAATATGTACCTGCTAGGGTCTCACCACCGAACTACGCAGCTCAAGCTGTAAGGTTGCGGCGATAAATAACAATAGCTTACGACGAGATTTGAGTTTCTAGCGGTGCCCGATTATTTGCGCGCTGCCCACCAAGCACCTTGCTGCGCTTTGTCCATAAATGACCACGCCAAAATGCGGCTTTTTTTCTGACCTTGCGACATTTCTATGGTGCGGTTATCGACCGCGCCTGAATACTTCAACGCACGATAGACATGCGGCAGCGTGGACGATTTGGAAATTAAGGTGGTGAACCACAAGCAGTTATTTGCACCCGACTTGCTCTCTTCTATCATGCGTTTGACGAAATCTTGTTCGCCGCCATCGCAGCACAACTCCATGCTTTGTCCACCAAAATTCAACACGGGATTTTTACGCTTGTCCGACTCTAGCCCTAAGTTTTGCCACTTGCGCTGCGCACCTTGGCGGGCTTGGGCTAAAGACTCATGGAACGGCGGATTGCACAGCGTCACATCAAAAAATTCATCCGCTTTAGTCACGCCTGCAAAAATTGCATTACGCGAGCGTTGCAAACGCAGTTCAACATCTCCTTGCATGTCATTGGCGCGCAAAATCGCATCAGCATTTTCTAACGCAGCAACATCAATATCGGTGCCGACAAATTGCCAGCCGTACACGCGATTACCAAGCAAGGGATAAATCGCATTCGCCCCCACGCCCACATCCAAGGCGCGCACGTTGCGCCCTTGCGGAATTTTTCCGCCATTGCTCTCACTCAATAAATCCGCCAAATAATGCAAATAATCGGCACGCCCCGGAATCGGCGGACACAGATAATTGCTCGGCACATCCCAATCACGGATGCCGTACATATCCTTGAGCAGCGCGCGATTCAAGGCTTTCACCGCCGCAGGGTTGGCGAAGTTAATCGAGTCATTGCCATATTCATTTTTACTCACAAAGTGAGCCAGCTCAGGGCTGACCGCGACAAGTTTGGCGAAGTCGTAACGACTGCGATGCAGGCTGCGCGGATGCAGCAGATTTTTTTCTGCGGGGATTTTTTCAGAGGAGGTCATGGCGGAAAGGCTGTGAAAACGAGCGAGGCATTCTAACTCATGCGCCCCTGCCATCGTGCCCTGCTTTGCGTATAATCCCGCCTTTTTCCAACCTTCAAAGAGAGAATGCCATGAGCTTATTGCACGTCCGTCCGGGTAAAAAACTGCCTCACGAATGCAACGTCATTATTGAAATCCCACAAAATTCTGATCCCGTTAAATACGAAATCGACAAGGATTCAGGCGCGTTGATGGTCGATCGTTTTGTTGCGACGTTGATGCGTTATCCATGCAACTACGGCTACATTCCCGACACAATCGCCGACGATGGCGACGCAGTGGACGTGCTGGTGATTACCCCGTTCCCCTTGGTACATGGTGCAGTGATTGCCTGTCGCGTAATTGGCATGTTGAGCATGTCAGACGAAGGCGGCGACGATGCCAAGCTGATTGCCGTGCCAGTCGATAAACTCACACCGCTGTATCGCGACGTTAAAACCTATCAAGATTTGCCTGAAATCACCTTGGCACAAATCAAACATTTCTTTGAATTGTACAAAGCCTTAGAGCCAGGTAAATGGGTCAAAGTCAACGGTTGGGAAGGTATTGAAGCGGCGCACGCAGAAATCCAAAACGGCTTGGCTGCATATCAAAAATCACTCGTGGCGAAATAAATGAGCGCGCAAATTATTGATGGCAAAGCCATTTCCCAACAGGTGCGCAGTGAATGGAAGCTGCGTGCCGATGCTCTCAAAGCGCGCGGCATCACGCCCGGCATGGCGGTGATTATTGTCGGCTCCGACCCCGCCTCTCAGGTCTATGTCGCTAATAAAGTTAAAGCCTGCGCCGAGCTGGGTCTGTATTCAATTCATAAAGAATTGCCCGCCGAAATAACCTCGGCGCAATTACTGCATGAAGTGGAACTGCTCAATAACGACCCCGCGATTCACGGCATTTTGGTGCAACTGCCGCTGCCGAAACATCTGGATGCCAATCAAGTCATCGAGGCAATCAACCCCGATAAAGATGTGGACGGTTTTCATCAAAGAAACGTGGGCGCATTGGTCACAGGCGAGACACCGTTTCCGTCTTGCACCCCTTACGGCGTGATGGTGTTGCTGGAAAAAACCGGCATCAGCATCGAAGGCAAACACGCCGTTATCATTGGTCGCAGCAACATCGTCGGCAAGCCGATGGCGTTATTGTTATTGCACAAAAATGCCACCGTCACCATCTGCACCTCCAAGACCGTTGACCTTGCCAAACACACCCGCGATGCCGATATTTTGGTCGCCGCAGTGGGCCGCGCAAACTTCGTCACTGGCGACATGGTCAAGCCCGGCGCAGTCGTAATCGACGTGGGCATCAATCGTGGCGCGGATGGGAAATTAGTCGGCGATGTGGACTTCAACAGCGTCAAAGAAGTGGCTGGCTATATCACCCCCGTCCCCGGCGGCGTGGGCCCCATGACCATCACCATGCTGGTCGCCAACACGGTAAGAGCAGCAGAACGCTTGTCGGGTTTAGCGCAGTAATCAAACAAGTGGCGACGAATTCTCGTCGCCATTTTTTCTAGCAATTTTCTCGTCGCCATTTTTTCTCGCAATTTAAGGAACAGGATTGCACATGGAAAAAATAAAAGTCACGGCTCACTTATTCGCCCCCATCGTTACGGGCGGTGGCTATATGACACTCGACGCTTTACTCGCCGCGCTGTTGTTCGACGAGTTGCAAGATGTCGATGCGGCACACGCGGCGATTCCGATTCAAAACACTAACGGCTTATTCCACGCCAGTGCCGCCATCATGGAAGCCCAGCGCGAAAGTATTTCGTTCATCGCCGCGCTGCGTCCCACCCACAGCATTGACCCAGAACTGATTCTCAAAAACAAACACGGCAAGTTGCACCGTAAATTTGACACCTCGCTGACCAATGTAATGAACAGCTACACGCAACTCACCGCCCCTTGCGTGACGTGGTATGCCGAAGGCGATGCAGCGCACATTCAACGCTTGCTTGAGCCCGTGCAATTTATTGGCAAACGCCGTGCGTCAGGGTTTGGTCGAGTCTCGCACTGGTTGATTGAGGCTGACGAATTAAATGGCATCGAAGGCGGGTTTGGCGAGCCGCTGCGCCCTGTACCAATTGCGCTGTTCAAAGGCGACACGTCCTATCCCATTGTGGATGCTGCGTGGCGACCTGCGTATTGGAATCCTCATCACCGCACCGCGTGTTACGCACCCGTTTAGAGGACACAACCATGCTGGATTTTTTCAATGATAATTTCGGGCGTTTTTTAGTAGCGCAAACAGGCGATGCAGCAGTGGATGCGCGTGCCGCTTTATCGTCAGGACACACCATGAAAAAGGGTGGCGCACCACAACGCATCGCATCAGGCTGGGCAGTGATACGCGCCGAACGCCCCTCCACCATGCAGTTCCAACTTGCCGCGACAGGACTGGAATACAGCAAACAAACCCGCTACGAAGCCTTTTTAGCCGAACTCGAAAATTGGCAAAGCGACGCACCGCGCATCTTTATCGAATTCAGTAAAAAACCAGTACCCGTGTTCAATCTGTTTCGCACTTTTGATTTACGCCAAGTGCGCATCTGCGCATCGGGCGGCGTAGAGACTTTTGACTTCACTGTCGCACCCGAAAAGAACGGCTGTAAAACACATAAAATTTTGTGGAATCTCAAACAACAAGGAGGCAAATAATGGACTTCGTCATGCCCAAACCTGCCACTTTACGCGGCTACGCACTGCATCGTATTGCGGCTGAATTGGCGGACGGCGCAAAAGTTTTATTTGCCGACAGTGGCGATTATTTGCTGCTGCGCACCGATAAGCCTTTAGCCCTTACACCGCGCCCGCTACGCACGCTCAACGTCGGTGACATCATCGGTTTTGAACTACGCGCCTGTGTGGGCAAAAAGGTTAAAGGCTTACATCGATACTTCCCCACCACCGACTGGAAAAGTCGCCACGACTGGTTAGCACGGCAAGGCGAGCGGCACGGCTTTAGCCTGATTACACTGCACTGCACCACGACCATGCAGCCCATACAAGCGGGGCAACGCAGCTTCACCCTCGACCAAACCGACTTTACTGGCGTACTTAAAATCACCCAGCTCGAACCCTTTCAGCTCGCACTCAACCATGGCATCGGCAACACTGCCCAAGCATTCGGCTTTGGACTTTTAATCATTTAAGTATCGGAGAATTTATGCAAACGATCGTTATCAACGCCATCCTCACCACCGTCGCGCCTTTGTCGATTGCACTGCCCAATCCCGAAGGTCAGCAAGGCAACAAATTCAATAATTTTCCGCTACTCACACGCGGACTCGATAGCGAAGGCAACAAGCTACAAACAGGCTATCTGCCTGCCACCACGGTGCGCGGATTTTTGCGTCGCGCCATCGTCACCGAGCAAATGCAACGTGCCGCAGCCGCAGGCAAACACTACAAATTACAAGAGGCGTATCAAGACTTAATTGGACAAGATACCGCCTCCGAAAGCAAAGACGACATTGACCTAATCAAACTGCGCCAACTGCGCGAAGACAACGCGGTGTTAGATTTATTTGGCGCGGGACTAGGCATCAAATCACGCCTGTTGGTTTCGCACTTTATGCCCCGCCATAACGTGCTGCCCGAAGTCACCACAGGCGTGCGCAAAGACCTAGAAGACACCGACGGCGTGCTGGACTTAATCTCAGCGAGCGACCGCGAAATCTATCTGGGACGTTCCGACGCAAACAGCAAACGTGCAGCGGCGGCAAGCGTGGTGAAAAGCCTAGAAGCCAAACTGCGCAAGGCGAAAAAAGCCAACGAGTCCACCGCCGAACTCGACCTCGCACTGCTAGAAGCACAAGCCATCGTCACACGCCATCAAAGCGAAATGGGCGGCATGACCAACTCATCGCGCACCCTCACCAACTATTACGCCTTGCCTGCGGGCATCGAACTCAAAGGGCGGCTGGTGATAGAACGCGCGCGCGAGCGCGACATCGTCATGCTTGCCAGCGCGTTCAATGCCCTGTCGATGCGCCCGATTTTGGGCGCGCAAAGTGCGCGCGGCTGCGGTGAAATCAGTGGCAGTTTTGAACTGTTAATCGACGGCGTATTAAGCAAAAAAATCAGCATCGGCGGCTGGCAAGCCGCGCAAACGGTGGATTTTTCTTAAGCACCTTGCCCATTCCGACTGAATGCAACAGCACTTGCAGTCAGTCGGATTAAGCCACCCCGCGTTTGGGTGGTTACTAGAACAAAGGAATTTTATGTTTC
>JAVHQO010000040.1:17194-19784 GCA_036171175.1 Gallionella sp.
GATTAAGCCACCCCGCGTTTGGGTGGTTACTAGAACAAAGGAATTTTATGTTTCGCTCCAAGGAACAATCGAAGTGTGCCGCGCTGCTGGCTAAACATCTGCGGCTAGCCGATGCCCCGCTGTTACTCGAAGGCGGCACAGGTATCGGCAAAACTCGTGCGTATTTATCCGCCTTAATGCAATCGGGGCGACGCGTGGCGATTGTGTTACCCACTCATCAACTCATCGAGCAACTGCTAGCATCCAGCGACCTAGCGCATACGCGCGGCAAGTTGA
The DNA here is from genome assembly GCA_036171175.1 of Gallionella sp. Classification (GTDB taxonomy): domain Bacteria; phylum Pseudomonadota; class Gammaproteobacteria; order Burkholderiales; family Gallionellaceae; genus Gallionella. The sequence continues at coordinate 17,471 of JAVHQO010000040.1, forward strand.
GCATCGCGGCGTTTCGTCCTGCACGGATGTTTGACGTACGCGCTGATTACGAACGCAACAAAGTTGCCGCAATGGCAGCGCAAGTAATGTTATGTACCGCCGCCAGCGTCATCATCGACCAACGCTTGAGCGGCGAATATAACGGCGCAACCACGCGCGACTATCTGCTGTTTGACGAAGCCGACCAACTGCCTGATATGGCGGCATTGCAAAGTGACTTTACGATTTCTGTCGCCACCCTTGCCGCACTCAATATCCGTTTGCTCTCCCCAACACAAGCCTTGCAAGCCATCTTGGCTAAGCCTGCGCGCAGTGTCGAACCCGAAACCCGCGCCGCTGCGCGCATTATTCTGGACGCGTTAGAAGAGCCCGCTTGGTATCAATCGGCGGGGCTAAACGATGCAGGTGACATCGTGCTGACACATCGTTTGCCCGGTCGTTTGCTCAAAAACATCAGCAATCGCCCGCAAGTGGCTTTCGTCTCCGCCACGCTCACCGTGGGCGGGCAGTTCAATGATTTTCAACGTAGCATGGGTATCGAAAAAATCAGCGTGCTCTCTGATGCGATTGAGCCTGAGCAACACGGTAAATTGGACTTTGAACATCGCTGCTTGGAGGTTGATACTCCCGCTTGGTTTGCCGCTGTACTACAAACCGCGCGCGATGCAGCTAAGCCCGTGTTAATTGCCACCACCTCGCATGAACTCTCGCAACAGCTAGGCGAACAATTAGTCGGCAGCGTGGTGCGCGGTGTAACAGAGACCGCCGCACAAGCCGCGCTGCGTGTGCCCGCCGACGGGATTTTTATTGCGGCAGGCGCGTGGGCAGGACTGGATACGCCCTTACGCTGGCGCAGCATCGTCGTGCCACGCGTGCCCTACAGTCAGCCAGTGGTAATAGATGGCGAAACCCTATCGCGCTATTTCGATGCAAAAAACACTGCCGTGCGCCGCCTGCGCCAAGTCATCGGACGCGGGCTACGCAACCCTGATGCGATATGCAGCGTGATCATTTTGGATGAGCGCGCCAGTAAATTAAACGGCTTTGTGCCAGAGCGTTTTGCCGCTGCTTGGCACAATCGCCGTACCCTGCTGGAAAGCTTTAGCGAAGGCGAGCGGCTAGAAGTAGTGTTGTCTAAATCCGAACGCGACCCTGCTGTGCGTCGTCATGCACTCAAACATTACGGATGTAAATGTATGGCATGTGAGCAAGTATTCATCGCTGAGTTGCTAGATGTACATCACAAAGACCCAATAGCCGATGGTGTGCGCAAAACCAAACTAGATGATTTGATGGTGCTATGCGCCAACTGCCACCGCTTAGAACATGTGCGCCTCAGAGCATTAGCACGCACGGAAAACAACAGCCAGCCGCTTACCCAAAGAGATTAGTCGGCATAAGAAACACTTCGTTAAAACGTATAGACATAAAAAAACGCGACCTGACTATCGGTCGCGGTTTTTTTTTTGCTCAATTTAATTACGCCGCGACGATTCTAAAGTCGGTGCTTTTCACAATCGGACGCACCTGATTTTTTTCACGACGCATTTCGACAATGCCGTAATGCGACATGGTTTTGAGTGTGCGCGATACGTTGCCAGGCTTGCGCCCAGTGAGCTGCGCCAAGATTGAAATTGAATCGGGCTGGCTATCTTTAATCACGCGTAACAAGGCACGGTTGTCATCGCTCAATACTTCGGCAAGTGATTTCATCGAGGTGAACCATATCTTAGGGTCGCTCGCTTTGGGCTGATATTCGCCACGCGCAATGGCGTAAATTCGTTCGCGAATTTGTTCTTGCGGCATGATGCCAATGACAGTGGGTTTCATTTTTATTTCTCCTGTAACACGCGATCCACTGCACTAAAAAAATCTTTGAGCAATTGATACGCATCGCTAAATTCATACGGCACACCGTGGTCGCTAACATGCCGATGCTTATGGTCATAAGGCAATACCCGCCCTGCATATTTATAGTTATTGGCGGGCTTAACGGCATGTGCATTATCAAAGCCCATCACACGATTACCGCCCTTATCGTGCAAGGTGAGCGCGTAACGAATGCCATGCGGAATCAGCTCCGTTTGCGCCACCCGCCAAGCATGAATTTCTATCCAATACCCCTGCTCTTGCTGAACAATTTGCCCACTTAACTCCAGCAAGGTTTCGATACCATTAATTTTTTGCATAGGCTGATTGTATCATCAGATGATATTTATTTTTCTACTCGCCTTCGCCGCGCTGATGTTTTTCGATAATGCGGCGGTCGCGTTTGGTGGGGCGACCTTTGAATAAAAAGCGCGCGGGTTCGGCT
>JAVHQO010000041.1:0-19283 GCA_036171175.1 Gallionella sp.
CTCGCCACACCGCATACCCTGCGCCATTCCTTCGCTACGCATCTGTTACAAAACGGCTACGACATCCGTACCGTGCAAGAGCTGCTGGGGCATTCGGATGTTTCGACCACCATGATTTATACCCATGTGCTAAACAAAGGCGGTAAAGGGGTGGTGAGTCCGTTGGATAGATGAAAGGAGTTTGTTATGAGTGAAGTTGTAATCTATGAAAGCGAGACTGGGCAAACGCATGTGAACGTGCGGATTGATGCGGAGACGGTGTGGTTGAGCCTGAATCAAATTACGGAGCTTTTTGGGCGCGATAAATCGGTGATTTCTCGCCATTTGAGGAATGTATTTCGAGATGGTGAGTTAGTGCGCGATTCAGTTGTTGCATTTATTGCAACAACTGCTGCTGATGGTAAAACTTATCAAGTTGAATACTTTAATCTCGACACCATTATCTCGGTGGGTTATCGGGTTAACTCTAATCAAGCCACACGATTTCGCCAATGGGCAACCCGCACGCTGCGTGAACATCTAGTGCAGGGCTACACCCTTAATTCAACGCGCCTTGCCGAGCATGGCATTAACGAGGCGCAGCAAGCCATTGAGCTGCTGGCTCGAACCCTGAACAATCAGGCATTGGTGAGCGACACGGGCAGTGCGGTGCTAGCACTGATTGTAGATTACGCAAAAACGTGGCGATTGTTAATGCAATACGATGAGAGCGGCTTGGTGTTGCCAGAGAGTTGCCAGCCTGCACAAAGCGCGCTGCATTACGACAAGGCAATGGTTGCCATTGCGACCCTTAAATCAAAGTTGATGATGTGCGGCGAAGCAACGCCATTATTTGGGCAGACGCGTGGTGAAGCTTTTGCGGGTTTATTGGGGAGCATCGAGCAAACCATGTTTGGTGAGCCGCTCTATCGCAGTCGCGAAGAAAAAGCGGCGCATTTGTTGTATTTCGTTATCAAGGATCATCCATTTTCTGATGGCAATAAACGCATTGGCTCGTTTATGTTTCTACTGTATCTCCAGCAGGAAAATATGAGCATGACGATTAACGATAATGCACTGACTGCACTGGCGTTGCTGATTGCAGAGAGCAATCCAGTGAATAAAGAATTGATGATTCGCCTCGTGGTGAATTTGTTGGCAGCATAAATTTAAGGAGTTGTGATGGGTTTAGGACCAGTCATGTTGGACGTGTTGGGCACAGAGTTGACTGCTGAGGATGAGGCGCGCTTGTTGCATCCTATGGTCGGCGGGGTAATTTTGTTTCGCCGTAATTTTGAATCGGTGAGCCAGTTAACCGCCCTGACGCACGCCATACACGCGTTGCGCACCCCGTCGCTTTTAATTGCGGTGGATCACGAGGGCGGGCGGGTGCAACGTTTTCGCGACGGTTTTACCAAAATTCCTGCGATGCGTGAATTAGGCAAAATTTGGGACAGCGAGCCTGTTAAAGCGCGCCATTTAGCGCAACAAGCGGGCTATGTTTTAGCGGTGGAGTTGCGCGGCTGCGGGGTGGATTTTAGTTTTACGCCCGTGTTGGATATGGATTATGAAAATAGCGGGGTAATTGGCGATCGCGCTTTTCATCGCGACCCGCAAGCCATTAGCGAATTGGCGCATAGCTTGTTGCAAGGCTTGAAACAAGGCGGTATGCAAACGGTGGGTAAGCATTTCCCAGGACATGGTTTTGTCGCTGCCGATTCGCATTTGGATATTCCTATTGATGAGCGTGACTTTGTGGATATTGAGTTAGCGGATTTGATTCCCTTCCAGCAAATGATTCATTACGGTTTGACGGCAGTGATGCCCGCGCATGTCATTTATCCTAAAGTCGATGCGCGTCCTGCGGGCTTTTCGCCTGTTTGGTTACAGCAAATTTTGCGTAAAAAAATGGGCTTTGACGGGGTGATTTTTAGTGACGATTTAAGTATGGAAGGGGCGACCGTGGCAGGCAATATCGTGCAACGCGCCAGTGCCGCGCTCAATGCAGGTTGCGACATGGTGTTGGTGTGCAACAAGCCTGAATCGGCGGATGAGTTGTTGCGCGGTTTACATTGGCAAATGCCTGTTACCAGTCGCGCACGTTTGGCGCATATGCGCGGGGCATTGCAAGCTGTTCCCTTGCCTAAGCTGCATGAGCAAGCGGGCTTTTTGAAAGCACTCGGTGAAGTCGCTAGTATTGGAATCAGTAATACTGAATTACCGTTGGTCTAAGTTCCTGTTCGTGGATAAAAAACGCCGTGTATTGAACACGGCGTTTTTTATGGCGTAAAACTGCCGAGTTGATTGCTAGCAGGCGTGGGCGGATTGAATGGAACTGCGCTTTTATGTTCGTTCGCGAGCGCAATGCGCTTGGTCTGACCGTGGTCATCTAGCAGCACATAGTCGGCATGAATTTCGCTCACGCTCATTTCGCTGGCGATTTTTGTACCGATTTTTACGCTCATTGCAGGCTGTCCTGCGCTACTTAAAATCGCCACACTGTCGCGTGTATCTTGTGCACGCACAATCCCCGTGAGTTGATATTGATTATTGCTCGCTAGGCTAGTTTGCCCGCCGAGTAGTGCCGACGCAGTGCTTAGGTTGGGCGCGCCAAATGGGCTGCTGGGCGGCGCACTTAAGGTGCGCGGTGCAGGACTAAACAACGGCATCAGCCACCAAGCCAGCGACATACAAAGAGCGATGAACAGTAAAAAACTAAGCAGACGAGGCAGGGTTGGCATGGCTAGTTGGACGCGAGTTTCTTTTGTTGTCGGGATTTATGCGTATGTTTGGCGAGGTGGCGATGATGACTTTTTGCTTGCACGATTTTCAGCGTTTGCCCGACATGAATTTTGCTGCTATTGCTGTTCCAGCTTTTTAGATGAGCTAATTTGACGTGATAGCGTTTGGCAATACTCGCCAATGTTTCTCCATTACGCACAGTGTGCGAGAGCTCGCGCTCGTTGTCGTAACTAGCCGCCAAGTGTTCATTGAAGGGAAGCAGCTCAGTCGTTTCGGAGCCTTGCAGCGGTACCAGCAACGTTTGCCCGCTGCTTACATCGGTGCGTGCCGATAAGCCATTCACCGACTTTAAGGTGGCTGCGGATAAGCCTAATTTTGGTGCGAGGGTGCTTAAGCGTTCGCCTTTTTTAGGTTGATACGATTGCCAGCTGAGCAAAGGTTTTTTGTTTTTTTGTAGATTTGTTAAAAAAGTTTCGACGTGCGTGACGGGTAGCAAAATTAAATCATTGTGATCTTGCAAAATGACTGGACGGTTGTGCGCGGGGTTGAGTGCAACGAATTCTTCGACAGGAATGTCGGCTAACTCGGCAAACATTTTTACATCCATTTGTTCATCGCTAGAAATTGCCGCGAAGTAAGGCTGATTTTCAATCGTCGCCAAGCTCAAACCAAAGTGCGCAGGATCGGCAATGATATTTTTAATCGCTAATAATTTAGGCACATAGTTACGCGTTTCCAAAGGAATTTTTAAGCTGGTGTAATTGACAGGCAACCCCTTGGCTCGATTACGCTGTTGCGCACGCGCAATCGCACCTTCGCCGCAGTTGTAAGCCGCCAATGCCAGCTCCCAATCGCCGAACTGATCGTGCAATTTTTGTAAATAATCCAGCGCGCCCGTGGTGGCACTCACCACGTCACGGCGACCGTCATACCACCAGTTTTGCTGCATGCCAAAATGCTTGCCCGTGGAGGGAATGAACTGCCAAATTCCCGATGCCGCACTGGTTGAATATGCGCCAGGATTAAAGGCACTTTCTATCATGGGTAGCAGCGCGATTTCGCTAGGCATCCCGCGCCGTTCCACCTCTTGCATGATGTAGTACAAATAGCGGCGGCTGCGTTCTGTCATACGCGCCATATAGTCGGGGCGGCTGCTATACCACTGTTCATGTCGCGCAATCAGCGGACTATCCAAATCGCGCATGGCAAAGCCACGCCGAATGCGTAGCCATAAATCCAGCTTTTCTTGCTCGGTTTCGGGGATAAGTTCTAAGGTGATATTGCGTGCTGAAGTGAGTGTGGTGGGGATATTTGCTTCAGAGAGGTGCGTGCTCATAGCGAGCATTTCTTCCGCTTGTGTGGAGGCGATAAAACTCAGCGCAGACAGCCCTAACAGCGCGGAAAAAATTAGTTTAATCAATGGCAAGGCACACCTCCATAGCAAAAAGAGGCGCGATGATACTACAAGTCGCAAGGGTTCAACGCACCGCGTTTTTCAGTTGCTCAAGAATCGCTGGATTTTCCAATGTCGAAATGTCTTGTGTAATCTCTTCGCCTTTTGCCAAACCGCGCAGCAAGCGACGCATGATTTTTCCTGAACGCGTTTTAGGCAAGTTTTCACCGAAACGAATTTCGTCTGGTTTCGCAATCGGCCCGATTTCTTTGCCGACCCAATTGCGCAACATGTCGGCGAGTTCTTTAGCTTTCGCCGCGTCGCTCGGTAACGCGCCTTTTAATACCACAAAGGCAACCACGGCTTCGCCTTTGATGTCGTGCGGTTTGCCGACCACGGCAGCTTCAGCAACTAACGGATTGGCGACTAAAGCGGATTCGATTTCCATCGTGCCCAAGCGATGCCCCGACACATTTAGCACATCGTCGATACGCCCCATAATCCAGAAGTAACCGTCTTCATCGCGACGTGCCGAATCGCCCGCCAAATACGCGCCTTGCATTTCCGCAGGGAAGTACGACGATTGGTAACGCTCAGGATCATTCCAAATAGTGCGAATTTGTGAAGGGAAGGGACGCGTAATGACCAAGAATCCACCGTGCGTATCGTTGACCAAATCGCCCGCTTCATTGGCAATCGCCGCCATGATGCCAGGCAGCGGCAAGGTGCAAGTGCCTGGTTTGAGCGGCATCGCGCCAGGCAGAGGCGCAATCATGTGGCAACCCGTTTCAGTCTGCCACCAAGTGTCCACAATCGGGCAATGCGCGCCGCCCACGGTGTTGTAATACCACATCCACGCTTCGGGATTGATCGGTTCGCCGACGCTGCCTAACAGCCGTAAAGAGGATAAATCATATTGCTTAGGCAACTCGCCGCCGAGTTTAATCAGCGAACGAATCGCAGTCGGTGCGGTGTAGAAAGTGGTGACTTTGTGGTCTTGGATCATTTTCCAAAAACGTCCAGCATCGGGGTACGTCGGCACGCCTTCAAAAATCACTTGTGTGCCGCCCATCGCCAACGGGCCATAAGCGACATAGCTATGTCCAGTAATCCAACCCACGTCGGCGGTACACCAGAAAATGTCGCTGGCTTTGTAATCGAATACCCATTGCATGGAAGTCATCGCGCCCAGCAAATAGCCGCCAGACGAGTGTTGCACGCCTTTAGGTTTACCCGTCGAACCAGAGGTGTACAGAATAAATAGCGGATGTTCCGCGCCTACCCAAGTCGGTTCGCATACGCCACTTTGTCCCGCCACTAAATCGTGCCACCAAATATTATTTTTCGCGTCCCACGCCGTGTCGTTGCCCGCGCGCTGATAGACGATGACGCTATGCACCATCTCGCAAGCCCCGAACGATAAGGCTTCATCGACGGCTGGTTTTAACGGCATCACCTTACCGCCGCGCATTTGCGCATCGGCAGTGATGACCGCAACGGCTTGCGCGTCGGTGATACGCTCATGCAAACTCTTGGAAGAAAATCCGCCGAACACCACCGAATGTATCGCGCCGATGCGCGCGCAACTTTGCATTGCCACCACCGCTTCGATGCTCATGGGCATATAGATAATGACGCGGTCGCCAGACTTGATGCCGCGCGCTTTCAGACCGTTGGCAAACTGGCAAACGCGCGTGTGTAATTCTTGGTAAGTGACTTTAGTAACCTTGCCATCGTCCGCCTCAAAAATCAGCGCGGTCTTGTCGGCTTGCGTCGCCAGATGTTGATCTAAACAGTTATAGGAAACATTCAACTCGCCATCTTCAAACCATTTATAGAACGGCGCGTTGCGCTCATCCAACACTTTGGTGAATGGTTTATGCCATTGCACCAAGTCGCGCGCCAACTTTGCCCAATAGCCTGCATAGTCTTGCTCCGCTTCTTTGCACATGGCTTGATACGCCGCCATGCTGGGGATATTGGCTTGTTTAGAAAAGTCACTAGGGGGATTAAAAACGCGGGTTTCGTGCAAGCTAGATTCGAGATCTGACATGATTTTCCTATAGGGAGAAAAGATAAAAATGACTTTGGCTAAAGGCGCGGCAATTTAGTTATTTTGTCGCTCGCTGTCAATTATGCTGAGCAGTGATTAGTGCGTGTGGTGAACTTAATACGGTGGGATGACTCTATCTGCGCCTAGCCCCTCAAGATTACGATGATACAATCCGCGCCCTATGAAAAACGTCATGCAAAAATTACTGTTGATAGTGTTTGTGCTGCTGCAATGTATTGCACCGCTGGCGCACGCGCATGTTGATGGTTTAGATGCTGAGGCAAATTTATATAGCCACAATACGCAGCATAACAACTTGCATACTGCTCACATAGAAAATCACTTAGGCGCGGTGGTGAGTGTGGTTCCGGCAACGCCGATGAACTTCACCTTGAACGTGGATGAGCCAGAACTACCGAGTGCTTATTCACTTCAGCCGAGTGTTGCGACAGTCGTGATTCGCGCGCATCGCGCAGTGTATTTTTTACCGTTCAGTTCGACACGCTATGCTTTAGCGTGGTCGCAAGCTCCCCCTCTGTAAAGCCAAGTCCCCTCGTTTCAACTATTGATTTCTTAATGTTTGCCTGTGCGCTGCGCGCACCACGGAGCTTCCCATGATTGCAAAAAATTCTACGCTAGGGCTGTTGCTGCTAGCGATTTCTCAGTGTGCCATTGCGTCTGATGACATCGCATTAACAGCTGCACAAATTCAAACTTTAGGCATTAGCACCGCCGCGCTGCCGAACAAAAGTGTGGGCGAAGTGTCAGGCTTGCCCGCGCAAGTGGTGGTGCCGAGCAATCAACTTTTTGTCATTAGCACCGCGCTGCCCGCTTTGGTCGAGCAGACCTTGGTCGGCGTGGGCGACAGCGTAAAAAAAGGGCAAGTGTTGGCACGTTTGCAAAGCCCTGCCTTTGCCGAAGCGCAACGCGGCTATGTGCAAGCCAGCGTGCAAGCGCAATTAGCGCGAGAAAATTTAACGCGCGATGAAGCCCTATTCAAAGATGGCATCATTGCTGAGAGTCGTTATCGCGCCACGCGCGGTGCGGCTTTGGAGGCTGCTGCCGCTTTTGCGGAACGCCGTCAGTTGTTGCGTTTATCGGGGATGAGTGAAGCAGGGCTGACGGCTTTGCAAGCGGGTAATAATTTGTCTAGCGGACTAGATATTGTCAGTCCCATCACGGGCGTGATTTTGGAAAAATCGGCGAGCGCAGGACAGCGTTTAGATGCCGCCGTACCGTTATTTAAGGTCGCTAAAATTTCGCCGTTGGCGGTAGAAATTCAAGCCCCTGTTGCCATGACGTTAGGCTTAAAAGTCGGTGCGGCAGTTAGCATTCCTGCGTTTAATGCCAAGGGCAAATTAACGGCAATTGGACGCGGTTTAATTGGCGCGAATCAAAGTGTGTTGTTGCGCGGCAGCATCACGCAAGGCGTAGAAAATTTGCGTCCTAATCAGTTTGTCGAAGTCAGCATCGCTACCAACAGCACTACCCAAGCGCAATGGGACGTGCCTAACAGCGCGATAGCTCGTGTGAATGGCAAGACTTTAGTGTTCGTTACTACCGCGCAAGGCTTTCAAGCAGTGGCGGTGAAGTTGCTCAATGAAGGCGCGAATAGCAGCGTGATAACAGCTGAACTAAAAGGCGACGAGAAACTCGCGGTGCGCGGTGTGTCAGCACTCAAAGCCTCTTTACTTGGCATCGGAGCGCAATAAATGTTAACCAAACTTTTAGAGTTTTCGCTCACGCAGCGATTGTTGCTCGCCGCCTTGAGCCTGTTAGTGATAGGCGCAGGGCTGTCAGCGTTTAGTGAGCTGCCGATTGATGCGTTTCCCGATGTCTCATCCACGCAAGTCAAGCTGATTATGAAAGCCCCCGGCATGACTCCCGAAGAGGTCGAAGCGCGCATCGTCACGCCGATTGAATTGGAAATGTTGGGCATTCCGAAACAGCGCGTGATGCGTTCGATTTCCAAATACGCCATTGCCGACATCACCATAGATTTTGAAGACAGCGCGGATATTTATTGGGCGCGTTCGCAAGTGGCGGAACGCTTGAACAACGCGCTGCGTGATATGCCCGCCAACATTTCGGGTGGACTCGCACCGATTACCACGCCATTAGGTGAGATGTTTATGTTCACCGTGGAAGGCGAACATATTTCGCTAGAGCAACGTCGCACCATTTTGGATTGGACTATACGTCCCGCCTTGCGCACCTTGCCTGGCGTGGCAGATGTCAACTCATTGGGTGGCTTGGCGCGCAGTTTTGAAATCGTGCCTGACCACACCGCACTGGCTGCACGCGGCATTTCATTTGCAATGTTGCAAGCGGCGGTGCAAGCCAATAATCGTAATGACGGGGCGGGGCGCATCAACGACGGTGACGAGGCGTTGTTGGTACGCGCCGAGGGCAGCATTAAAAACTTGCAAGACCTGCGCAACATTGTGATTGTCAGCAGCAATGGCAGCCCGGTACGCGTGAGCGATGTGGCGGAAGTACGCATCGGTAGTTTGACGCGTTACGGCGTGGTGACGAAAGACGGACAGGGCGAGGCGGTGGAAGGCTTGGTGCTCGGCTTGCGTGGCGCAAATGCGCAAAAAGTGGTGGAGGGGGTGCGTGAAAAATTAGCCGAATTAGCCCCGACTTTGCCGCAAGGCGTGACCACTAAAGTGTTTTATGACCGAGGCAGTTTAGTCGAGCGCGCGGTGAGTAACGTGACTCACGCGCTGCTTGAAGCGATTGCCTTAGTGGTGATTTTATTGGTGCTGTTTTTGGGCAATCTGCGCGCTGCGATTGTGGTGGCGTTGACCTTGCCAATGGCAGTGCTCATCACCTTTATTTTGATGAATCAATTTGGCATGTCGGCGAATTTGATGAGTTTGGGCGGCTTGGCGATTGCGATTGGTATGTTGGTGGATGGCGCGGTGGTGGTGGTGGAAAACATCATCAATCACCTCGCACATAAGCGCGCGCACATCCCGCATTTGCATGTGATTTATCGCGCCGTGAAAGAAGTGATTACGCCTGTGGCAGCTGGGGTTGCAATCATCATCATCGTGTTTGTGCCGCTGCTGACCTTGCAAGGATTGGAAGGAAAATTATTTATTCCCGTCGCATTAACCATCGTGTTTGCCTTGGCAGGCTCGCTGCTGTTGTCGCTGACTATCGTGCCGATGCTGGCGAGTTTCTTACTCAAAGAAGGTGAGCACGGCGAGCCTTGGTTGGTGCGCAAAGCGATGGCGATTTATGTGCCTTTGTTGCAACGCGCCTTAGCAAAAGAGCGGCTGGTGGTCATTACCGCATTGCTGATGTTGCTGATTACAGCAGGTATCTACACCTTAATCGGTAAAGCCTTTATGCCTGAAATGGACGAAGGCGATGTGATTATGCAGGTGAGTAAATTACCGTCGATTAACTTAGCTAAAACCGCCGAAATGGACACGCGAATTCAGCAAGCCATTCTCAAAGCCGTGCCCGACATTAAAGGCATTGTGGCGCGCGCAGGGGCAGATGAGCTGGGCTTAGATCCGATGGGCTTGAACGAGACTGATACCTTTTTGGTGTTGAAGCCGCAGCAAGAATGGGTCAATAAAGACAAGACCGCGCTGGTCGATAGCGTGCGCAAAGTGATGGCAGATTTCCCAGGTGTGGAATACAGCTTTACTCAGCCGATTGCGATGCGTGTGTCAGAAATGTTGACGGGTGCGCGCGGCGACATCGCGATTAAAATTTTTGGTACAGATCTCACTAAGCTCAATGAAACTGCCGAACAGATGGTCGGCGTGTTGGAAAAAATTAAGGGCAGCGAAGATGTGTTCACCGTACAAAATAGTGGGGTGCAGTATTACCGCGTCATCATCGACCGCTTGGCAGCGGGGCGGCTAGGCTTAAGCGTGGATGAAATTGGTAGCACCTTGCGCAGCCAAATCGAAGGTCAGCAACTGGGGCTGATTATTGAAGAGGGGCGACGCACGCCACTCATCATGCGCGGCGAAGTGGATGTGCAAGAGTCCCCTGCCTTGTTTGCCGCGCTGACTTTGCCGCTGCCGAATGGACAAAGTGTGCCGTTGTCGGTGGTGGCGAGTTTGCAGCGCGTTGAGGGTCCCGTAAAAGTTGATCGCGAAAATGGTCAGCGCATGGTGGTGGTGCAAAGCAATGTGCGCGACCGCGACTTGGTTGGTTTTGTCGAAGAGGCGAAAAAAGCAGTCGCTGCGCAGATTAAATTACCGCAAGGTTATCGCCTCACTTGGGGCGGGCAATTTGAAAATCAGCAACGTGCAGCGGCGCGTTTGGCAGTGGTTGTGCCGATTGCTTTAGGCATGATTTTTATGTTGCTGTTTGCCACATTTGGTTCGGTACGACAAGCCGCACTGGTGCTGACCAATATCCCGTTTGCCTTGATAGGCGGGGTAATTGCGCTGTGGCTGAGCGGCGAATATATGTCCGTGCCAGCCTCGGTTGGTTTTATTGCGCTGTTAGGCATTGCGGTGTTAAACGGCGTGGTGATGGTGTCGTATTTCAACCAATTACACGCCGAAGGCATGAGCATTCACGAGGTGGTTTTTGAAGGCGCAAAACGCCGCTTACGGCCAGTGTTAATGACCGCCAGCATCACCGCATTTGGTCTGTTGCCGGTGTTATTTGCGACAGGGCCTGGTTCGGAAATTCAAAAACCGTTAGCGGTGGTAGTGACGGGCGGACTGATTAGTTCGACCTTGCTCACGCTGATTATGTTGCCGATTTTGTATCGACGTTTCGGCATTGCTGCAAAGGAGAAATCGCTATGAAAACGATGAATTGCAGTTTGACTTTGGTATGTCATCGTTCGCTAGAAGAACGCTTAGTGGATCACTTATTAGAGCATCCAGAATGGGTACACGGCTTCTCAACAGTTGCGATGGAAGGCAGCAGTCAAAGCGAACATTTACCTAGCATGATGGAGCAAGTGCGTGGGCGTTCGCAGCGTGTGCAGATCGTCTGCGTGATGAATTTGGACGATGCGCAGGCACTGGTAGCGCACCTAAAAGTCGAAGAAGCGAATTGCGAAATCGCCTATTGGATTGCGCCGATTATTGAGTTTGGGAGATTGGCATGAAACCGTTAGTCGTTAGTTGTTGGTCGTTAGTGGTGAGTGGTGCGCTGCTGAGTTTTGTGGCTCATGCGCAGGAAGTTTCGCCTAGCGATTTGCCACTGCTGCCGCAGGTGATGCAGGCTTTGGATGCTCATTTATTGGTGTTGAACGCGCACAGCAATCTCAAGCTAGAACAAGCGCAGCAGCGGCGTTGGGATAGCGGTAGCTACGAATTTAATGTGCGGGCGGGCGGGGGGCAGCGGCAAATAGTCAGCGCGGGACAAAAATTACGCGAGTGGGATGTCGCAGTGGAACGCCCGTTACGCTTACCTAATAAGGTTTTTATTGACAGCGATATTGGCTCGGCGAGTGTGGCGCGCGCGGATTTTGCCTTGGGCGATGCGCATCACGAAGCGGGACGTGCGCTGTTGCGTTTGTGGTTCGCCAGCCAAAAAGAACGCGTGCAAGTGAGCTTGTGGCAACAGCAAGTTGAGCTGCTCACGCAGCAAGCCGAGGTAGTAGCGAAGCGCGTCAAAGCGGGCGATGCGCCCAAGATGGAAGCCAATTTAGCCTTAGCCGCCACCGCGCAAGCGCGGCTGGCATTGCAACAAGCCGAGTTGCGCGCGCAATTGGCGGTGAATGATTTGCAGCGCGAATTCCCGCTGATTAGCGTGCCGAATAGCGCGCTGCTTAATGCACCGCTTGCCATTGCGCACGACGCGGCGTATTGGCAAGCGCATATTTTGGATGACAATCACGAGTTGGCAATGGCGCAAGCTCACGCCGAGGTGCAACAGTTACTAGCCCAGCGCAGCCGCGCCGAGCAAGTGCCTGACCCTACGGTGGGCTTGCGTTATGCAAATGAAATGGGCGGCAACGAAAAAGTGGCGGGCGTGTATTTAACCGTGCCGATTTCATTCGGGCAGCGCAATGCCAGTGCGCAAATCGTAGCCCAGCAAGCGCAAATTGCCGCTGACCAAGCAGCCTTTGTTGAACGCCGTTTACACAGCGATATTGATGCCGCTTATGGGCAAGCGGTGCGCAGTTATGCGAGCTATTTGCAAGCGCGCGAGGCGGGTGAGGCAATCCGCAGCAATGCCGAACTCATCGCCAAAGCCTATCGTTTGGGTGAAGGCAGTTTGGCGGATAGCTTGTCGGCGCGGCGCATCGCACAAGAGGCAACGCTAAGTGAAAATTTGGCATTACTTGCGGCGAATGAAAGTCGTTATCGCTTAGAGCTCGATGCGCATCAACTGTGGAGTCGCGAGGAAGCCAATCATGAACCTCAGTGACAGCATCGGCAGCGTGGCTGCGAGTCTGACCACTGTGTCATTCGTGCCGCAAGTTTGGCAAGTGTGGAAGACTCGGCAAACTCAAGCGATTTCGTTGGGCATGTACAGCCTGTTCACGCTAGGCGTTGCGCTGTGGCTGGTGTACGGCATCCTACTGGTGTCTTGGCCGATTATCATCGCTAACAGTATTACCGTTATGCTGGCGGGCGCAGTGCTGGTGATGAAACTGAAATTTGGCTGATGAAGGTAGTTACTAGCAGGTGACTTTAGTTGCACTGAAGCTAAAAAATCACACACTGGCTAGCCATACTGGAAATTTTTGCATCACCTGCGCGAATAATTCTGAGCGGGTAAAGCTATCCAGCCAGTCGCGCAGTTTCGGATAGGGCGAGGTTGCAAACCAAGCCGCATCCACCGCCGTGAATTGGCGCACGAAGGGCAGCAGGGCAGCATCGGCGATGCTCATTGTGTCGCCTAACAAATACGCGGTGTTGCTCAAACGCGTTTCCAGTTTTTGCATAAACACTTCACCTTGCGCGCGATAAAAATCTTGGTGCTGTTCTGGGTAGCGTTCGGGATATTTGTAGCAATCTAAGGCGCGTTTGAACGTTGTGTCGTTTTCCAATACCAGTGGCAATGCGGCTTGCAGCTTAGTTTCATTTTCGCCTAGCCAGTTTTGCGCATCGTTGTGGTGCAACGCCCACAGCATGATGTCCCAGCTTTGCTCTATCACGCGTCCATCAGGCAACACCAGCACCGGCACGCTACCTTTAGGTGAGGCGGTGAGCATCGCAGCGGGTTTGGCGCGCAAGGCAACTTCGCGGAGTTCGATTGAGATGTCGCTGTAGATAAGCGCGGTGCGGGCGCGCATGGCATATGGGCAACGGCGGAAGGAGTAGAGGATAGGTAAATTCATGGGCGATATTTTACGGTACTTGATGCGTCCAATAGCGTTGCTGGGTGTGTCGATAGGGTTCGATGCTTAGATTTTGCGCATTCATCTCAACCAAAATAGCGCCGTCTTTATCCGAGCGCAATATGCTCGCGCCACTATCTAAATAGCGTTGTAATACCTCTTCTTTAGGGTGTCCGTAACGGTTGCGATAGCCCACGGTAAACACCGCATAATCGGGCAACACAGCGGCGATAAATTCAGGCGTGGAGGAGGTTTTGCTGCCGTGATGGGGGACAACTAACAGGCTGGCAGCAAGTTGTTCGGGATGTTCTTTTAACAAGCGTTGTTCGCTAGCTTTTTCGATGTCGCCAGTCAGTAAAATGTGTTGTGTGCCGATGCTGATGCGCAATACACAGCTCAAGTCATTGCGGTGTTTTTCTTCCGCGTTATCCGCCAATTTATCAGGATGCAGTAGCTCGAATTGCACGCCGTCCCATTGCCACTTATCGCCGTCCCAGCAAGCGCGTAGCCCGTGCAGCACTGGCCCTTGTTGCATGGGCATTTTTTCTAGTAGCGGGCTGTCGTCAGGCAAGCTGGAGGCTAGCCAATCTATCGGCATGGCTTGCATCAGTGCTGCCGCGCCGCCGGTGTGGTCGAGGTCGTTATGGCTCAAAATTAAACCGTCCAGTTGCTTGATACCTTGCGCGCGCAACACGGGTACGAGGATGCGATTGCCGCTGTCCGCCTCGCCCGAAAAATCAGGTCCGGTATCGAACAGCAGTGCGTGATGTTGGGTTTGCACGCTGACCGCTAAGCCTTGTCCGACATCAAAAATCGTTAGTCGCGCGGTGTTGGCGGCGGGTGTGGCGGGCGCGTTAAAAAACATTGGCAGCATAAAAATAATACCTAAGTAGCGCGCAGGAAATCCTCGTGGTGCGAGCAGTAGCAGCACGCCTAACATGCCGCTGACGATGCTCCAGGCGGGTGGCGCGTGTTGCGTCCAAACCGCTTGTGGCAGGCTGTTCAGGGCGACTAAAAATTGCATGGTGTAGTCCATCACCCAGTGCGCCAACCAGAGCGGCACATCCCACGGCAATGCCGCGCCCAACAAGGCGAGCGGTACGACGATGAGGCTAACTAAGGGAATCGCCAGCGCGTTGGCGAGCGGTGAAACCAGTGACACTTGTTGAAACAGCGCGAGTAGCAGTGGCACTAAACCAATGGTCATTGCCCATTGCACCGTGGCGTATTCGCGTAACCAATGCGCGCGTCCGATGCGCTGCGCGGTGACATATAAAATCAATGCCACTGCGCCAAACGATAGCCAAAATCCTGCCGACAATACCGCCCACGGATCAGGAATCAACACGCCGAGCAAGGCGAAACTTAAAATTTGTCCGAGTGAAAAATTGCGTTGCCACCATAACGCCACCGCCACCGCTGCGATCATATACACCGTGCGTTGCGCTGGTACGCCGTAGCCAGATAACAGCGCGTAAGCGAGTGCCACTAACAGCGCAACCAGTGCAGCAGCGCGGCGCGCAGGCAGCCATAAGGTCAGCCGCACGCTACGTCGCCATAAAAAATAACAGAGTGCGAAACCGACGCTGGCCAGCATGGTGATATGCAAGCCTGAAATGGACATCAAATGATTTACGCCAGTGCGGGTAAAAACCTGCCATTGGCTCGCGGGAATACTGCTTTGGTCGCCGATGGCAAGCGCGCTTAATACCCCGACATAAGGCGCGTTACTCAGCGTGTGATTGAATTTATCGCGCACCGCTGCGCGCCATGTCTGTATGCGATACAGCACGCCAGCGGCGCGAGCATCCACTAGATGGTTGTCGCCTTTTTGATGCACATAACCGGTGGCGCGAATGCGATTTTCTAATGCCCAAATCTCGAAATCAAACGCGTGTGGATTGCTCGTGCCGTGAACTTGTTTGAGGCGTACCGTGAGTTGCCAACGCTCGCCTGCGTGAAGAGCTAACGGCGCAGTTTTCTCATCGAAATAAGTGCTCAGATAAACATGCGGCGGTGCGGTGATGGCGGGTGTCAGGGTGCGTTCCACATCGAAGCCAAAGCGCAGTCCGCGCTCATGTACACGCGGCAATTCCGCCACCACGCCGACTAGCACGATGTCGCGTCCTTGCCAGTCGTTAGGCAAGCTAACGCTCAAGCGTTGCTGGGCTTGATAGGCGGCGTGATAAAAGCCTAAACCTGCTGCGAATACGGCGATAAGTACGAAGCGTAAAAAGCTGCGTGCGAAGTTGGCAAAGCGATGCAGCGCAGGCGAGCGTAGCGTGAAAAAAAGCCATAACAATGGTGCGATAAGCAGCAGTTTCGTCCACACAAAATTAGGCAATGCCGCTTGCTGTTGCAGCAGCCACACACCGAAAGTAAACGAGAGCGTGAACAGAACCATGCGCGCAGCTTAACCCGCGCTTAGAATGCCGTCATGCGTAAACGCCTCCAAAAAATCCTGCCTGATGCCAACACAATAAAAAATTATCGTTGGCTCAAGCCTTTTTCTCATCTCTTGCAGCATCCCAATTTATGGCATTTGCATCGCCGCTCAGTGGCAGGTGGAGTCGCGATAGGATTATTTTGCGGGCTGATTCCTGGCCCTTTACAAATGTTAGGTGCAACACTTTTTGCGGTGTGGCTACGGGTGAATTTACCTGTGGCGTTGTTCACCACGCTGTACACCAATCCCTTTACCATCCTGCCTTTATACGCACTGGCGTATCAACTGGGCAGTTGGCTCAGCGGCACACCTGCGCGCGCGATGTTGCGCTTGCCAGAGCTACATAGTCACAGCTGGATGGGCGAGTTATGGACGTGGTTTGAGGCATTAGGCACACCGATGTTAATCGGCTTACCGCTGTTGGCGGCACTTTTGGCGATGAGCGGCTATGCCTTGGTGCGCTTGGCTTGGCGGGTGAGAGTGGTGCTGCGCTGGCGGGCTAGAAAACGTACGCGGTAATCCATTTTTACAAAAACCTATCCAGTATTTTGCGGCTGTGTTTGTCTAGGCTATCGACATCGCTGATTAAATACGAGATGCCTAGTCCGTCGGTAATCAGCAGAGTGGTGAGGGTGAGGCGGCGGATTTGGTCTTCACTGGTGAGGGTGAGTTCGGTGTCGCCTCGGTCGGTTGTTACCGTCCAAATGCTGGGCGTGGCATAGTTGCTAACAGTATGGATGCGAGAAATTTTGGGCATGAATTCGCGCTGCGCGAGTTCGCTGTTTATCAAGTTGCGACTGGTCTCATTAAGCTCTTGCAAGTTGGCTATCCACGCTAATTCGTGACCATCTACGCCTAGCAATGAAACGCCATCATCGGGTGCGGAAATGGGATAGGCGCGAACCACCATATTAACTTTGTGTGAGGCTCCATGTGCGTCGGTGACCAGCAAAACTCCTGCTGCATCGCGGCTCAAATTTAAGGCGTTCATGCGTGATCCTCGTTGGTATGTGCTGCGAGTAAATCGGGATTGGCGTTGCGCGCTTGCGCCATATACAAACGGTAATACGCGCCTTGTGCTGCCATCAGTTCGTCATGGTTGCCGACTTCCACCACTTCGCCTCGATCCAGAACGACTAAGCGGCTGGCTTTATGTAGCGTGGATAAACGATGCGCGATGGCGATGGTGGTGCGACCATGCACGAGATTATCTAAGGCCTTTTGGATTTCTTTTTCGGTCTCGGTATCGACCGACGCAGTGGCTTCATCGAGAATCAAAATGCGCGGGTCTATCAGCAGGGCGCGGGCGATGGAGATGCGTTGACGTTCACCGCCAGATAAGCCATGACCGCGTTCACCGACCAATGAATCGTAGCCGTGCGACAAGCGCAAAATAAATTCATGTGCATGAGCGGCGCGCGCGGCGGCGACAATTTCGGCGCGTGTTGCATGGGGTTTTCCGTAAGCGATATTCTCGGCAATCGAGCCGAAAAATAAGAACGGTTCTTGTAATACCAGACCGATATTGCTGCGATATTCTGCAATCGGTAATTGTCGAATGTTTACGCCATCTAGCTCAATCGAGCCTTCCGATACATCATAAAAACGACACATCAAATTCACTAGCGTACTTTTTCCTGAGCCGCTGTGTCCCACTAGCCCGATCATTTCGCCAGGCGCGATATTCAAGTTCAAACCTTTAATCACCGCACGATTACCGTAGCGAAACCCCGCCTCGCGGATTTCAATATGTCCGACGACTTTTTCCAAATATATGGGATGGGTCGGCTCTGGTACGCTAGAGACATGATCCAAAATATCAAAGATGCGCTTGGTGCCCGATGCGGCTTTTTGCGTCACCGAAACGATGCGGCTCATCGAATCTAAGCGCGTATAAAAACGGCTGATGTAAGCGAGAAAAGCGGTCAGCACACCGACGGTAATTTGGTCTCGCGACACCAGCCAAATGCCGAACGCCCACACCACCAATAGCCCGATTTCAGTGAGTAGCGTGACACTGGGCGAAAACAGCGACCAGATTTTATTGATGTGATCATTGACCAAAAGATTGTGCTGATTGGCTTCGCGGAAACGGCTCGCTTCGCGGTCTTCTTGCGCGAAGGCTTTGACCACGCGGATGCCCGGGATGGTGTCCGCTAAAACATTGCTCACTTGCGACCAGACGCGGTCGATTTTTTCAAAGCCAGTGCGCAGTTTGTCGCGCACGATATGGATCATCCAAGCGATGATGGGCAGCGGCAATAAAGTGACCACAGCGAGCCAAGGATTGATGGAAATTAAAATTGCAGCGGTCATCAAAATCATCAGCACGTCGGTGGCAAAATCCAATAGATGCAACGACAAAAATACGCAGATGCGATCGGACTCTGAACCGATGCGCGACATTAAATCGCCAGTGCGTTTTCCGCCGAAATATTCCAGTGAAAGTTTGAGCAAATGCTCGTAAGTTTCGGTGCGCAAATCCGCGCCGATGCGTTCTGAAACCAAAGCCAAAATATAGGTTTTTGCCCAGCCCAAACCCCACGCCAAAAGTGCGGAGGCAAACAGTCCGCCCAATAACCACGCCACCGTGACGGTGTCGATAGGCGCGCCGTTTTGGTAGGGAATCAGCACCTTGTCCATCAGCGGCATGGTCAAATACGGCGGCACTAAAGTCGCGGCGGTGGAGGCGAGCATCAGCAAAAAGCCGCTTAATAATTGCCAGCGGTACGGGCGCGCAAATCGCCATAGTTTGAATAGCGTCCAAGTGGAGGGCGCAACTTCAATGCCGCTATCGCATTGCGGACATTGCTCGTGCAGCAATGTTGCACCGCATTTTTCGCATTGCGCTCCGCTAGTTAGGGCGATAGGCGTGCCAGTCAAACAAGCATTTAGTTGCAGTTCAAACTGTTTAATAAATGTGCTGATTGCGGCATCGACGCTCAAGGTATAACGCCAAGTTGCCAGCGTCTGGCTGCCATCCGTGAGCGTGAGCGTGCCGACTCCCGCATGGTCGTGTTGCGTTAATTTGAGTGTGTCACGGTAGGGGAATTCACTCAGCTCACTCTGTTCGCTCAAACTGATTAAGCCTTGCGCCGTGAGTAGTAGCAGAGTCTTTTGGAAATGTAAGGTCGTGCTTAAATTGATTTCGAGGCTAGCTAAAATTTCGGCAGGGTTAGGCAAAATTTGTTGCATAAGCGTTTGCCAATGAGCTGCAATCGGCATGGCGGGAGTGTTAGAGGATAAATTCACGATGGGAATAGTGTGCGAGAAAAGTCGGATTTTACATGCCCTCTGGTAAACTAAAATGATTACTCGTGCGTTAACCGCCATTCCTAATCACACAACGTCTGCTACGTTGCTCTACCTTCGGATAAATGATGCAATTTCT
>JAVHQO010000042.1:0-4337 GCA_036171175.1 Gallionella sp.
AAATCCGGTGCCAGAAATGGCGTGGGGGTTCGATTCCCCCCCCCGGCACCAAATTATTTTTGTATCGTGTCAACGAAACTTTAAGCCTTACGTTATTAGCCTACGACACACGTTAGTGTCGTTTTTTAATCACTTAAAACTGGAGTTCACCATGAGCAAATTGTTATCTGTATTGATCGCTGCAACTTTTGCTGCTGTTTCATTTACTGCTGTTGCTGCTGAAGCAACTCCAGCGGCTGCGGCACCTGCTGCAACTCAAGCAGCTCCAGCCGCTAAAGCTGATGCTGCTCCAGCAAAGGCTACTAAGCACGCGAAAAAACACAAAAAACACGCTAAAAAAGCAGCTAAGTAATTAGTTGATTTTTAGTTGAAAAGGCGGGGGAAACCCTGCCTTTTTTTATGTCCAAAATAAACGCCTCTTGCACTATGACTATTTGGAAACCACATGTCACCGTCGCTGCCATTATCGAACGTGATGGCAAATTTTTATTGGTTGAAGAAGAAACCGCGCAAGGCGTGCGCTTCAACCAGCCAGCGGGGCATCTCGAAGCACACGAATCTTTATTTGAGGCAGTGATGCGCGAAACACTAGAAGAGTCGGCTTACCACTTCACCCCGCAACACCTCACCGGCATTTATCGCTGGCACGCCGAGGAATCCGACACCACTTATTTACGCTTCGCCTTTGCAGGTGAGTTGACTGGCTTTGATAAAAATCGCGCGCTCGACACAGGCATCATTCGCGCGCTCTGGCTAAGCCTAGATGAAATCCGTGTTTGCCAAACGCGCCATCGCAGCCCCTTAGTGTTGCGCTGCATCGAAGATTATTTAGCGGGGCATCGCTATCCTTTGGAGTTGATTACGCATTATGAATAAATCCAAATCTCGCATCGTGGTGGGTATGTCGGGCGGCGTTGATTCTTCGGTTACGGCTTTGTTGCTTAAACAACAAGGCTATGACGTAATCGGCTTGTTTATGAAGAATTGGGAGGACGACGACAACAGCGAATACTGCTCGTCGCGCCAAGATTTACTCGATGCGGTGTCGGTCGCCGACACCATCGGCATACCCATTGAGGCGGTCAATTTTTCCAAGGAATATAAAGATCGCGTGTTCAGTTATTTCCTGCGCGAATATGAAGCGGGACGTACGCCCAATCCAGATATTTTGTGCAATGCCGAAATCAAATTCAAAGCCTTTTTAGATCACGCTATTGCGCTCGGCGCAGACACGATTGCAACGGGCCATTACGCACAAGTGCGCGAAGTCGATGGCGCGTTTCAATTACTCAAAGCCAGCGACGCGAGCAAAGATCAAAGCTATTTTTTGCACCGATTAAATCAAGCACAATTATCCAAAGCGATGTTTCCCTTAGGCAACATTTTGAAATCTGACGTACGCAAAATTGCCGAGCAACACGGCTTGTCGAACTACGCGAAGAAAGATAGCACGGGCATTTGTTTTATTGGCGAGCGTCCGTTCCGCGAATTTTTAAGCGGCTATTTACCCACTCAACCCGGCGACATGTTTACCCCCGAAGGACAGTTAGTGGGCAAGCATATCGGCTTGAGTTTTTACACGCTGGGACAACGCCAAGGACTAGGCATCGGCGGCGCAAAAGATTCATCGGGAGAGCCTTGGTTTGTGGCGGCTAAAGACATGACGCGCAACCGTTTAATTGTAGTGCAAGGACACGATCATCCGCTGCTGTTGCAAGCGCAAGTCGATGTGATTGAGATGCACTGGATTAGCGGCGCAGCTCCTGACTTAACACGCGGCTTTGCTGCCAAAACCCGTTATCGCCAAGCCGATGCCGCGTGCCATATCGCGCTCAATCAAGAGCTCACGCACTTTAGTTTTGCTGACCCGCAATGGGCGGTGACCCCAGGACAATCGGTGGTTGCGTATGACGGCGAAATTTGTTTAGGCGGGGGGATTATTAAATAATGTACACCGTGCTCACCCCCGAAATTATCCGTTTGCTACTCATCATCGTCGCCACCTTAAGCGCGCATTTTTTCGCCAGTCGCGCGCTCAATCGTGCTGCTGCGCTTGCCACTCACACCGATAATCTGTGGGACGATGCCATCATTGCAGCCGCGCGTAAACCCTTACCAATGTTGATTTGGTTGAGCGGCTTGGCGTTGGTTTTACACCTCGTACATAAGCAAACGGGCGAACAACTACTCGAATATCTCGCCCCTACGCGCAACCTAGGCTTCATCGTTTGCATCGCTTGGTTTTTGTTCAAACTGATACGCGAACTCGCTGACAACATCATCGCCAAACGCATCCAAAGTGGTGCAGGTGCAGATCGCACCACGGTGGATGGACTCAGTAAAATTTCGCGCATCGCGGTGTTTGTCGTCAGCATTTTGATGGGGATGCAAACCTTAGGCTTTAGCGTATCTGGCGTGTTGGCATTCGGTGGCGTGGGCGGAATTGCGGTCGGTTTTGCCGCTAAAGATTTGCTAGCAAATTTGTTCGGCGGCTTGATGGTGCATCTCGATCGACCATTTAATATCGGCGACAAAATTCGCTCACCCGATAAAGAAATTGAAGGACAAGTCGAGCATATTGGCTGGCGACAAACCAGTTTGCGCGGCATAAATATGGCGATGCTGTATGTGCCCAACGCGCTGTTTACTTCCATCATTGTCGAGAATGTCACGCGCATGTCGCATAAACGCATCGAAGAAACCATCGCGCTGCGCTATCAAGACTTAAGCAAGGTGCGCGCGATTATTGACGACATCAAAGCCATGCTGAATGCGCATCCCAACATCGACACCCACGAGAATTTATTAGTCGCGTTTAATCAGTTGGCGGATTCATCTGTAAATATCGCGCTGCTCGCCAATACTCGCGCCACCTCGCTGCTTGAGTACCATCAAGTCAAGCAAGACATCCTGTTCAAAGTCGCCGACATCGTCGCTCAGCACGGAGCGGATTTTGCTTTCCCAACGCATACCCTACATATCAATCAAAGCGTTTAGTCGCCCGTCGCTTTCGCGTAAAATGCGCGACCATTTTTTAACTTTTTAGCTTGGACTTTCACCATGACCACACTCACCAAACTCACCGCCTTGTCCCCACTCGATGGTCGTTACCACGGCAAAGTTGATGCCTTGCGCAGCTACTTCAGCGAATTTGGGTTGATTCGTTTTCGCGTTGAAATCGAAATCGAATGGTTGAAAGCACTGGCGGCACAAGCCGATATTCCAGAAATCGCGCCTTTTTCTGCTGCGACGATTGTTCAACTCGACGCACTGAATAGCAACTTTTCTGAAGCCGATGCGTTGGCGATTAAAACCATAGAACGCACCACCAATCACGATGTAAAAGCAGTCGAATACTGGTTGCGTGAGCAGCTGGTGAGCAACCCAGAAACCGCTAAAGTTTTGGAATTTATCCACTTCGCGTGCACCTCCGAAGACATCAATAATTTAAGCCACGCGCGGATGCTCAAGGGCGCGCGCGATGCGGTGATGTTGCCCGCGCTCAATGTCCTGACGACACGTTTGCAAACGCTAGCGCACCAGCTCGCCGACTTGCCAATGTTGTGCCGCACCCATGGACAAACCGCTACGCCTAGCACCTTGGGTAAAGAAATGGCGAACGTGGTTTATCGTTTACAACGCGCCCACCAACGCCTCGCGGACGTGCAAATTTTGGGCAAAATTAACGGCGCGGTGGGCAACTACAACGCGCATCTGGCGGCGTATCCCGATGTCGATTGGGCTGCGTTTGCCGAGCGTTTTGTTACTGCGCGCGGCATCACCTTCAACCCCTACACCATTCAAATTGAACCGCACGATTACATGGCGGAATTGTTCGATGCGTACGCGCGTATCAACACCATTTTGGTCGATTTGAATCGTGATATTTGGAGTTACGTTTCACTGGGTTATTTCAAACAAAAAGTCATCAAAGGTGAAGTGGGTTCATCGACTATGCCGCACAAAGTCAACCCTATCGACTTTGAAAACTCCGAAGGAAATTTAGGCTTGGCGAATGCGCTGTTGCGTCATCTTTCCGAGAAATTGCCAGTGTCGCGTATGCAGCGCGACCTCACCGATTCCACCGTATTGCGCAACATGGGCGTAGCACTCGGCTACACGCTGTTGGCATACGAATCGTGCTTGCGCGGGCTGAACAAACTCGAAGTAAATGCGCAGCGCGTTACAGATGATTTGAACGCAAGTTGGGAAGTCATGGCAGAACCGATTCAAACCGTAATGCGCCGTTACAACATCGAAAACGCCTACGACAAACTCAAAGAATTAACGCGCGGCCAAAGCGGCATCAACCGCGCATCGCTGCAAGTTTTCATCAA
>JAVHQO010000043.1:0-15196 GCA_036171175.1 Gallionella sp.
AGGCGCGTGCGCTGAAAGCTAAAGAAGATGCCGAAGAAGCGATGCGTAATCGAGTATCTGATTTAGATTACGCAACCGCCCAAGCGGAACTTGCCGAAGCGGTGGCACAGTTGGCAGCAATCAAGCAACTGCGCAGACACGGACACTAAGCAACCTAAAAAACCAGCTTCGGCTGGTTTTTTATTGACTGGTTGATATTCAGGATATACACCGAAATCGGTGTCTACATTACGGTTAGACTTTACGCTAAGGAATAGTTATGAATAAGAATTACTGGCATATGAATCTTCATCCAACAGGAGAGCAAGGATCGGATGATGATATAAGAAACCGCGTTTTAAGTCATACGATTGGAATGGGCATTGACTTTGAGTCTGTTCAGGAAAATGATTTTCAGAACAATATGAATATTGGTGATGTCGTTCTTGTTTTGAATGGTCGTACTCCAATTGCATTAGTGGAAGTTATTGGTGAACGGTATGAATATACAATCGATAGTAATTCGATTGTTTGGTATCAAGCGAGAAGAGCTGTAAAAATACTCGGGATTAGCGGTGAAGGGGGTAATGGTTATTTTCCTAAAGATGACTATAAAATTGCGCGCACAAATCCAGGCACTTTAAAACGTTCGACAGATACAAATTGCGAAACATATAAATGTATTGATAGTTTATACAAGTGTTGCACAAAAAAATAAATTAGGGTACTAAAATAAATAGGGTCAGACTCGAATTCTTTTGCAGGTGACTGGCGTTTGTCGGGCTACCCCGACAATCCCAAACTTTTCCGCCACATTTTGCGCAAAATCTCCGCCAACTACTTGACCTTAAAATACCTCGTCACCACACGTCTAGTCAGCCACCAGCTAGCTAAAAACATCAGCCAAATCGTCACGCCGAGACTGAGCGCGAACATCACATGATCCCAACTCAGGCCAAAACTGGGGGCGAAAATTTGCCAGGTATCGTGGGCAATTTGCAGGTCGGTGTGTGCGCTTAAATAAAGCATTTGATTGAGTAGGCTGCCGCCTAGTGCGGTGTAGCTATCTTGCAAACGCGAGGCGGCTTCAACCATCAATTGTATCGCCGCGCCTTCCTTATGAAACGTGGCATCGGGGCTGGCTAAGTGATAGCGAATCAGTTCTTGCAAACTGCCGTGATGGAGTTGATTTGCAATGGCTTGAAAGGGCGCGAGGTCAAGGTTAATTTGGTCTAACCGTCCACCTACGCGTTGCCGATATTGCGCAATAAAGCTGGGGATACAGCCCGCCACCACGATAGCGACAACCAAAATAATTCTATCCAAAATTCCGCGTAAAAAAGTCATGTCTGCTCTCCTTGTGGGGGCAAAAATCATAGCACGCGTGCGTAGCAATAAAACGCAATCCATCGCCTGTTGCTAGTAGCAGATAAACGGTTAAAACGCGCTGCAAAGAGCGCAGCAAACAGTGCGCTTATGTTTATAATTGCGCCTCTTAAAAAAGGCATGGCAATGAGCGCACTCAATATCGTTATTCTCGCGGCGGGCAAAGGCACGCGCATGTATTCGAGCAAACCTAAAGTGCTGCACGCGCTGGCGGGCAAGCCCATGGTGCAGCACGTTTTAGATTGCGCGCAGGCATTACACGCTGCGAATATCTGCGTGGTGTACGGGCATGGCGGTGAAGTTGTGCCACAGGCAATGGCGGCATATCCCGCTAAGTTTGTGATTCAAGAGCCGCAGCTCGGCACGGGTCACGCAGTGCAACAAGCCCTGCCGCATCTGACTGACGGCTCGCTCACGATGGTGCTATACGGCGATGTGCCGCTGATACAACTCCAATCTTTGCAGCGCATGATGGCGGCGGGCGAGGGCTTAGTATTGCTCACCGTTAATCTGGCGAATCCGAGGGGTTATGGACGCATCGTGCGTGACGCGCAGGGCAATGTGCTGAGCATCGTGGAAGAAAAAGATGCCACGCCAGAATTGCGCAAGATACAGGAAGTGAACACTGGCATTTTGCTCGCGCCCACCGCGCTGTTGCGCAGCTGGCTGTCGAACCTGAAGAGCAATAATTCGCAGGGCGAGTATTACTTGACCGACATCGTCGCGATGGCAGTTGCGCATGGCGTGGCGGTGCATACCGTGCAACCCAACAACACTTGGGAAGTGGACGGGATCAACAGCAAGTCGCAACTGGCGATATTGGAACGCACTTGGCAATTAGTGGAAGCACAACGTCTGCTGGTTCACGGCGTGACGCTCGCCGATCCCGCGCGTATTGATGTACGCGGCACATTGACGTGCGGACGCGATGTGGAGATTGATGTGGGTTGCATTTTTGAAGGCGCGGTGAGTTTGGGCGACAACGTGCGCGTCGGCGCGTACACCATTATCCGCAACGCCAGTATCGCGCAAGGCACGCAGATTGCGGCTTACAGCCTTATTGATTCCAGTGCCGTTGGTGCGAATTGTCACATCGGCCCGTATGCGCGCTTGCGTCCCGGCAGCCAGTTACACGACGATGCGCATGTCGGCAATTTTGTAGAAATCAAAAATAGCGAGATCGGCACAGGCAGCAAGGCTAATCATCTGAGTTATATCGGCGATGCCACGGTAGGCAGTCGCGTCAACATCGGCGCGGGTACGATTACTTGCAACTACGATGGCGCGAATAAATTCCGCACTATCATCGAAGACGACGCGTTCATCGGTTCAGACACGCAACTGGTTGCACCGGTGCGCGTTGGCAAAGGCGCGACCATAGGCGCGGGTTCGACCATCACCAAAGATGCGGCCGACGGCGAGTTGACTCTATCGCGCAGCAAACAAATGACGATAAATGGCTGGAAGCGTCCAGTTAAACAAGCGAAGGACAAAAAGTGAATCCCTTCACCCTTCTCTCTTATCTCTTCTCAGGGTTTTAAATATGTGTGGAATCGTCGGTGGTGTAACTAAAAATAATGTCGTGCCTATGCTGCTGGAAGGCTTGCAGCGTCTCGAATATCGCGGTTATGACTCGGCAGGATTGGCGGTCATACATGACGGCAAAATCGAGCGTCAGCGCAGCACCGGACGCGTTGCCGAACTGACCGTAAAAAGTGCCGCGACACACGGCTTGGTCGGCATCGCCCACACCCGTTGGGCGACGCACGGCGTACCGTCCGAGCGCAACGCGCATCCCCATTTAAGCTGCGACAACATCGCCGTGGTGCATAACGGCATCATTGAGAATTATGAAGTTTTGCGCACTCGTTTGACGGCCGCAGGCTATAAATTCACCTCAGATACTGACACCGAAGTCATCGCGCATTTAGTCCACACCCATTATGCGCAAGGCATGACTTTACTCGCCGCCACGCAAGCCTCGCTGCGTGAGCTGGTTGGTGCGTATGCCATCGGCGTAATCGCGGCGGACAATCCCGATCAACTCATCTGCGCGCGACGCGGTAGTCCGCTGTTATTAGGCCTTGGTGTAGGCGAACATTTCATCGCCTCGGACGTGTCCGCCTTGTTGCCCGTTACGCGCAACGTGTTGTATCTAGAAGAAGGTGATGTAGTGGAGTTGGGTCGCGCGCAGTATCAGATTTTTGATGCGAGCGGCAAGCCAGTTACGCGTCCTGTGGTGGTGAGCGAGATGAGCAACGAAAGCGTGCAATTAGGTCAGTACACCCACTACATGCAAAAGGAAATCCACGAGCAACCACAAGCCTTGGCGGACACGCTGGAGTCGGTGTGCAATAGCCAGTCGCTCGTTCCCGGAATTTTTGGTGCGCAAGCAGCGGAAGTATTCGCCGACATTAACCACGTTTTAATTTTGGCGTGTGGCACCAGTTATCACTCTGGATTGGTGGCGCGCTATTGGCTAGAAGAAGTCGCGGGCATTGCTTGCACAGTCGAAGTCGCCAGCGAATATCGCTATCGCACCAGTGTGCCCAATCCAAAATCCTTGGTGGTGGTGATTTCTCAATCGGGCGAAACCGCTGACACGCAAGCCGCCTTGAATCACGCAAAATCATTGGGACACGCGCACACGCTGGCAATCTGCAACGTCGCCGAAAGCGCGCTGGTGCGTCTCTGTAAGTTGCGTCTATTGACCCGCGCCGGCCCTGAGATTGGCGTGGCATCGACCAAGGCTTTCACTACCCAACTCGCGGCGTTATTTTTGCTCACCTTGGTGTTGGCGAAGCAGCGTGGACGCTTGAGCGTGGAACAAGAAGCACTGCATTTGAAAGACCTGCGTCATCTGCCTAACGCGGTGCAAAAAGTGTTGCAGCTAGAGCCCGCTATTGCCAAACTCGCCGAACAATTTGCCAACAAACACAACGCGCTGTTTTTGGGTCGCGGGATGCACTATCCAATTGCCATGGAAGGCTCACTCAAGCTCAAAGAAATTTCCTATATCCATGCTGAAGCCTATCCAGCGGGCGAACTCAAACACGGTCCGCTGGCCTTGGTGGATAAGGAT
Organism: Gallionella sp.; assembly: GCA_036171175.1. GTDB lineage: Bacteria > Pseudomonadota > Gammaproteobacteria > Burkholderiales > Gallionellaceae > Gallionella. The sequence continues at coordinate 4,448 of JAVHQO010000043.1, forward strand.
ATGCCAGTGATTTCAGTCGCGCCGAATGATGTACTACTAGAAAAATTAAAAGCCAATTTGCAAGAAGTGCGCGCACGCGGCGGCGAGTTGTTTGTGTTCGCCGATGCCGACACGCATATCGCCGCGAGTGATGGTATTCACGTCATTCAGATGCCTGAACACGCGGGATTATTGAGCCCAATTTTGCACACCATCCCGCTGCAACTTCTGTCCTATTACGTCGCCCTGCAAAAAGGTACGGACGTGGACAAACCACGCAATTTGGCTAAATCTGTCACGGTTGAGTGATGGATTTAGCGCGTGGTTTACGGTGTACAAGTTAAATCCCGCAGGGATAGTCGAAGCCACAAACCGCGTAACCTCGGAAAATCTGTAACTGTTGAATAACTCAAGGAAAATCATGACCACTTTACCTAAATGCCCACAATGCAGCTCTGCATTCACTTACGAAGACGGCAACAATTTTGTTTGCCCAGAATGCGCACACGAATGGTCGCAAACGGCTGCGGCTAGCAGCGAACAAGCTCGCGTTTATAAAGACGCATTCGGGAATGTGTTGAATGATGGCGACACCATTACCGTGCTCAAAGACCTGAAAATCAAAGGCTCTTCTTTGGTTGTCAAAGTCGGCACTAAAGTGAAGAACATCCGTTTGACCGACGGCGATCATGACATTGATTGCAAAATTGATGGCATCGGCGCAATGCAGCTTAAAAGCGAGTTCGTCAAAAAAGCCTAAGGCTCCTGCCGCATGACCGCGACTTACAGCCCGCCGCAAACCCCTTTGCATTACCTGCATCAAGATGAATTTATCTTGGTGTTGGACAAGCCTGCGGGGCTGCTGTCTGTGCCAGGACGGGGCGAGGATAAAGCCGATAGTTTGGTGACGCGCGTGCAAGCAGAATTTGCCGACGCGCTGATTGTGCATAGACTCGACCGCGACACGTCGGGCTTGCTGGTATTGGCGCGCGGGGCGGATATGCATCGCAAATTGTCGATGGCATTTGCCGCGCGTGAGGTGGAAAAACGCTACGTCGCGCGCGTCGCGGGCGAACTGAAAAATACGACGGGCGAAATCAATTTACCGATTATTGTGGACTGGGAAAATCGTCCTAAACAACATGTCAATCACGCCACGGGCAAGCCGTCTGTGACGCGCTATCGGTTGTTGAGTTTTGATGCAATAACGAATTCCAGCCTAGTCGAGCTTGAACCCGTGACTGGGCGCACTCACCAGTTACGCGTGCATCTCGCCGCTTTGGGACACCCGATGTGGGGTGACACGCTGTATGGCGATGCTAGCCTCGCCCCACGTTTGTTGTTGCACGCGTGTCGTTTAGAATTGAACCATCCGCATACGGGTGTGGCGATGCACTGGCACAGCCCGTCGTCGTTTTAAGCGCGATTTATTAAGCCGCCATCCGTTATAATCCGCGCCCTTTTTGCTTGCCTGAGAAAATATATGCCCACCGCTAAACGCTCCGCACTGTATTTAATCGCTGTTGTTGCTATCCCGTTAGCACTCTTCGCGCTCTATATTTTCATTGCTTTGCATTGGAGTTATTCCGAGGGTGAACGCGCTGGCTTTGTGCAAAAACTATCCAAAAAAGGCTGGCTGTGCAAAACCTGGGAAGGCGAGCTGGCCTTGGTTTCCTTGCCAGGTGCTGCGCCTGAAAAATTTATTTTTACGGTGCGTGACGATGTCGTTGCGGAACGTATTAACAAGCAAGTCGGCACACGCGTTGCTTTGCTGTATGAGCAACACAAGGGCTTGCCAACCAACTGCTTTGGCGACACCGATTATTTTGTGACCGACATAAAAACAGTTCAGCCATAAGGAACTATTGCCGCATCAACTGTCTATCCCCAGCTTCAATACGGTGAGGACAAGTGGCTGGCTTGTAATTTGGTCAGCCCGCCTCACTTAGCAAACTCGTTACACAACCATTCTCAGAGGAATATATGAAACGCTTTTTAACAATTTTGATGATTGCGATTACCAGTTTAAGTTTGTTCGCGGCAACTGCTGAAGCTAAGCGTTTTGGTGGCGGCGGCAGTGTCGGTAAACAACGCAGCATGAGTCCTCAACAAGCTGCACCACGCGCGCCCACTGCTGCCCCTGCGCCCGCAGCACCTGCTTCGACAGGCAACAAATGGCTAGGTCCTTTAGCGGGCTTGGCAATTGGCGCGGGCTTAGGCGCGATGTTTGCGGGTGGCGGTTTAGGTGGGCTAGGTGGCGCGATGGGCAACATTTTGATGATGTTGGCAATCGGTGCGGCAGTGATGTTTGCGATTTCTTATTTCCGCAAAAAACAAAATCCTAATGTCGCCCAATATGCAGGTGCAGGTGCGCCGTACCAACAAGCTGCTCCGACACAAAGCTACGCGGGACAAGCATCAGGTGGCTCTTTGCACGCGCCGTCAGCGGCAAAAAATATCCCTGCTGACTTCCCCGTGGAAAGTTTTCTGCGCAGTGCGAAGACTTCGTTTATTCGTTTGCAAGCGGCCAACGATCGCAAAGATTTGAACGATGTGCGTGAATACACCACACCAGAAATGTTCGCGGAAATCTCGATGCAGATGCAAGAGCGCGACAACACGCCGCAAAAAACCGATGTAATTAGCATCAATGGCGAATTGTTAGAAGTGGCAAATGAAGGCGATTGGGCGATTGCCAGCGTGCGTTTTACAGGTTCGTTATCAGAAAACAATGGCGCGCCTGAGAGCGTCGATGAAGTGTGGCATGTGCAAAAGAATCTGCGCGACGACCAAGCGGTTTGGTTGTTGGCAGGTATTCAACAAACTGTGCTGCATTAAAAATGTTTGCCAAACTGTCTGCGACCGCGCTGAATCATGTGCTTGCGCAGAACAGTTGGGCAAACGCTAGGCTAGTTCCATTTGCCGCTAAAACGGTGCGATTCAATCTCGCACCGTTTTCTTTTGTCTATCTGATTTTAAGTGACGGCTCGTTGCAAGCCACCGACCTGAACGTCAATGACAGTAAGGGTGATAGCGATGTTGAGTTGACTATTGCACCTACCTTATTGCCGCGTTTGTTGGTAAAAGATGAGCTGGCTCACGCGCAAATTGTGAGCATCGGCGATGCCGCATTGCTCGCTGAAATTTTTTATTTGTGGCGCAATTTGCAGTGGGACGCGGCACAAGATTTAAGTTTTTTTACCGGCGACATTGCCGCTGAGCGCGTGGTGCAAACCCTGCAACACTCACATGCGCAGCTTAAAGATGCCGCGTTAAATTTTTCGCAAGCGGCGACGGAATACTGGACAGAAGAACGTCCGCTACTCGCCAAGCCCAATCAAATTGCCGCATTCGCGGCGGGTGTCGATACGCTGCGCGATGACTTGGCGCGGCTGACAGCGCGCTTACACCGCCTTACTCATCCCCAATAACATGCGCATTTTTCGTTTAATCAAAATCATTTTTGTGGTGCTGCGTTTCGGGCTGGACGAGTTTTTACTCGCGCACGCGCGGGTGCGTTGGCTGCGCGTGCCGCTCAATTTTTTACTGTTTTTTCGCAATACCAAAACGCCGCGCGCGCAGCGTTTACGTCTGGCACTCGAAACCTTAGGGCCGATTTTTGTCAAGTTCGGGCAGATGTTGTCCACTCGTCGCGACTTGATGCCGACCGACATCGCAGACGAATTAGCGAAGCTGCAAGACCAAGTGCCATCGTTCCCCTCCGCGCAGGCGATTGCGATTTTGGAAGCCAACTATGGCAAGCCGTTAAGTGCGGTGTTTGCAAGTTTTGATGAGCTGCCTGTTGCCAGCGCGTCGGTGGCGCAAGTACATTTTGCGGTGTTGCCAGATGGTCGCGCCGCAGCGGTGAAAATTTTGCGCCCCGGCATCGCCGCCATCATCGAACACGACATCGCGCTACTGAAAGTCGCCGCCGACTTACTGGAAAAAGTGTGGGCGGATGGGCGACGTTTGAAGCCGAAATTAGTCGTCAATGAATTTGAGAAATATCTTAATGACGAGCTCGATTTAACCCGCGAAGCGGCGAATGCCAGCCAGCTCAAACGTAATTTTGCCAGCTCGAAATTGTTGCTCGTGCCAGAAATGTATTGGGATTTTTGCAGCAATAATGTCATCGTGATGGAGCGCATGATAGGCACGCCCGTGTCGCAAGTTGAGAAGCTGCGCAACGATGGCGTGGACATTCCTAAACTCGCGGAGGACGGCGTGGAGATTTTTTATACGCAGGTGTTTCGCGATGGATTTTTTCATGCCGACATGCACCCAGGCAACGTGCAAGTGGCGGCGGATGGGCGTTATATCGCGCTGGATTTCGGCATCATGGGCACGCTCACTGACACTGATAAACATTACCTTGCGCAGAATTTTTTAGCGTTTTTTCAGCGCGATTACAAACGCGTTGCTGAGGTGCATATCGAATCGGGCTGGGCACCCGCTGAGACGCGCGTGGATGAATTAGAAGCGGCGATACGCGCCGTATGCGAGCCGATTTTTGATCGGCCATTACGCGAAATTTCTTTCGGCAAAGTGTTGTTGCGTTTGTTTCAAACCTCGCGCCGCTTTGGCATCGAGATACAGCCGCAATTAGTGTTGTTGCAAAAAACTCTGCTTAATATCGAAGGCTTAGGTCGCCAACTCGACCCAGAGCTGGACTTATGGCAAACCGCTAAACCGTGGCTGGAACGCTGGATGAGCGAGCAAGTCGGCTGGCGTGGGCTGCTCAAATCGTTGCGTGCGGAAGCCCCGCATTACTTCACTTTGCTGCCGCAATTACCGCGCTTGTTGCATCAACGGCTGCACGAAAAAAATTCGCGCAGCGAGTTTGATAGCACTATGCAGCAATTATTGGCGCAACAAAAACGGCGCAATACTTTGCTGTTGCTCATTGCGACAATCTTGTTGCTGCAAGCCGTTTGGATGGTGAGTTAGCTTTTATTCGCCTGGCATTGCACTGCGCGAAAAGCCGCTGCGCGAAAATTGCCGCGACGCGGAAAGTTGGTCATAAATGGCGGATTGGGTGTGGCTGGTGAAGCCGCGATACACGTCAAAATCTTGCACCGACATGCGCACCTCGTGAGCAGCGTTGCCAAACGCTAAGATGAATTCCGCCCAATTGGCATAACGCAGCGAAACCTCTTTTTGCAAGGCTTTATGCACCACGGTGGTCAGATTGGCGGGCAATTCTTGGCGATATTTTTGAATCGGCGTGGCAGGGAAATTCAGCACCGCGATGCGCGCATCGAAAGGGTTGTCAGCAGTAAAAGTATTTTTCCCCGTCAGTAGTCGATACAAGGTTGCGCCCAAGGAATAAATGTCGGCGCGCTCGTCTAACGGCACGCCATCAAGCTGTTCGGGCGACATATACGCCAAGCTGCCCGCCACCATTTTGCTTGCCGCCCCCGTCTTAATTGCGCAACCAAAATCCATCAATTTGACTAAACCATTCGGCATCATGATGATATTTTCGGGCTTCACATCGCGATGCACCACGCCTTGCTGCGCCACATATTGCAAGCCCTCTGCGACTTGTTCGATAACCGCCAGCACGGTGTTAATCGGCAGCAAGTTTTCAGTGTTTTGATGATGGTCGAGTGATTCGCCGTTGAGATATTCCAACACCAAATAAGGCCCGCTCACGTCTCGCAAATCCGCATCAATTTGGCACACGATATTTTTGTGCTGAAAGTTGGCAGCAATCGCCACTTCATTGGCTAGCAAAGCGCGATAAGGCGCGGAGAGCCGCTCGCTACGCAACTGCTTAATTGCCACCGACGCGAAGCTCTTATCCGAAATCGCCAAATACACATTCGAGCTCGCCCCTACGCCGATGGATTTGACGATGGAATAAGAGCCGAGGCGAAGGGGAGTGGGCATGATTTACGGCTGTGCAACAAGCGGTAGAGGGTTTATCTAAATACGATGGTTTTGTTGCCGCACACCAGCACGCGGTCTTCGACGTGGTAGCGCAAGCCGCGCGACAGCACGGTTTTCTCGATGTCGCGCCCATAGCGCACCAAATCGTCCACCATGTCGCCGTGGTCGATACGCACCGTGTCCTGCTCAATAATTGGCCCCGCATCCAGCTCGTCGGTGACGTAATGGCAGGTCGCGCCGATGAGTTTCACGCCGCGCAAATACGCTTGGTGATAAGGTTTTGCGCCAACAAAAGATGGCAAAAAACTGTGATGAATATTGATGATGCGCCCCGCATATTTTCGGCATAAAGCTGGCGGCATTATTTGCATAAAGCGCGCCAAAATCATGGTGTCGCCGCGATACTCATCGAACAGCGCGGCGATTTTCTCAAACGCGGCGGGCTTGTCGGATTGCATATCGACATGGATAAACGGAATGCCGTGCCACTCGACGAAACTACGCAAATCGTTATGATTAGAAATCACGCAGGGAATATCCACCAGCAACTCGCCGCTGCGCCAGCGATGCAGCAAATCATCCAGACAATGATCCTGCTTGCTCACCAGCAACACCAAGCGTTTTTTCTGCGCCGAATCGGCGAGTTGCCAAGTCATATTGAACTCGGTCGCCAGTGGCGTGAGCAAGCGGCGGAATTCATGCGCGTCGAATGGCAGTGAGTTGGCGCGGATTTCTTGGCGCATAAAAAATCGCTGCGCTTCTTGCTCGGTGTGATAACTCGCCTCGACGATAAAACCGCCGTGCTGCGCGATAAACCCCGTTACGGTAGCGATGATGCCGGAGCGGTCGGGACAAGAAATGGTGAGGGTGTAGTGATGGGTCATGCGAAATCCTTATTTAATTTGCTCTAACTCGATTTTATCTAGCCTGACGAACATGAAGCCTTGTTCTAGTAGGTGTGCCAAGCCGACGGCTAATCCTTCGGCGGTGTCGGAGGCGGGTTTGTTCATGTGGGCGATGATGATGTCGCCCGCTTTGATGTGCGCTAGGCGTTTTTCTATGGTGAGTTTTTTGGCGGTTGCGCCATCGTCGGCATTCACTGAAAAGCCGGCGATTTGGTAACCCATTTTCTCGATTTCGGCACTGGCTGCCGCGTCATATTCCGCTGTTGCGCCGCGATACCAATGTGGCGCAATGCCAGTTGCGGCTTCGACTGCCGCCGCGCCCGCCGTGACTTCGCGGCGCAGGTGGATCAGGTCGGGTTCACCCGCAATGCCATACACTTTTTTGCCCGCACCAATGACAGCGGGGATGTGTTTTTCACCGTGGTCTTCCATTTCAAATAAATCTAAATGCGACTCAATAATGTCTTGGCCGACAGGATTCTCATCTAGCCATTTTTGGGTGGCGAAGATTGTGGCGGGTATGCGCCGATACACTAAAAATCGAATTAAGTCGCCGTCGAATCTGCCGCTGCACGCATCCAGCGTCAGCGCGATTTTTTTATTGGGCGCGGCTTGCGGCATGATTTCGTCATGAATTTCGACAGGGCCTTGAGTTACTGCTTGGGCGGGAGCTATAACAGCTAAGAAGCACAGCAGGGCTAGCCTTGGCAAGGCGTGACACGTCTGCACGCTGTGCCGAGATAGCGATTGCATCGCGTATTGCAGGAAAATTTTTGCGATGTGTTTCATGGTGACCTTAGGAATAAAACCATAGCGCGCGATTATACGGATGCAATATGCCGTTGGATGAGCTGCATCGCTTGATCGGTGGCACCTTGATGGCGGGCGACAAAGCGTAATCCTGCGGTGCGCATGGTGGATAAGCTATGCGCATCGCGTAATAAATTCGCAGCAACGGCGACTAATTCGGCCGCATTCGAGACGCGTTGTGCCGCGCCCGTTTCCACCGCCAACCGCGTCGCATCAGCAAAATTAAAGGTATGCGCGCCAATTAAAACGGGCGTGCCAACCGCGCAAGCCTCGATTAAATTTTGTCCACCGAAGGGCAGCAAACTGCCACCGATAAAAGCCAAATCTGCTGCCGCGTAATAGGCAAACAGCTCGCCCATGCTGTCGCCTAACAACACTTGAATGTCGGCTGGCACAATTCTATTTTCGCTGCGCCGTTGCATGTCCAAACCACGCTTGCTGATGAGTTCGGCAACTTCATCGAAGCGTTGCGGATGACGCGGCACTAATACCAGCAAGGCTTGTGGCGATGCGGTCTGCCACGCATCCAACAATAATTCTTCCTCGCCCTCGCGCGTACTCGCTGCCAAAAACACTGGGCGTGTCGCGCCAAATTGTTCGCGCAAAACATTGCCAAAAGCTAGCATTTCGTTCGTTGGCACGATGTCAAATTTCAAATTTCCCATCAGCGTAATGTTTGTTCCACCCAATGCTGCCAAGCGTTGCGCGTCGGCTGCGGTTTGTGCGGCAATGCCAGTTAAAGTCTGTAGCGCAGCGCGCGTGAGCGTGGCAAAACGACCGTAACCGCGTGCCGATTTTTCCGACATGCGTGCGTTTAACAACAATAACGGTATGTGATTTTTTTCACACCCGTGGATTAAGTTGAACCAGATTTCGGTCTCCATCAACATGCCCAGTTGCGGTTGAAAATGACGCAAAAAGCGTTGCACGGCGAACGGATAATCGTAAGGCAAATATACGCGCAGCACCTTGTCGCCATACAGTTGCTCGCTAGTCGCGCGCCCGGTCGGTGTGGTGTGGGTAAGCAAAATTTGATGCTGCGGATAATTGCGGCGCAACTGCTCAATGAGGCTGACGGTGGCGCGCGTTTCGCCCACTGACACGGCGTGCAACCAAATAAGCGGACGCGCTGAAGTCTGTGTGTAAAAGCCGAAACGCTCGCCTATATGCTGTAAGTATTCAGCTTGTAAACGCGCCCGCCACAGCAGCTTAAAAAAGATAAACGGGAATAATAAATACAGCAGCAGCGTGTAAAAAAATCGTGCGGCGAGGGGCTTGATGGAGCGCATGGCGTGTTGCATTTAATGGTGATTGGGCGCGACAGGATTGACGCTGGGTACTTGAAAAACCTTGCGATCTTCCAGTCGTATCGCAGTGAGTGGACCACCCCATAAACACCCCGTATCCAGCGCGATGAGGTTAGGCTGGTTAATTAAACCCAACGCCGACCAATGCCCAAATATCACGGTCGCATCATGGGTTTGATGATTGGGTAAATTAAACCAAGGCAGCAACCCCGCTGGGATATTGCTTTGCAAGCCCTTAAATTTATATTCCATCTCACCTTGCGGCGTGCAAATGCGCATCCGCGTCAACACATTGGTAATCACGCGTAGGCGTTTGTAGCCGTGCAAATCATCGCGCCAAGCGTTGGGTGTGTTGCCGTAAATATGCGCTAAATAATTCGCGTAATCGTCATTGCGTAACGCTTGTTCAACCTCGTGTGCCAGTGCACGCGCTTGTTTAAGCGACCAGTTGGGCAGCACTCCTGCATGTACTAACACACAATTATTTTCAACATGCAGTAGTGGTTGCTGACGTAACCAAGTGAGTAGCTCATCGCGATCGGGCGCGGCTAAAATGTCGGACAAAGTGTCGTCTTTATGCAGCTCTGCCGCGCCAACCGACACCGCCAGCAAATGCAAATCGTGATTACCCAACACGGTAATCGCGGCATCTCCTAATGACTTCACCAAGCGCAACACCGCCAAAGAATCGGGGCCGCGATTGACCAAATCGCCGACCAGCCACAGTTGGTCGAGCTCGCGATTGAAGCCGATTTCAACCATTAAATTTTTAAGCTCGGTATAGCAGCCCTGCACATCGCCTATCGCGTATATCGCCACAACAACTCCTGATAAAATGCGCGCCCCTTTGCCCACTCCGCTGCCTTATGCCAACAATAGATAAGAAATTTTATCCAGAAATACAAGGACTGCGCGCGGTCGCCATTATCGCCGTAATTCTGTTTCATTTCGGTTGGAAAATTTTAGCGGGTGGCTATCTAGGCGTGGATATTTTCTTTGTCATTTCTGGTTTTCTTATCACGCAAATGATTAGTGTCGAGTTGGCGCGCGGCACATTTAGCCTCAGCAAATTTTACAAGAATCGTGTGCTGCGATTATTACCGAATTTGTTTTTAATGATTATTGCCACGGTGGTCATTAGTTATTTGGTACTCAAACCGTATGACTTTTTTCAGTACGCCAAGAGTCTGCAATTTTCCGCTGTGTATCTCACCAATATGGTGTTTGCGCGCCAGCAAGGTTACTTCGATATGTCGCGCGAGGCCAAGCCATTGCTGCATACTTGGTCGTTATCCATCGAAGAACAATTCTATTTAATTTTCCCACTGTTGCTAATTTTGCTGTTCAAATTTAAGCAACATCGTGTGGTGATTTTGAGCGTCATCGCACTCGCGTCCTTTTGGGTGCGTTACGCCTATCAGCAAAATAATTTACCCACCGAAGGATTTTTTTCTTTCGCTGGGCGCGTGTGGGAATTTGTCATCGGCGCGCTCATTGTGTTGCTGCCAGCCAATATCAAAGCGCGTTTAGCCAATCAAGGCGGCATCGCACTCGCTAGTTTTGCGGTGATTCTTGCCAGCTTAGTGTTCTTGGACGAGAGCACCCCGTACGCCAGTAGTTTGCTGATTATTCCGTGTGTCGCCACGGCTTTAATTATTCTCAGTAGCGGCACGCATCTGACTGAAAAATTATTAAGCACGCGCGTTTTAGTTTTTATCGGCGGCTTGTCTTACTCGCTGTATTTATGGCATTGGCCGTTATTGGTCTGGCTGCACAATAGTGATTTCTCGACCAGCCATGTGCTGCACAATGGTGATTTTGCGGGCAGCCACGCGCTGCAAATGAGTGTGTTGTTT
>JAVHQO010000043.1:15296-18887 GCA_036171175.1 Gallionella sp.
GCTGCACAATGGTGATTTTGCGGGCAGCCACGCGCTGCAAATGAGTGTGTTGTTTGTACTCACGCTGCTCATTTCTTATCTCGCTTGGCGTTATGTGGAAGAGCCGTTCCGCAAAAATCGCGAGCATTTTTCAGGAAGACAAGTGGGCTTAATGACGCTCACTTTCGGGATTTTTTGCGTGAGTATCGGCAGCTATATTTACGCCCAAAGCGGCATGGAAAATCGCTTTCCTAATTGGGTCAAAGTCAAAAATAATTTGGCCAGTTTTGACTTCAAAGCGGCTACAGGCACAACGCTGCAATATCCGGCTAATTGCGCAATAGGTGATGATCCGCAAGCGATTTTGCGTAACTGCGCGTTTGGCGACTTGCAAGCGAAACAACGCTTTTTAGTGGTCGGTGATTCGCATGTCGCGGCATGGTATCCGGCTTTTCAGGCCGCTGCCGAGGCGCGTCATACGCAAGGCGTTTTCGCCACCCAGCCTGGCTGCCCGCCGCTATTCGACATCTACAGTTTGGATGGTGCAAAAAACATCTGCGCGGAAAAATTTGATACGCGCATCAAAGCCTTAATTGCGACGCGCGCCTTCAATAAAGTTTACTTACTCGCCTCATGGAGCATGTATTCGGAAGGCGATCCGAACAATCAGCCCAACCACTTTATTTCTGACGCGCGCATCGCTGCAAATGATCGCACCGACAGCCAAAAAGTGATGAGTGCGCATCTGCAAGCCACCATCAAATACTTGCAATCATTCGGTATCGAAGTGGTGCTGGTGCACAGTGTTGCGGTGCTGCCCAAAGTCATTCAAGCCCTGCCCGAAAACGACAGCGTGCCGCTCGCGCAACTGCAACAACAAAATTTATTTATGACCGAATTTGCGCGTGACCACGCGGCGGAATTGCACCTCAGCGTACTCGACCCCACGCCGATTTTATGCGGCACAGGCGTGTGTCTGACGCGCGCGAACGGCAATGTTTTGTACACCGACAACAACCACATTAGCCCAGCGGGTGCGGCATTGCTGATCCCTTTAATCGCCTCCTCTATGTAAACGGACGAACTCATGCTGTTTAATTCTTACGCGTTTATTTTTCTATTTCTGCCCATCAGCTTGCTGGGATTTTTCCAGTTGGCGCGACTCAATCAAGCCTACGCCGCCGCATGGTTGGCACTTTGCTCGCTGTTTTTCTACGGCTATTGGAATCCTGCCTATGTGGGATTGTTGCTGCTGTCGATAGGCTGTAACTATGCGTTTGGGATGTGGATAGCGAAGGCAAATTTACGTAAAAAGCCGCTTTTGATTGCGGCGATTAGCGCGAATCTTTTGCTGCTTGCTTATTACAAATATGCCAACTTTTTCTTGGGTTCAGTGGACGCACTGACGGGGGCGAACTGGCAGATGGCAAACATCATTTTGCCGCTGGGAATTTCGTTTTTTACTTTCACCCAAATCGCTTTTTTGGTCGATACCTATCAGGGCAAAGTGCGCGAATTTAACTTTGTGCATTACGTTTTATTCGTCACTTATTTTCCGCATTTAATCGCAGGTCCCGTGCTGCACCATAAAGACATGATGCCGCAATTCGCGCACGCCGCGACGTATCGCATCAACTGGCTTAATGTCGCGACAGGCTTGCTGTTGTTCACACTGGGGCTGTGCAAGAAAACTTTGGGGGCGGACGAACTTGCGCCGTTTGCCACCGCGATTTTCAACGGCGTGCAACACGGCATGGCGAGCGGCTTAGTGCCGACGATTTACGAGGCGTGGTCAGGTGCGCTGGCTTACACGCTGCAAATTTATTTTGATTTTTCTGGCTACACCGACATGGCTTTGGGCATCGCTTTAATGTTCAACATCCGTTTGCCCATCAATTTCAATTCACCCTACAAATCCACCAGCATCATCGAATTTTGGCGACGTTGGCACATCACGCTATCGACTTTTTTACGCGACTATTTGTATATTCCATTGGGTGGAAATCGCCACGGCAAATTGCGCCGTTACGGCAATTTATTCGCCACCATGTTGCTCGGCGGCTTGTGGCACGGCGCGGGTTGGACGTTCGTGGTGTGGGGCGCGCTGCACGGTTTTTATCTCACGCTCAATCATTTGTGGCGCGAGTTAGTCGCAGAGAAATATTTGCGCTGGATACCTGTGTGGCTAGGCGCGCTTACGGGCGGCGTGCTGACCTTTATTGCCGTAGTCGCGGCATGGGTGGTATTCCGCGCCGATAACATTGCGCAAGCCAGCGTTATGCTGCAAGCCATGTTCGGCCTGCACTATCGCCCGATTAGTTTTGACGCGGTGCTGCATGGCAATTTGTTGTTACTCACGGATTTATCGGGGCGTGACCTGCTCAAAATTTTGCTGCCTAGCTTGTTGTGGGTGTGGTTGTTGCCAAACTCCACGCGCTTACGTTTCGTTGCCAGCAACGCGTTTTATACCTTGCTGCAATTAGCTTTGCTGTTAACTATGTTATTTATCGCCATCGACCATTTTGGCTTTTACAGCCCATTTTTGTACTTCCAATTTTGATATGAAACACGCCAAATTTTTTGCTCTCACCAGCTCTGTTTTGCTACTCAGCTATGGTGCGCTGGGCTTTTATTTTTTGCCGCTCGCGGGGTTTCAAGGCGATTTAACGCGGCTAGCATTACTGCCCGAAAGCCAATATGGACAGCGGCAAAATCAACCCGCTATTGAGGCAACATTATTTAGCCAAGCGACGATGCAGGATGCAGATGTGTTGGTGATAGGTGATAGTTTTTCAGTTGATCACGTTTGGCAAACCGAGCTAGTTAAACAAGGCTTAAAAGTTCGTACCGAAACATGGGACACGGTGCGTGGCGTGTGTAACGACTTTATGCCGTGGCTCGCTGCGCAAGGGTTTAAGGGTAAGTTTGTGGTGCTGGAAATCATCGAGCGCAATATCCACGATGGACTGCAAAAATCACTCGCTTGCACAGCGATGGATACGCACACCAACATCGCCGCTGACCGACCTCGTCAGCCGCCTGCTAGCAGCTTTAACCCTGATGTAGCGAATCGTAGCGGACGTATGTCGATAGGTTTGCAAACCGCACTTAACGCCTACCACTATCAACAATTAACAGATCTGCCAGCCTTCCAATCTATCGCGCTCGACAATGGTGCGACGCTGGCGAAAGTGCAAAATGGCTGCGCATTATTCAGTCATCGCCGCTGTACGACCGCGTTATTTTTAACGGGAGAAAAGATGGAAGATTTGGCGGAAGAAGATTTAGTCGCCGTGGCTAAATTGAACGAACGTTTAACTGGCATCAAGCCGATTTGGGCATTTGTACCGAATAAATCGACCAGCTATTTTTATCCCGACAAACAGTTTTGGAATAAAGCCGAACAACGCTTTAATGCCCCGAATTTATTGCGTGCTAATCAACAAGCCATCGCGAATAAAACCATCGATTTATATCCTGCCAACAATACGCATTTTTCCACTACAGGCTATTTACTAATGGGTGCGTCGATTTATCAAACGATACAACACGCGCGTTAATTACCTTCTGTCCACTTGCCGCTTCCTGGTATTGCATCCCAGGCTTCGATGT
>JAVHQO010000044.1:0-4222 GCA_036171175.1 Gallionella sp.
AACAGCACAATAGGCAAATAGAGAAAAATAAAAGCGTATGAATTAAATAGCACCTTGGTAACACTCCTTAAAAACTTAGCTCGCTCTTAGTCCGATTGCCGAGGCTTATGCGGCGCGTTGGCGAACAACGTGTCATACAGCCAGCGCGGCAACACTTTCAGCACGCGCCCTACTAAGCCCATCTGCCAAGGGATGACCGTGAACGAAGTTTGTTTTGCGATTGCGCGCGCCATACGGGTTGCAGCAACTTCCGCGTCCAGCATAAAGGGCATGGGATAGGGGTTATGCGTGGTCATCGGCGTGCGGATATAGCCTGGACAAATGGTGGTGACTTTGACGTTGCTGCTGCGCAGCTCGACGCGTAACGATTCCAGATAGGAAATCGCCGCCGCCTTCGATGCCGAGTAAGCCCCCGCACCCGGCAAACCTCGGAAGCCGGCGACACTGGCGATACCGACTAGCGTGAAAAGTTTGTCTGCTTCGCGTTTATTCGTTTGAGCTGAGGATGCCGCACTTGCCGCGTCGCGCATTGCGGCAATAAACGGCTGAAACGTCTTCACCATGCCTAGCACATTGATGTCCATGACTTGCTGAAAGGCATCAATATCCTCGGCAAATTCCGTCAGCGTGCCGACGCTCACGCCTGCATTGGCAATCACGATATTGGGTACGCCGACGCGCGCGATAAAGTCGGCAGCGGCATGTTGCACCGCCACGCCATCGCGCACGTCGAGTGCGTACACAGAAACGTGTTCGGGGAATTTAGCGGCGAGCGCGGCGAGTAAATCGGCACGGCGGGCGAACGCGGCAACTTGCGCGCCGCCTTGTAAGTAATACCGCGCCAAGGCGAGACCGATGCCGCTGGACGCGCCGCTAATTACCACCCGCAACGCGGTGGGCATTAGTGTTTCTTGCTGGGCGTGCGTGCTTTACGCACTTGATTGATGACTTCGTCCAACACGCGAATCGTATCGGCAGGCTGCAAGCCGGTAATGACAAAGCGACCATCGACAATCAAAGTGGGCGTGCCTTGAATGTTGTAGGTACGAATCATTTGTTTGGCTTGGGTGACTTTGCTTTGTACTGAAAATGAATTGTAAGCGGCGGCAAATTTCGCCTTATCCACGCCATTTTTAGTCACCACCGCACTGATGGAGTCAAGGTCAAACAGCCCTAGTTGTTTGACATGGATGGCTTGGTAAAGCGCGTCATCGACTTGCTTGATTTGCCCCATGCTTTCGAGCGCGTAAAACGCCGTGGCAGCAGGCTCGGCACCCGCTTGAAAAATGGTCGGCACATAGTTTATTTCGACATCGCGTGCCTTGGTTTTTTCCCATTGCGCAAGCAGTGGATGCAAATGAAAGCAGTGTCCGCATTGGTAAAAGAAAAATTCCAATACTTCGATTTTTTGTTTGGAGCTGGGCTGCGCGCTCGCCAACAGTGTGTATTCCTTACCCAGTTGCGCTTCGGCGTGTGCGCCGTTGCCCAACAGGCTAGTCATCAATATCAACCAACTGAACGCTAATTTTTTCATGCAGCTCTCCTTAAAAAATAATGACGGTAATTATTGAGTTCGTACGGGCGTGCTATCCGTGCCAGACAGTTTCAATGCGGCACGCGCTTTATTCATTTCATCCGCGCCTTGATAGGGCCCCGTACGCACACGATTGAACACGCCTTTGTCCGCGATTGTGACGCTTTGTATTGCGACATCCATGCCTTGCAAACTCAGCTTGGCTTTAAGTTTTTCTGCATCCTCGGCGTTGGCAAATGCACCAACTTGCAAATAATAAGTTTGCTTGGCAGCGGAGGTATCGGTTTTCACTACCACGGGTGAGGGCTTGATGTCGGGTGTGCTATGGGTAGGTTTTTCAGCGGTTTTGTTGGGAAAACTCACTGGCACATCAGGTTTGTCGGTGAGCACTTTATAAAACTCAAAACGCGGTTTGCCATCTGTTACGGCGGAGGCGGCGGGCACGGGTGGCGTGGCTTTGGCGGGTTCGGCGACGATGCGCGGTGCGGCAGGCTTGCTGACAAACGCGCTAGGTGACTTCATCAAATACCAGGCCAAGCCTGCGGCCATTGCTACCCCAACAATCAGTCCCACTAACAAGCCGACCATCAAAGGGCTGCCGTTGCCAGTGGTCGATTTTTTACTCGCTGCTTTGCTCATAGCATCCCTTTTTTACATGTGCTCTGGTGCGGACACACCGAGCAAACTCAAACCATTACGCAGCACTTGCGCAGTCGCGGCACACAACGCCAAACGCGCTAACTGCAAGGCTTGATTGTCAATTAAAAAACGCTGCGCATTGTAGTAGCTGTGAAAATCTGCTGCCAAATCTTTTAAGTATGCCGCGATTTGATGCGGTGCTAAATCGTGCGCAGCGGTCTCTATCGCTTGCGGATAATCAATCAATTTTTGCAGTAATACTGTTTCATATTCGCTATCCAATAACGCAACATTCGCGGCATTCAATGTTGCGACATCGCCCGCCCATTGCGTCAATACAGTATGGATACGCGCATAAGCATATTGGATGTAATAGACGGGATTTTCATTGCTCTTGGACATCGCCAAATCAATGTCGAAGACCAGTTGTGAATCAGGTGAACGCGCCGCCAAAAAGTAACGCGTGGCATCGCGACCGACTTCATCAATCAAGTCGCGCAAGGTCACATAGCTGCCCGCACGTTTAGAAATTTTTACTTCCTCGCCGTTCTTCAACACCATCACCATCTGGTGCAAAACGTAATCTGGCCAGCCTTTAGGAATGCCGACATTCAAGGCTTGCAGTCCAGCACGCACACGCGTAATGGTGCTGTGATGATCCGAACCCTGCTCGTTAATTACGCGCGTAAAACCACGCTGCCATTTGTCCAAGTGGTACGCCACATCGGGCACAAAATAAGTGTAGCCGCCCTCACGCTTACGCATCACGCGATCTTTGTCATCGCCAAAATCGGTGGTGCGTAACCACAGTGCGTCATCTGCCTCAAAAGTGTGTCCACTGGCAATCAAATTACTCACCGTCGCCACCACTTTGCCCGACGTATAAAGCGCGGACTCTAACGAATACACATCAAACTGCACGCCGAACGCGCGCAAATCCAAATCTTGTTCGCGGCGTAAATACGCCACAGCAAAATGTCGAATCGCTTCCGCGTCATCGGCATCGCCTTTGCCTGTAACGTTTTGGTCGTCGGCAATAATCGTGTCTTTTGCCAAATAGCTGCGCGCGACATCGGCGATGTAATCACCGCGATAACCGTTTTCTGGCCAGCTCGCGTCATCAGGCGTAATACCTTTACAACGCAGTTGCACCGATGCCATCAAGTTGTCGATTTGCGCGCCCGCGTCGTTGTAATAAAACTCGCGCGTCACATCCCAACCTGCCGCATCCAACAAGCTGCATAAGCAATCACCCACCGCCGCGCCGCGACCGTGACCGACATGCAAAGGGCCGGTTGGATTGGCGGAAACAAATTCCACACCCACCTTGCGCATCGCACCGATGCTGCTGCGACCATACGCTTCACGCGCTTGCAATATCGCTAACACCACCGCTTGTTTGGCGGCGGTAGTGATAAAAATATTGATAAATCCCGCGCCCGCGATTTCGACTTTGGCAATGACGTTCGAAGTGGGCAAAGCGGCGATTAAAGCCTGCGCTAATTCGCGCGGAGATTTACGCAAAGGCTTGGCTAACTGCATGGCTAAGTTGCAAGAATAATCACCAAACGCCGCTTGTTTGGGACGCTCTAATAAAATTTCAGCGGTCGATTCTGGGGCGACGAGACTTTGTGCGTGAGCAAACAATTCGGCGAGGTGGGATTTGAAATTGACTACAGCAGACATGGCAACAGGCTGGCAAAAAAGGGCGCGGATTATAGCATCGCGTCCGCGCTTAATTGAGCGCGTGGTGCATCAATCGTTTTTTCAGTGGCGTGAGCTGATTAACGAGGTTTAATCCGCTGTTGCGCAGCGTGCGTAGCAGCGGATTGTCATTGTTGAATAAGTGTTTCAAGCCGTAAGTGGTGGTCTGCATGGTGAGAATATCTTCGCGGCGTTTACGGTCAAAGCGACGTAATAGTTGCGCATCGCCTACGTCGTTGAGCGCGCCGCGTGCCAGCAATAAATTCGCCAGTTGTTGCGCATCGCGAAAGCCCGTGTTCACGCCTTGTCCCGCCAGCGGGTGCATGTTGTGCGCGGCATCGCCAA
>JAVHQO010000045.1:0-4084 GCA_036171175.1 Gallionella sp.
AAGAAGTCTCGACACGCTTTGATTTCAAAGGCTCGGACGCGCGCGTGGAACAGGCGGAATTGAAACTCACGGTGTGGGCTGACAACGAGTTTCAGCTTGACCAAGTGCAAGATGTTTTGAACGGTAAGTTGACCAAACGCGGCGTGGATATTAAGTGTTTGGAGATCAGCGAAAAAATCGAAAAAGTCAGCGGCAATAAAGTCAAACGCGAGTGTGAAGTGAAGACTGGCGTGGAGATTGAACTGGCGAAAAAAATCGTTAAACACATCAAAGACAGCAAGCTCAAAGTGCAAGCCAGCATTCAAGGCGACACCGTGCGCGTAACGGGGAAAAATCGCGATGACCTGCAAGATGCCATCGCCTTTATCAAAAAAACCATCACCGATTTTCCGCTGCAATTCCAAAATTTCCGCGACTAATGTCTAGCTTAATTAACAGCATCAGTGCGTCTGTGGAATTTAGTTTTAAGGGTGAAACGCGCACCTTAAACACCATGCTCAATCTGGATGAGATGCTGGTTAAACACATCGACCTCGCCTCGCTACATCACGCTTTAGCGGTAGCAAACGGTATCGACACTTATTCCTATCTGTTTGAAGTGCTGCAAGAAGAAGAGATTTTTTTCAGCCATCCGCAAGGCGATGCGGTGAACTACTTGCATGACGGACAGTTCGATTTCGCGGGCTATGTTGCCGCTCATCAGTCCGATGAATTGTTCGCGCCCTTGCAAGCCATCGCCGCGCGTGAAATGGGCATTGCTGATTTGAGCGAGCATCCGCAGCTCAAACAAGCCTTGCTGTGCGCTTATCAACTGGGCTTAGAACAATGAAAACCGCGCTAGTGTTATTCGCCGACGGCAGCGAAGAATTAGAAGCCGTCACCATCGTCAACATCTTGCGACGCGGCGGGGTGAACGTCAGCTTCGCAGGCTTGAGTTGCGGCTTATTGCGCGGCAGTCGCGGCATGTTGTTACGCCCCGACATGACGCTAGATAGCGCAATGGAACACGACTTCGACATGATAGTTTTGCCCGGTGGACAGCCAGGCAGCGACACCCTCAAGGCCGATTCCCGCGTCATCTCCCTGCTACAAAAAATGTCTGCGCAAAATAAATTCGTCAGCGCGATTTGCGCCGCGCCAGCGGTGTTAGCCGAGGCGGGTTTGCTCGACGGCAAACGCGCCACCAGCTACCCAACTTGCTTAGATGACTATCCACGGGTCGCGCAGCAATTAAGCGCGGTGGTAGAAGACGGCAAACTCATCACCTCACGCGGCCCTGGCACCGCCATGGACTTCGCACTGGTGTTGCTAGAACGCTTGACGGGTTCGGCAAAAAGACAGGAAGTCGAACTCGGTTTGGTGCGTTAACGAATCGTTACAGCGCGTCCAAATTTCCCCGCCACATTTCGGCTTGTGCTTGCAAAGCAACTAAAGCACTGCCCTCCATTTTTTTCAGTTGCGGATAGACCATCCCAATGCGTGGATTGCGCGCCAGCTTGTCGGCATTGCGCGCAAAAAAATCCCAATACAAGGCGTTAAACGGACAGGCTGTTGCACCGATGCGCAGCTTTTTATCGTAGTGACAGCCACTGCAATAATCGCTCATGCGGTCGATGTAAGCCGCCGCCGAAACATAAGGCTTGGTTGCTAACTTGCCACCGTCAGCGAACTGGCTCATCCCCAGCGTATTAGGCAGCTCTACCCACTCAAACGCGTCGATATAAACGCCTAAATACCAGCGATGTAAGGCTTGTGGATTGAGCCCTGCTAGCAAGGCAAAATTACCAATCACCATCAACCGTTGAATGTGATGCGCATGGGCGTTTTGCAAAGAATTATCCAGCGCGTTTGCCATGCAGCGCATCCGCGTTTTCCCCGTCCAAAACCACGCAGGCAAAGCGCGTTGGTGCGCAAAAAAATTATGTTCGGCATAGCTCGGCATATTGGCCCAATACACGCCGCGCACATATTCTCGCCACCCCAAAATTTGTCGCACAAACCCTTCGCAGGCGGCGAGCGAAATGTGCTCATCGTGTGCAGTCGCCTCAACCACCGCATTGACCACTTCGACAGGACTAAGCATTTTCACATTCAACGCGAACGATAACTGCGAATGAAACAAGCGGCTGGCACGGCTACTCATCGCATCCTGAAAATCACCGAAGTGTGGCAAGCCTTGCTCGATAAAGGCCGCGAGCTGTTGCAATGCTTCGCCACGATTGAGCGGCCAGACAAAATGCGCTGCATTCGGTGCACCAAAACTTGCGACACCCGCAGCTTGTATGCTTGACCATAAGGCGCGGTGGTCGTGGCGGATACGCACGTCTTGCGGTTCAAATGGCACGCCCCGCCATGGCTTGCGATTGTCGTGATCAAAATTCCACTTGCCACCAATCGGCTGCTGTTGCGCATCGAGCAACACGCCATGCTTGACGCGCATGTGCCGATAAAAAGTTTCCATCAACCAATTTTTTCGCCCTGCAAAGAGCTGCGCCGCCTCGTCGCGCTCGGTATAAAAATGCTCGCTGCTCACCTGGCTCACCGCAACACAGCTAGCTTGCGCATACTCGGCAAGCTGCGCATCTAAACGGTGTTCGTCGGGTTGTTGGTACTGCACTGCACGCGCCTGATAGTGGGTGATGAGCGCGCTTAAATTATGGGTGAGGTGGTGTTGGTTCGCAGGATCATCAATCGCCAAGTAATGCACGCGATGCCCTTGAGCTTGTAGATGAGCGGCGAAATCGCGCATCGCAGCAAAAATGGCAATAATTTTTTGCGCGTGATGCAACACATAATCGGTCTCTTGGCGAATTTCCATCAAGACAAAAATCACCGTGTCAGCAGGCTTTGCAAACCAACTATGCTGAGGATTCAGTTGGTCGCCTAAGATGAGTTTTAAGGTGGGCATAGCGGGCGATAAGTGCGATGAAAAATGCGGCCAAAAATTAGCCGCGCGGCTCAAGTTAATCGTCTATTTGCCAAGCCAAGTGAACAGTGATTTTTTAACTGGTATCAGCTTTTGCCTCGACTCAGCAATCTCCGTCAACAAGGCGAGTGACTGCCCAGCCGAAAATTCATACGGATGAAACAAGCCTGTCTCGCTGTACTTGAGCATCACCTCATCAGCTAGTCCATTGAACGCAACATGCTCCATAGACCAGCCAGAAAACAAGCGCGTATAAATGTCACCGTATTTAATTTGCACGCACTTGTTATGGCGCACATCGTTAGCAATACGCAAATAAGTTTGATTCACTTTAGTGCGCTCACCTTCCAAGCATTGAAAAAAATAACGATTGGAGTACATCAACACACCCGTGATGCTATCGCGCTGATTATTCTTTTTCGACTTCTCCAAAATCGCTTCAATTTCTTCATCACCCATGACGCTTTTTGCATAACTCACATAAACTAAACGTACTAACATTTTTGCTCCCTGATCAAATAATTAAAATAATTTTTAGCTTGCCGGCTCTTGTCAGCGGCAACTAAAAAAACTCAACACTGTTGTTATTTTTAATGACTCTCGACGAGTTATATTTTATTAAACGCCAAGGTCAGCTCACCTAAACGCAAACCAAATTTACTCATCACCGAGCGATTCAGTAATACTTTTTCGTCTTGCAAATAAAACCAATCATCAAAATTCACATGGTAAGTTTTTTCACCCACGGGCAACGCCAACACATAGCTCCAACGCAGCGCGTTGCCCGCCGCAACGCCTTTAGCAACCCCGACCACATCGGCGGCACGACCTTCGTAATGCGATTCGTCGAGCTTAGTAATCGTCCACACGCGGCGTTGTTTCGTGCCATCTGCGTAAGTAAAATCTTCGTCCAGCGTGCCGATATTGCTTTGCCAATGTGCAGCGATCACCACCTTAAATCGCTTCACCACCCAGCCTGTTCGGTCTTGAAACATACCGTGTCCGACTATCGTGCCGTTAAAGTATTTGGCTAAATCAAGCATCGGTTGTTCGGTGCGATAGGCTTCGATGTTGGTGCTGGAACAGCCCGCTAGCGTCAGCAAAAAAGCAAAGGGGGCGATAATTTTTTTCAACATAATGACTCCTAAATTTAACTGG
>JAVHQO010000046.1:0-4045 GCA_036171175.1 Gallionella sp.
CAGCGGCAAGTTGAATTTTTTACCCAACTCATCCGCATCGGGATTGGTAAAACTGTGCTTTACGCTGGGGTAAGTGACCACGCGAAAATCAGCTTTGGCATCGCTCATTTCCTGCTTGAACGCGGCGACTTTGTCGGCGGTAATCATCACGTCATCTTCACCCGTAAATGACACGATGCGGGCTTTGATTTGCCCCGCCGCTGCGGGCGTGTCGGTGCTTAACGAACCATGAAAACTCACCACCGCTTTTAAGGGCTCGCCCGCGCGCGCCATGTTCAGCACCACGCCACCGCCGAAGCAATAACCAATCGCCGCTAACTCTTTGGCATTAACCGTTTTTTGTTTACGCAACAGCGTCATGCCTGCTTCAAAACGCGCCTTCGCCATCGGCATATTTTTGCTCACTTCGGTGGCGAACTTACCCGCGTCATCGGGGTGCGCTGCCAGCTTGCCGTCGCCATACATATCCACTGCCAACGCGGTGTAACCCTGTGCCGCCAACATATCGGCACGATGGCGCACATAAGCGTTATGTCCCCACCATTCATGCACCACCAACACCGCTGGACGTTTGCCTTTGAATGCATCGTCGTAGGCGATATATCCCTTCATGGTCGTACCATTCGCCGTGTAGCTCACTTCTTTACCTATCACCGCCGCTTGTACCGCCGCGCTGCTCAAACAAGCCAGCGACATCATCAATAAAAACTTTTTCATGGTCGTTCCTTTTAGTTAAAAATCATCATTAGATTTTGGCAAACTCGACGCGCTGACGCAGATAAAAAATCTCTAACTCTTCACCATGCAACACATCAAGGAATTTTTCCGCATGTTCGTCGTCCAGCACAAACTCGACCTTGACCGCCAGCTCGCCCGCCAACTCAAAAAAAGTATCTTCATGCAACTTACCGTGTGCGCCGAAGCCAGCAATGGCACGGAATGCCGAGCCACCACCGATGCCTTGTGACTGCGCTTGCGCCAACAACCATTCATACAAAGGCTGACCTGCATGACGCTGTTCTTCGCTGACATAAAAAGATAACAAGTTCATTTCGCGCTCCTTAGTTTTGTAGCCATTTGAAAGTTTGTATACCCAAAACAGTCATCAGCAAAGAGCCTCCCAAATGCGCGGCAATAATGCCTGCGCCCCACGCGTATTGACCGCGTATCAGCAGCGTCACCGTCTCTGCGGAAAACGTAGAAAAGGTCGTCAAGCCGCCCAAAAAACCCGTGATGATAAATAGCCGCCATTCGGAATATAAACTGGGGTATTGCATAAAAAATGCAATCGCCAAGCCTACTAAATAGCCGCCCAATAAATTTGCCGTCAGTGTGCCGAGTGGCAAGCTAGGCACATTGGCGTTCAGCCATAAGCCTAAGCCCCAACGCAACCACGCGCCACACGCCGCGCCCAAACCAATCGCAATAAATGAATAAATCAACATGCTATTTTTTCCTATTCAGCCACAACACGCAGCAACGCGAAGCCGCCACCACTGGTGCGAAAATTAGTGGTCTGACCTTGATACAAACGCGCCGCGACAAGCTGAATATGCCCGTCATACACATAACAGCGCACATCGTATTTCAAGGTGATTGCCGTATCGTTTTGCGGCACTGAAATCTCGCCCGGCATCGCCAACCGCTGCGCCACATAGTCAGCTTGCAGGATGTCTTCGAACACGCGCTTGGTTAATTTGTCGCCGCGATACGCACCACGGCTAGCGTAGCCATTCACAGGCTTAAAGAACCATTGTTTACGTTCCGCCCACCACACCTCAGCATCAGCCGCACTCACTAATTTGGTTTGCGGAATACCGCGCAACAGCGCGTTGATATGGGTTTGCGCGATACCGTTGGCTTGCAAAAAATCTGCGTCACTCAGTTCAATCAGCTTGCGTTTATCGGCATAACGTTGGTAATGCGCGGGATTAGGCGTAAATAGCGTTTGATTATTTTCATACGCCGCAAGCAAGTGCGGAAACTGCTGCAAAGAAAAATCGGTGAGGCGGTTGTAAATTAAATCGACCTTGCAATCGTCCACATACAAGCCGTCGTCGCGCGCTTGCAACTCGGCAGGGTCAACAATAAAAACCTCGATGCCATCTCGCTCCAATAAATTTTTCGCCAATAAAAATTCAGGGTAGAGATATTGCGTAGTAGGCAATTCATCAACGATGGCAATGCTATTAAGCGGTGCATCGCCATGCACTAATCGCCACTCGTTACGAAACATCGCGATGAAACGTTGCCACAAATCAATTTCCGTTCGTGCTGAGCCTGTCGAAGCATCCGCCAACGTCTGCCCCGCTAAGTCCGCATCGCGTTGACTGTCTATGAGTAGCGCGTTCAAAAATGCGCCGCCCGCGTTGGTATTGATTTCAATGAGATGCGCGCCATCCGCATTCAAATGAAAATCGTAGCCGTAAAAAACCCCTAACTCAGTCCCTGCTAGTTTCGATTGACCACACGCCGCCACGCCCTGCACCGCCGCAATCACTGCTTCCATTTGCGCCAAATTTTCAGCCGAAATCGTGAGGGCGACATCAGCAAATAAATGATCCTGCTGTGCGCTCAAGGCGCGCGAAAAGCCACCGCCGGCTTCCAGCAAGGCTTGGTTGAGGGCATCACGATTGATAGGAATAGCGCGCGGCGGTAGCGAGCTCATGGCGCGACTGTGTTGCATAAAATTGACTTACCAAACACCTAACAAATCCTTTTTCAAATCAGCATCAACAGGCTTATTGCCCAACCAAACTGACAGCAGTGCGCGATTAAATTCCACACCTGCAATCACGCCGCGCTCCACGCCATTTAGGCTGACGGTCGTGCCTACATCAGGCAAATAGTCGAGCAAAATTACATCGCCTTTTTTCACTTCAGGAATCGCCGCAAAAATGGCAGCAAATTTTTTCAACGGGACATCCAGTGCGAGCAACTGCGCGCTGGTTTGATTCGCTGTAATCCCGCTGGTAAAGGCTTCTAAGAGCTTTTCAGATTTCAAACCAAACACGATATGCAGCGAGATACGGCGTGCGCCCGCGTCTGCTAACACGGTTTCCGCTTGCTTGGATTTTTCGCTGCGATACAACGCCGCCACATAAATATCGAACATCATTTTGGTGCGCGTACCCGCACCATTGAGCACTAGATTTTTGCCGCCCAACGCGACACTTTCCGCCACGTTCACACCCGAAATTTCTTTGGCATGTAGGTTCACACTGAACAACATCGCCAAACTTAAAATCAGCAATTTTTTCATGTCTAGCTCCTTAAAAAATTATCTTGTGAAAATTTTACAACGCCTCAAACACACCCGCCGCACCCATGCCCGTGCCGATGCACATGGTCACGATGCCGTACTTTTGTTTATGGCGACGCAAGCCGTGCAGCAAGGTCGCGGTGCGGATTGCCCCGGTTGCGCCGAGCGCATGACCCAAGGCGATTGCGCCACCCAAAGGATTCACCTTAGCGGGATCTAATCCTAGGTCACCAATGACCGCCAACGACTGCGCGGCAAAGGCTTCATTGAGCTCTATCCAGTCAATTTGATTTAAGTTCAAGCCAGCTAATTTCAGCGCGCGCGGTATCGCTTCTTTCGGACCGATACCCATAATTTCTGGCGGCACACCTGCGACGCTGAAGCTATGAAATTTGCCAATCGGCGTTAAGTTGTAGCGCTTCAATGCCGCCTCGGAACACAGCAACACCGCACCTGCGCCATCCGACATCTGCGAACTATTGCCCGCCGTCACCGAGCCTTTTTGCGCAAATACGGTTTTCAATTTTGCCAACACTTCGAGCGAAGTATCCGCACGCGGGCCTTCGTCTTGTGTCGCGGCGTGTGATTTTATTTTCACTTCGCGCGAGTTCATATCGGGCAAGTGTTCATTGATTAGATAAGGCGTGATTTCATCGTTGAATTCGCCCGCCAATTGCGCCGCAATCGCGCGCTGATGACTCTGCAAAGCAAACGTATCCTGTGCCTCACGCGAAACCTTCCAGCGTTCCGCCACCTTCTCCGCCGTCAGCCCCATGCCGTAAG
>JAVHQO010000047.1:0-4037 GCA_036171175.1 Gallionella sp.
CTGCTCGCCATAAGAGCCGCTTGTCTGCTGCGGTTAAAGCAATGGCGTAATCGCCCTGTTTTATGCTCAGATTGTCGCCTGTCGTTAAATGGCACATTTTTAGAGAACGCAGTTAGAGCAAGCCGACCGCAATGTCGGCTTGTTTGCTTTTTGGGTCGCTGGTAAAAATCAAATCGCGTCGCAATAGGGCGTTGCTCGCGCCTTGCCTTGCTTAGATATTTGAATTTCACCCGCCACCTAGGTGCTGGAATTAGAGCAATCTTGAAATTAGAGCCGCTAAATTTTTTCTTGAGGAGTTGCCATGTCACATGTAATGAACACTTACGCCAGATTGCCGGTTGCTTTTGAGCGCGGCGAAGGTGCGTGGCTGTGGGATAGCGAAGGTAAAAAATACTTGGATGGGCTGTCGGGCATTGCCGTCAATACGCTCGGTCATGCGCATCCAAAACTGACCGCTGCATTATCTGAACAAATCAGCAAGCTAATTCATTGCTCGAATGTTTATCAAGTGCCGGGGCAAGAAGTTTTGGCGGACAAATTGTGCGAATTGACGCACATGCAAGAAGTGTTTTTCAGTAATTCTGGTTGCGAGGCCAACGAGGCGGCGATTAAGTTAGCGCGCATGTTCGGGCACAAACGCGACATCGACAACCCTTGCATCATCGTGATGGAAAAAGCCTTTCACGGGCGCACGCTGGCGACGCTTTCCGCCACTGGCAATCGCAAAGTGCAAGTGGGCTTTGAGCCACTGGTAACAGGCTTTGTGCGCGTGCCTTACAACGATTTAGACGCGGTGCGCCAAGTCGCCGAGCACAATAGCAACGTGGTCGCCGTGTTGGTCGAGCCTATCCAAGGCGAAGGCGGCATTCGCACTTTAGACATCGAATATCTGCAACAACTGCGTAGCATTTGCGACCAAGCAAACTGGTTGCTGATGTTGGACGAAGTGCAATGCGGCATCGGTCGCACTGGCAAGTGGTTTGCGCATCAACACGCGGGCATTTTGCCCGACGTAATGACGCTGGCAAAAGGCTTGGGTTCGGGGATGCCGATAGGCGCGTGTCTCACCGCAGGCAAAGCGGCGAACGTATTTGCGCCGGGCAATCACGGCTCGACTTTTGGCGGCAATCCGCTGGCTTGCACAGCAGGCATCACCACGCTAAACGTCATCGCACAAGATAATTTGTTGGCTCATGCCGACACGCTGGGACGCTTTATTCAGCAGGCTTTCCGCACTCAACTCGCGGGCATAAATGGCGTGCTAGAGATTCGCGGACAAGGCTTGATGATAGGTATTGAGTTAAATAAACCCTGCGGCGAGTTAGTCAAGCGGGCATTGGCAAAAGGTCTGCTGATTAACGTCACCGCCGACAGCGTGATTCGCTTATTGCCCCCCCTCATCATGTCGCAAGATGAAGCACAACAACTGGTCGCGGGCTTGTGCCCGCTCATTAAAGATTTTTTGCAGTCCTAACCGCTCCCATCGGAAACGCATCATGCCAACCAGCAAACCCGTAAAGCACTTTTTGCAGTTCAAAGATTTATCCCGCGACGAATTGGAATATCTGTTCGAGCGCACCCGCATCATTAAACAAAAATACAAGTCGTATCAGCAATACTGGCCGCTCACCGACCGCACGCTGGTGATGATTTTCGAGAAGGCCAGCACCCGCACGCGCTTGTCATTCGAGGCCGGTATGCAGCAACTCGGCGGTTCGGCGATTTATCTCAACACGCGCGATTCACAACTGGGTCGCGGTGAGCCCGTGGAAGACGCGGGGCAAGTGATCTCGCGCATGTCCGATTTGGTGATGATTCGTACCTTTGAGCAATCCATTATCGAACGCTTCGCTGCGCATTCGCGCGTGCCCGTCATCAATGGCTTGACCAACGAATATCATCCTTGCCAAATTTTGGCGGACATCTACACCTATATCGAGCAACGCGGGACTATCAAAGGCAAGACCGTGGCGTGGATAGGTGACTCGAACAATATGTGCAACACCTGGTTGCAAGCGGCGGAAATTTTGGACTTCAACGTGCATGTTTCCACCCCGCCCGGCTATGAAGTTGAACCCGAACGCGCGGGCTTGTACGGTCACGAACATTACGAAGAGTTCAAAGACCCGATGGAAGCCTCTAAAGGCGCGGATTTGGTCACTACCGACGTGTGGACTTCGATGGGTTGGGAAGCCGAAAACGAAGAACGCATGAAAGATTTTGCCGACTGGCAAGTCGATGAAGACATGATGCGCGTCGCCGCCAAAGACGCGCTGTTCATGCACTGCCTGCCCGCGCATCGCGGTGAAGAAGTGTCCGCTGGCGTAATCGACGGCGCGCAATCCGTGGTGTGGGATGAGGCTGAAAATCGTTTGCATGTACAGAAAGCTCTTATGGAATACCTATTACTAGGGAAAGTGCAATGACAGGCGCACCTTTCATGCAAACGATTTCGGCGGAGACTAACATTCGCGCAGCTAATGTTAAGCCGCGCAGCGGCGGTCGTAGCCAAAACAGGCTGCATGTGCAGAAAGCTCTGATGGAGTATTTACTGCTGGGCAAGCTCGCGTAATGCGCATCCCCGCTAAATTCGCACCGCAACTTTTCGCCTTGCTCATGTCATTCGCAATGGCGTTCGTGATGACCGCTTTTATCACTTGGGTAAACACGGGTTTGGCGGATGGCTATTGCTCGCGCTGGGTGCGTGCCTTTTTCATGGCATGGCCTGTTGCGATGATGTGTGTGCTGCTGTTCGCTGGACGGGTGCGCGCACTGGTTGCCAAACTCACCGCTCAATAAAATTTATGTAATTTAGGAAAACACTTATGTCTGACATTAAAAAAGTAGTTCTCGCCTATTCGGGCGGTCTGGATACTTCAGTTATTTTGAAATGGTTGCAAGACACTTATCAATGCGAAGTGGTGACTTTCACTGCTGATGTGGGACAAGGCGAAGAGCTGGAACCCGCACGCGCCAAAGCGTTGAAAATGGGTATTACACCCGCCAACATTTACATCGACGATTTGCGTGAAGAATTCGTGCGCGATTTCGTGTTCCCAATGTTCCGCGCCAACACCATTTACGAAGGCGAATACTTACTCGGCACGTCGATTGCGCGTCCGCTGATTGCCAAGCGTTTAATTGAGATTGCCAACATGACGGGCGCGCAAGCCATCTCGCATGGCGCAACAGGCAAGGGCAACGATCAAGTGCGTTTCGAGCTGGGTGCCTACGCGTTAAATCCCAATATCAAAGTCATCGCGCCATGGCGTGAATGGGATTTGCTGTCACGCGAAAAGCTGATGGCGTATGCAGAAAAGAACGGCATTCCCATCGACATGAAACACAAACAAGGCGGATCGCCTTACTCGATGGATGCGAATTTGCTGCACATCTCCTACGAAGGTCGTCATCTGGAAAACCCCGCAGCCGAAGCCGAAGCGAGCATGTGGCGTTGGACGGTGTCGCCTGAAAATGCGCCGAACGAAGCCGAATACTTGGATTTGGAATTTGCTAACGGCGACATCGTGGCACTGAACGGCATGGCAATGACACCCGCCACCGTTTTGGCGAAACTCAATCAGCTCGGGGGCAAGCACGGCATCGGTCGTCTGGATTTGGTCGAAAATCGCTACGTCGGTATGAAGTCGCGCGGCTGTTACGAAACCCCTGGCGGCACGATTATGTTGAAGGCACATCGCGCCATTGAGTCGATTACTTTGGATCGCGAAGTCGCACATCTAAAGGATGATTTAATGCCGCGTTACGCCAGCATGATTTACAACGGTTACTGGTGGAGTCCTGAGCGTCGCACCTTGCAAACCCTGATTGACCACACGCAAAGCACCGTCAACGGTTGGGTGCGTGTGAAGTTGTACAAGGGCAATGTGATCGTGGTCGGACGTGATTCAAAAACCGATTCGCTGTTTGATTCCACCATCGCCACCTTTGAAGATGACAAGGGCGCGTATGACCAAAAAGATGCGGCAGGCTTTATTAAATTAAACGCCTTGCGTTTGCGCATTGCGGCGAATTTG
>JAVHQO010000048.1:0-4023 GCA_036171175.1 Gallionella sp.
GCGCAACTCCGCCAAGCTCTCGTGATAATCGGTATCGCCTAAGTCGATACTAACTAACAGCGCGGACTCAGGACCAGCAGAGGTTTGCTGCATTATTCAGCGGAATTTTCGACAGGAACGGTGACGGGACGAGCAGGAACGATGGTAGAAATAGCGTGTTTGTAAACCATTTGTGTGACGGTATTTTTCAATAAAACAACATATTGATCGAATGATTCGATGTGTCCTTGCAACTTAATGCCATTGACCAAATAAATGCCCACTTGCACATGCTCTTTACGCAATGTGTTCAGGAATGGATCTTGTAACTGTTGTCCTTTAATACTCATTTTTAGCTCTTATAGTGTGAAACGGGTCGCTACTTTACTGGATTAGTGGCTAGCTGTGAATTGGTATTTAGCAACCACTCTAAATTAAGCAATCGC
Source organism: Gallionella sp. (assembly GCA_036171175.1). Classification (GTDB taxonomy): domain Bacteria; phylum Pseudomonadota; class Gammaproteobacteria; order Burkholderiales; family Gallionellaceae; genus Gallionella. The sequence goes on from JAVHQO010000048.1 coordinate 426, forward strand.
CACCCATCTGCTCAGACGAAAGGTCAGCATACCCGCCCTTTAATTAGCCTTATAATCCGCGCCATTTTTCTTCACGCTCCCCCCTTATGTCCAAAGTTACTCGCACCCCCGCCTGGCAGGTTTTGTTACAACACCAAAAAGCTCTGGCAAATGTGACCATGCGGCAAATGTTTCATGACGATCCTGCGCGTTTTACCAAGCTGTCTTTGCAACTCAATGGGCTTTTTCTCGATTACTCCAAGAATCGTATTACCACGCAAACCATGCAGTTGCTAATGAATTTAGCCCAGCAAGCCGCTTTGCCTAGCCATATTGCCGCGATGTTTAATGGTGAAAAAATCAATCACACCGAACAGCGTGCCGCTTTACATACCGCGTTACGTAATCGTAGCGATCAGCCAGTATTCTTTGAAGGTCGCGACGTGATGCCAGCAGTGCGATCTGTGTTAGCCAGAATGCGGGGGTTTTCAGATGCTGTGCGTAACGGTACACATTTAGGATTTACAGGCAAACGCATCACCGACATCATCAACATCGGCATCGGCGGTTCCGACTTAGGACCGTTGATGGTATGTCAAGCACTCAAGCCTTATGGACGTGATGAGCTACGCGCACATTTCGTCTCCAATGTAGATGCCTCACATTTGGTCGAAATTTTAAAGAAAGTCGATGCCGCCAGCACACTGTTTGTCGTTAGCTCTAAGACGTTTACCACTCAAGAAACACTCACCAATGCGCATTCCGCACGCGCTTGGTTGATTGCGCAACTCGGTGATGAAGCGGCTGTGGCGCAACATTTTGTCGCGGTTTCAACCAACCTTGCTGCCACCGCACAATTTGGTATCGAATCACAAAACGTATTTGAATTTTGGGACTGGGTGGGTGGACGCTATTCGCTCTGGTCAGCAATTGGTTTGCCGATTGCCTTGTATTTAGGCATGGATCAATTCGAGCAACTACTAGCAGGTGGGCACGCAATGGATGAACATTTCCGCCACGCACCCTTAGAAAAAAATATGCCCGTTATTTTGGCGATGCTAGGCGTGTGGTACGGCAATTTTTTTGGCGACACATCGAGTGGTTTATTCCCCTACGATTTTTACCTCAATCGTTTCGCCGCATTTTTGCAACAACTCGATATGGAGAGCAATGGTAAGAGTGTTGATCGCGATGGGAAATTAGTTGATTACAACACCGGCATGGTGGTGTGGGGAGAGTCGGGCAGTAACGGTCAGCACGCGTTCTATCAGCTCATTCATCAAGGCACACGCATGATACCAGCCGACTTTCTAGTCGCTTTGCGCAGCCACAATCCGTTAGGTGAACATCACGCCATTCTGTTAGCCAACTGCTTTGCACAAAGTGCAGCACTCATGCTGGGTAAAACGAAAGCTGAAGCTCGCGCCGAATTAAGTGCGCAAGGCTTAACAGGTGAGGCACTGGAAAAACTTTTGCCACACAAAGTATTTCAAGGCAATAACCCCTCCAATACCCTGCTGTTTGACCAACTCAATCCGCACACGCTAGGGATGTTAATTGCCTTATACGAACATAAAGTTTTTGTGCAAAGCGTGATTTGGAATATCAATCCATTTGATCAATGGGGTGTGGAACTCGGCAAACAACTCGCGCACAAAATTTTGCCCGAAATTCAACAACAACCCGATGAACTCAAGCACGATGCCTCAACCAATGGCTTAATTGCTTATTACCATCAGCATAAAAGTGAGTAGGGGTGAGTGACAAACCCCTTGCATTGTTTTACCACTTTGCACTGAGGCACAAGGCGCGCCGTGCTGCTTTACATTTGGGTTGCCAGCGTGCCTATGCGCCCCACCAACTCCTGCATTTTGACCTCGCAACGTGGCAATTTTGCAACCGAAAGACCCGCTAAATAATCCTGCATAGACACCAGCTCATAACCTTGCGCTTGCCAGCCCGCTAACAACTGCTCAAATATCGGCCGCCACTTTTGTCCTTCTAACTCGGCGTGTAGCGTATAGACGTGCCCAGTCGGGCTTGCGGCGGCAGTCAGTTGCAACAGATGCTCCGCTAATTTATCCAAAGTCATACCGTCTTGATTCATTAACTCATCCAGCGTCGGTAAGGTGGTCGGCAATTGTGGCACCGCAATAATTTCTGCATTGCAAGTGGGAATAAAGGGATGCGTGCCGCGCGTATCCGAGCTGTATGCGAAACCCAAGTGTTGCATGTAGCGCAGCCCATGACGATTCATCTGCCAACCTGCCGCCGCGTGTGCGTGGGGCGCATCACCAAAAATTTCCGTGTAACGCGCCACCGCTAAATCTAATTCGCGACGCGTCCATGCTTCATCTTGATCGACCACATAATCTTGCCAACGGATATGGTCGTAGCAATGAATACCCGTCTCAAACCCAGCCTCGCGCACGCTGCGCAGGATGTCCGCACACCTTTTACCGATGTCGGGGGCAGGCAGCAAAGTGCCATACAGCAAAGTTTTAATACCGTAATGCTCGACCACCGAAGTGCGAGACACCTTGCCTAAAAAGCCAGGACGAAACACACGCTTAATGGCGCGCCCAGTGTGGTCTTGCCCTAAGGAAAAAAAGAACGTCGCACCCGCGTTATAGCGTTGCAACACCTCGACCAAACGCGGCACACCAACGCGCGTACCGCGATACGTATCGACATCAATTTTGAGCGCAATTTTTTTCATAAAAGTTTAAAAGCAGGATTCAGGATTCAGGATTCAGGATTCAGGATTCAGGATTCGGGATTCGGGATTCGGGATTCGGGATTCGGGATTCGGGATTCGGGATTCGTAATGCACGATGCGGGATGAGTAAAAAGAAAAGCTGGGCTACGCCCCGCCGCTCCTGAATCGCACATCCTGAATCCAGCGGTTAGTCCACCAAATGTTTCGCTTCGGCAACTTGGCTACGATACGCGATAAAAATGTTGCGCAGCGTGTCCGCCATATTCACCGTCGGCTTCCAGTTCAATTCTTCGCAAGTGTTGGTGATTTTCGGCACACGGTTTTGCACGTCTTGATAACCTGTTCCGTAGTAAGCGGCCGAAGTCGTTTCAACGATTTTGACGTGCTTTGCTGAGGCTTGATATTCTGGGAATTCATGTGCCAACTTCATCATCATATCCGCCAAATCGCGTATCGAATGATTGTTAGTTGGATTACCGATGTTGTAGATTTTGCCTGTTGCCACACCATCTTTATTTTCGATAATTTTCATCAGGGCGTTGATGCCGTCGTCGATATAGGTGAACGCGCGTTTTTGCGCACCGCCATCCACCAAGCTGATATTTTCACCGCGCACAATGTGTCCCAAAAATTGCGAAACCACGCGTGAGCTACCTTCTTTGGCAGTATGAATCGAATCCAAACCTGCACCTATCCAGTTAAATGGACGGAACAAGGTGAAGTTCAAACCTTCCATGCCGTAACCCCAAATCACCCGATCCATCAACTGTTTCGAGCAAGAATAAATCCAACGCGGCTTGTTAATCGGGCCGCAAATCAATTCAGATTCGGCTGGATCAAATTCCTCATCGTGGCACATACCGTACACTTCTGAAGTCGATGGGAACACCAAATGTTTAT
>JAVHQO010000049.1:0-3999 GCA_036171175.1 Gallionella sp.
CTTATTCTCGCCATTCAATTTTTAACCCGCTTGCCCACGCCACAACTGCGCCACTTTGACGCGACGGAATTGACACGTTGCGCGCACTGGTTTCCCTTGGTGGGCTTGCTGATCGGGGCATTCGTGGCGAGTGCAGTGTGGCTAGGCAGCCGCGTCGATCCCGCCCTCGGCGCGCTACTCGGCTTGCTCATTTGGGTGTGGATTACCGGCGCGTTGCACTTAGACGGACTGGCGGATATGAGCGATGCGTTGGGTGCGGCGCATCGCGATAAAGATAGATTTTTAAGCGTGTTGGCCGACCCACATTTAGGCACGTTTGGCGTGGTCAGCGTGGCGATGCAACTGCTCACAAAATTCGTATTGCTGATGTTGCTCGCCCGTCACGACAACTATTTTGCACTCGCTCTGATTCCCGCTTGGGCGCGTTGGGGAACACTAATCTGGGCGCGCTTGCCTACGCTTAAAGCGGGCTTGGGCGAACGCTTCGGCTGGCAAATTTCAACCTCCACCATCACCCTGTGGGGCTTGCTGCTGATGGCGTGCAGCGTGACTTCCCCCATCTTGTGCGTCGCACCTGTGTTGGTATTGGCGTGGCGACAATTTTTATTACAGCGCATCGGCGGCATGACGGGTGACTTGTTGGGCGCAGGCGTAGAAGTCAATGAAAGTTCGGCTTTGTTGCTGCTAGTCAGTTATTCCGCTGTGATTATTTAAGCTCGCCTTGGCATTGTGCACAGTACAGCGTACCCAAACGCAAGTGATAGCGCACAGCCTCGCCGACCTCAATCACGCGCGCGCAACCGTCGCATATCGCACCCGCATCCAACACCATGTCGCCATAGCCCTCTAGCGGTAAATCTTTGCCCTCGAACTGGCGCGGAATAGCGGTGACTTTAACGATGTCCTGCTTGTAAAAATTTTCAATGGCTAACCAGCGTTGCGACATGTCGGCGGAGAGTCCCGCGCGCTGCTGGCACGCCAACATTAAATTTTCGCGGTATTGGAAAATCTCATCCGAGATGACCATCCAGTGATGCGAATTTTTCGGACGTTCGCCAAAGTAGCTGTTATCACCCGTGCAAATTTGCTGCATAAATGAATACACTTTATCCATCGCACGCTGCATGGTAATGCCATGAAAATAGGGCGAAAGCACGCTGTCTTGATAGACCCGCGTATAAAAATCTTGCAGGATTTCGCGCAGCAATTTGCCTTGTTGCAATGCCGCCCATAACAACGGGTCAGGCAGCGGATATTTGCCGCGCGTCGCCGCCACGGGCAACAGCTCCGCCGCAAACACGCCTTGTATCTCCAGCTCTTGATCGACCGTCAACGTGCCAAAAATCCAGTCACTAAACACATCATTTGCTCGCCGTGTAAAGTGCACCGCCAAAAAGTAGTCCTCATTAGGACTATTTTCTATGCGCACGCTTTGCTCTTGTCCCGTCGGGCTGCGCAGCTTGATGACATCGCCTTGCGCGCAAGCGACCAACAGCGTGGGCTCTAACAACAATTCACAGCGTTCTGGCGACAGCATTTTTTTGCCTTGTACGACGCTCGCCGTCCACAGCTTTGCCGCGTGTGCGGGCAACAATTCCATGTCGCTGCTGGCGATACATAAGCACGGCAAAAACATCTGCTGTGCAATTTGCTCAGGCGTTAAACCGCGTTGTGCGGCGGCGGGAATCGTGCCAATTGCCAGCACCGACAAGCAGCTATGGCACGTCCCCGCGCGACACGAAAACGGCACGCCAAGACCGCCGCGTAAGCACGCATCCAACAGTTTTTCATCCTCGCGAGCGAGCACGATTTGCCCTTGATAGGAAATTTTTGGCATGGATTAAATCAAGCGATTGGTTAAATCGGCCTCGTACTCGCGCAAGAAATTTTCTTGCGCTGCGCTTTGAATAAAACCCGGTTCAATACGACGCAGTCGCTCCATCGAATTGTCCGCCGACAGCCCGCCCTCTCGTATCATCCAAGCCGCCAAAATTGTGCCTGTGCGACCTAAACCCGCTTTGCAATGCACCGCGAGGATTTCGCCCGCATCCATCATGCGTTGCATCCGCACTAACAACATGTGCGTCTGCCCCACCGACGGCGCTTCGCGGTCAAAAATCGGCATATGTAAATTGCTTAAATAATGACGTTGTAAGACAGCTTGATCAAGGTCGGTTTCGGTCAGGGTAATCAGCTTGGTGATGCCTGTTTTGGCTAACAACTTTAAGTCGTAATCAATCGGCGCACTCACTCCAGGTGCGGGACAGCCCGCTAATTTGCCCGGCACAATCCAATGAAAACCACGCGGTGCTGTATGGTCGCGAAAGATGACCTCACCAATACTCGATGCAACCTCAACCCCATCACGGCTCGTGGCGGGCAGCTCTACAGGGGCGACGTACAGCGTGCTAACCACAGCGGGCGTTGGCACGACGGCACGGGCGGCTGGCACGCTTGCCGCTGGCGATACAGCAGCAACAGGCGCAGCCAGCTCTTGGGCTGCACTTTGATGCTGCGCAATCGCCGCTCGCGCCGCCTCAGACAAAGGTGGTGGCGCACTCACGTCGTCAGATAAGTCAGCGGCAGTTGCATCAGGAGCGGGCAGCGACACACTGCCCGTGCGGATAAATTGCGCGACCAGCTCATTAGCAGGACGCTGAAAAAACTGCGCACCGCTTTGCTGCGCCAAAACATGCCCTCCGCCGATGAGGACGATTTCATCCGCGAGTTTTTGCGCCTGCATTTGGTTGTGTAACGCCACCCATAATTTGCAAGGAAAGCTGCGTGCTTTCAGCCAGTCAATCAGCCACAAGGCATCCGCGTCGCCTAGGCCATAGGTCGGCTCGTCGATTAACAGCAAAGGCGTGGCACACAAGGCTTGCGCCAAAATTAGCACCGCGCGCTGCACGCGCGTAGGTAGCAGCAACAAGGCTTGATTGGCAACGCCCGCATACTCAGCCAAACCATTTTCAGTCAGCCACAACAGCCCTAACCGCTGCCATTCGGCGGGGCTGTGCTGGCGCGTTTGACGGATAGGTTCGAGCAAGGACTGCAACAGCGTTTGGTCAAACACGCTGGCATGTTGCAACACCAGTCGAGGACGATGGTTGACACTTAGTGGCGCGCCTGCAAGAGCGACGTCGCCCCAGCTTTTATGCAAAGCGTGACCGTCATACAGCCCAGACAGAGTGCGCAACAAAGTTGATTTGCCTGATTTCACAGGCCCCATTAACACCGCGATGCCTTGTGGCAATAAAGAAAGGGTGATGCCGTCTAGCACCACCCTTTTGCCGAAGGCCACGCCAAACCCGCTTAATGTCAGGGTTGGGTGACTATCGTTTTGCATTTTTATACCGCAGCCTCGATTTCTGGCATCGCTGCGCGGGCCTTGGTTAAAGCCATACCCAAGTTAGCCGTCTTGCGACAAACAAATACCGCGATGTAGTCGGTGTGTTGTTTACCACGCAAGAAAACGTGTATCAAGTTATCGCTATTGACAATAATTTCTTGGAAGTAGTGATGATTATCTATTGCCACGCCGCGTGATTTTTTAAACATATTTTCAATCGCCACGACGTTTTTACCTGCAAACAAATCGCCTGTTGCAGCCGCCACCATGTTCAACACTTCGGCAGGATGAGAATCTACAGTTTTCACGGACAACAACATGCCAGAACCAATATCCACATAGCCCGCCGCTAAACATTCTGGAATGGATGCCACTGCACTTGCCAAAACTTGATCTAAATTTGCCATTACTTTTCTCCCTGACTGTTATTGCGCCGCATTCACGGCGTGAAATGCGCCCTATAAAAACCGCCAAGACGGCTTTCACGAGAGCGCGCATCATAAATTACCCCCCCCCCTATCAAGTCAAATGAAATTTTAATGAATGGCGCTGTCAGCAGCGCATTGGCAAGCGATGTTTGCGTCGAAATAAAGTGCCTTTCTGCTAAAGTGCGCGCCATGAAAAATCTCACCAATACCCAGCTTTATTTA
>JAVHQO010000050.1:0-3995 GCA_036171175.1 Gallionella sp.
CCAAGGCTTCGATTTTGGTGACTTTGGTTTTGAGATAAATCGCTTCATAGCGTTTGGCGATGCGGGTGTGCAGCGGTTTGACCATGTCTCTATCCGCGCCCGGCATCAGTCCGTCGGCGAGTTCTACCACCGAAATTTTTGTGCCTAACGCGTCATACACAGTCGCCATTTCTAAACCGATAATGCCGCCGCCAATGACCAACATACGTTTAGGCACGTCTTGCAATTTGAGCGCGCCTGTCGAATCAATAATGCGCGGATCGTCGTAAGGAAAGCCGGGGATGCGCGCCACGCTAGAACCTGCCGCCACGATGGCTTGCTCAAAGCGGATGACTTTTTCGCCCTCGTTGGTTTGCACCGACAGCGTATTGGCGGAAGTGAATTTCGCCACGCCTTGTACCACTTGCACTTTGCGTTGTTTCGCCAGTGCCGCGAGGCCGCCAGTGGATTTATTGATGACGCTTTCTTTCCATGCGCGAATCGCGTTGATGTCGATGGCTGGCGCGCTAAAAACGATGCCGTGATGCGAAACTTCTTCAGCTTCGGTGATGACTTTTGCCACGTGCAGCAAGGCTTTGGAAGGAATGCAGCCGACGTTCAAACACACGCCGCCCAAGCTGGCGTGCCTCTCAATCAGCACCACTTGTTTGCCCAAATCTGCCGCACGGAAAGCAGCGGTATAGCCGCCGGGGCCTGCGCCTAGCACTACCACTTGCGCAGCAATTTCACCCGTGCCAACGGCAATCGGAGCAGCGGCTGTAGGTGCTGACACTGGCGCGGACACGGGGGCTGCTGGCGTTGCAGCAGGCGCAGGTGCGGCAGAAGTTGCCGTGGTTTCCAACAGCAAAATCAGCGAACCTTCGGAAACTTTATCGCCGATTTTAACTTTGAGTTCTTTCACGACACCCGCAAACGGCGCGGGAACTTCCATCGCCGCTTTGTCGGTTTCCAGTGTAAGCAGAGATTGTTCAGCTGCCACGGTGTCGCCGACTTTAACGAATAATTCGATGACCGCTACACCTTTGAAATCGCCAATGGCGGGGACTTTAACTTCCATAATTGAACTCATATTTTCTCCACTTTATTCAACCGTCATTCCCGCCTAGGCGGGAGTCCAGTCATCAAAAAATCCCCGCAGCGCGAGGACAAAACCAAACTGCCTATTTAATAAAATCGCTGGATTGCCATTTTCATGCCAATAACGGCTTAACTTCTAATTTGCCCGCTACCCAGCACGATATATTTTTGTGAGGTCAAACCTTCCAATCCGACTGGGCCGCGCGCGTGAATTTTGTCGGTGGAAATGCCAATCTCCGCGCCCAAACCATATTCAAAGCCGTCGGCGAAACGTGTTGAAGCGTTCACCATCACGCTGCTGGAATCGACCTCGCGCAAAAAGCGCATCGCCTTGGTGTAATTTTCCGTGATGATGCTGTCGGTATGTTGCGAGCTGTAAGTGTTGATGTGGTCTATCGCTTCATCCAAATTAGCGACGATGCGCACACTCAAAATCGGCGCGAGATATTCGGTGCGCCAATCCTCAATAGTGGCGATTTTCATGGCAGTAACCAGCTCACGCGCGGCTGCGTCGCCGCGCAGTTCCACGCCTTTATCCAGATAAATTTTGCACAGTTTAGGCAACACGAGAGCCGCCACTTTTTCATGCACCAGCAAGGTTTCCATCGCGTTGCACACGCCGTAGCGATGCGTTTTGGCGTTGTCTGCAACCAGGATGGCTTTAGTAATGTCCGCTTCAGCGTCGATATACACATGGCAAATGCCATCGAGATGTTTGATGACTGGCACTTTAGCCTCCGCACTGATGCGCGCAATTAAACTTTTGCCGCCGCGCGGCACGATGACATCGACATACTGCTGCATGGTGATGAGCTCGCCCACCGCCGCGCGGTCAGTGGTATTGACCACTTGCACCGCTGTTTCAGGCAAGCCCGCCGCGCGCAGCCCTGCATGAACGCAGGCGGCAATGGCTTGATTGGAATGAATCGCCTCCGAGCCGCCGCGCAGAATCGCCGCGTTGCCCGACTTCAAACACAGCCCTGCGGCATCGGCGGTCACGTCAGGACGCGACTCGTAAATGATGCCTATCACGCCCAACGGCACGCGCATTTTGCCCACTTGTATGCCCGATGGGCGATAGCTCAAATCACTAATTGCGCCAATTAAATCAGGCAACGCGGCGAGTTGTTGTAAGCCCTCGGCAATCTCGTTAATGGTTTTATCGTTGATGGTTAAACGGTCTAAAGATGCGGCATCCAAGCCGTTGTTTTTTGCGTTGGACAAATCTTTCGCATTCTCAGCGATGAGCTGCGCGCGGCTAGACAAAATCGCCTCGGCGATGGCGAGCAGCGCGCGGTTTTTAGTCGCGGTGTCCGCCATTGCCATCAGGCGCGATGCGGCGCGCGCGTTGACACCGACTTGCTGCATATAGGCTTTTATATCGCTCATAAAAGGGAGGGCTGATTTGGCAAAGCGCGCATTTTACCTCAAGTGCTAGAATGCGCGCCCTCGAAAAATCCGCGCACTGCAATGTCTGACATCCTGAATAAAATCCTCGCTGTTAAAGCGCAAGAAGTCGCCGCCGCCAAGCTGCAAAACCCACTGGCTGTGATGCGTTTAGACGCACTGCAAGCTGAACCCACGCGTGATTTTGTTGCTGCGATACGCGCCAAAATTGCCGCTGGCAAACCCGCCGTCATTGCCGAAATTAAAAAAGCCAGTCCCAGCAAAGGCATCATTCGTGAAAATTTTAATCCCGCTGACATCGCGGCAAGCTATGCAGAACATGGCGCGGCGTGTTTGTCGGTGTTGACTGACGAGCAGTTTTTTCAGGGCAGTGCGACGTATTTGCAACAGGCGCGTGCGGCGTGTGATTTGCCCGTATTGCGCAAAGATTTTATCGTCGATGAATATCAAATTTATCAAGCGCGCGCGATGGGTGCGGATGCAATTTTGCTGATTGCCGCCGCCTTGTTATTGGATGAAATGAAAGCATTGGAGACGGTCGCGCAACAGCTTGGCATGGCGGTGTTGGTGGAGGTGCACAACGCTGCCGAACTGGATGTCGCGCTGCAACTTAACACCCCGCTCATCGGCATTAACAATCGCAATTTGCGCACTTTTGAAGTGAGCTTGCAAACCACATTGGGCTTACTGGCAAGCATTCCCAATGATCGCATTGTCGTGACCGAAAGCGGCATTTTTACCGCCGCCGATGTGCAACAAATGCGCGCTCAAAACGTGCAAACATTTTTAGTCGGCGAAGCTTTTATGCGTGCCGACAATCCTGGTGCAGAACTGGCACGCGTCTTCGCGTAAACCATTTAGGACGTTGCAGCGGGCATGAAAAAGCCTGCAAAAGCAGGCTGAATATGGAGCGGGTGAAGGGGATCGAACCCTCGTATGCAGCTTGGGAAGCTGCCGTTCTACCATTGAACTACACCCGCGTGTAAAATGCGGCGCGCATTCTAACACGGACCGTCCTCGTAGTGATTACCTTAACCATTAACGGCGCAAGCCAAACATTTCCTGCGGCTCTAAACCTTGCCGAACTCATCGCGCACTTAGGCTACACCGGCAAACGCATCGCGCTGGAGCGCAACGGCGAAATCGTGCCGCGCAGCACTTATGCGAATGTGTCATTAGCCAATGGCGACCAGCTCGAACTGGTGGTTGCGGTGGGCGGTGGCTGAATAACGGACGAGTCAACGCCGCTCGAACACACCAAACCAGCGGGTCGCATGACGCGGCTTATCCGACTTACATCATCAATACATCAATCCTGAAAAACATGAACGACACTTTAGTTATCGCGGGCAAAACTTATCAATCTCGCTTGTTGGTTGGTACGGGAAAATACAAAGATTTCACCGAGACACGCGCGGCATTGGATGCCAGCGGCGCGGAGATTGTCACCGTGGCAATCCGCCGCACCAACCTCGGACAAAATGCCAACGAGCCGAATCTGCTCGATGCCG